>CAYTGW010000224.1:0-6339 GCA_964437395.1 uncultured Desulfocicer sp.
TTTCTTTTTAAAACAGCATCATCCGCGGCATCGATCTCTTTCTTATGAATAATATTGCAAGCTCCTGCCGCACCCATAACGGCAATCTGAGCACTTGGCCAGGCAAAAGCCATATCCGCTCCCAGATCTTTGGAACACATGGCCAGATAGGACCCGCCGTAATCCTTCCGGGTAACTAGTAACAGTTTCGGAACCGTTGCTTCTGAGTAGCACCAGAGCAGTTTTGCTCCATGCCGGATAATCCCCCCCCATTCCTGATTACTGCCCGGCAGATATCCTGGAACGTCCGCGATGGTCAGTATCGGAATATTAAACGCATCACAGAACCGGATAAACCTTGTGGCTTTATCCGATGCATCAATATCCAGACAACCTGCAAGGTTTTCCGGCTGATTGGCGATAATGCCGATACTTCTGCCATTCAACCGTGCAAAACAGACAATAATATTTTTTGCAAAATATTGATGGGGTTCAAAGATCTCTCCATTATCAACAATGGATGTAATCACTTTTTTCATATCATAGGATTGATTCGGATTATCCGGAATAATTGTGTCCAATTCCGGATCTGTTCTTCTGGGATCGTCCCCGGTATTCACAATCGGCGGATCTTCCATGTTGTTTGAAGGGATATAGGAAATCAGTTTCTTGATCTGCGCTATCGCATCCTCATCACTCTCGCATGCAAAATGGGAAACCCCGCTTTTTTCATTATGCGCCATGGCACCGCCCAGATCTTCAAAAGAAATCTCTTCACCGGTTACGGACTTAATAACCTGTGGGCCGGTTATGAACATGTAACTGCTGTTCTTTACCATAAAAATCCAGTCTGTCATGGCCGGAGAATAGACCGCACCACCCGCGGTCGTACCCATGATCGCTGAAATCTGAGGAATGACTCCTGAAGAACGTGCATTCCGGAAAAAAATCCGACCAAACCCGGACAGTGCGTCCACACCTTCCTGAATTCGGGCGCCACCGGAATCATTCATTCCAACAATCGGAACCCCTGCCTTGAGGGCCATATCCATTACCTTGCAGATCTTCTTTGCATGCATCTCACCGAGGCTTCCGGCCCTTGAAGTGAAATCCTGGGAATAGGCAAATACCGGTCGTCCATCCACCAGGCCATGTCCTGTAATCACGCCATCGGATGGGATTTCCACCTTTTCCATTCCAAAATTTACACATCGATGCTCAACAAACATGTCAATTTCCCGAAAGGTTCCGGAATCAAAAAGTAGATGTAACCTTTCCCGCGCATTCAGTTTGCCTTTTTCACGCTGGCCGGCAACTGCTTTTTCTCCGCCCATTTGAAGAATCTTTTTTTCTCTCTCTTTCAGATCCTTGATTTTATCAGCAACAATACCCATTATGATAATCCTTTCTTCTGCATTGGTATCTAACCAAAAACAATAACGATTTCACTGCACTGATCCGTTAGCAATAAGCTGACAGATTTCTATATTGGACGTCAATTGTCAAGAAAAAACAGCAACTTTTTTGCAGCCGCTGTTGGGGAGGTCTCTCCTTTTTCAACAGCCGCCGAAATTCCCGGAAGCTCCCTTTTCACATGTTGATTCTTTTCAAACCGTTCCTGAAGTCCCTCCTCAATGAGCGACCACATCCAGTCAAGAGACTGCCGTTTTCGTTTCACATTCAATTCACCGGCCATCATGATTTTCTTGCGATGGGATAAAATCATATCCCAGACCCTGTCTATGCCGGAATGCTCAAGTGCGCTGCATGTCTGAACCGGAGGAGACCAGACAGCGGATGAAGGTCTCAGCAGGTGAAGGGCATTCTCATATTGTTTTCTGGCCAGTTGTGCTTTTTTGATATTGTCATTGTCAGCTTTATTGATCACAATGGCATCTGCCAATTCCAGCACCCCTTTTTTAATCCCCTGCAACTCATCACCCGCCCCTGCCAGCATCAACACCAGAAAAAAATCCACCATGGATGCAACCGCTGTCTCAGATTGACCTACGCCGACGGTTTCAACAATAATGATGTCAAAACCGGCAGCTTCACAGAGAAGCATTGCTTCTCTTGTTTTTCGGGCAACGCCACCAAGGGTTCCCCCTGAAGGGGATGGCCGGATAAATGCGTTTGGATCTATAGATAATTTTTCCATACGGGTTTTATCCGCCATGATGCTGCCACCGCTGCGCTTGCTGCTTGGATCAACAGCAAGCACTGCGATCCGATGCCCTTTCCCGGATAAATAGATCCCGATGCTTTCGATAAATGTACTTTTCCCCACACCGGGAACACCGGTAATCCCTACACGAATGGCCTTGCCGGTATATGGTAATATAGAATCGAGCAGTTCTCCGGCAATCTGCTGATGGAGAGGCAGCGAACTTTCAATCAGGGTAATTGCCCGTGATAAAAGCCGCCGGTCTCCATTCAGCAAACCGTTTTTATAAATCTCCACCTGTTCTTGATTGATCATCTGAGGCATAAAACCAATAAAATTTTAAATTTATTATTTTTCTTCGATCGCTGCAAGCACCTTACTGGCTGAATCCACAATGGATGTCCCGGGCCCGAATATACCTACCACTCCAGCTTCATAGAGGAACGGATAATCGCCCGGAGGGATCACCCCGCCCACAACCACCAGTATTTCTTCAGCACCATTTTCTTTCAGTGATTTGATCAATTCCGGAACCAGTGTTTTATGCCCTGCGGCCAGACTGGAAGCGCCCACGACATGAACGTCATTTTCAATGGCCATCTTTGCTGCTTCCTGAGGAGTCTGAAACATCGGACTGATATCCACATCATATCCAAGGTCAGCAAATGCGGTTGCAACCACCTTGATTCCCCGGTCATGACCATCCTGTCCCATTTTGGTAACCAGTATTCTGGGACGGCGTCCATGCTTTTCCTTAAAAGCCTTGGTACGTTTCTGAATCGAATCAATTGCCTCGCTTGTGCCATATTCGGAAGCGTATACACCTGAAATACACTGGGTAGTCGCTACAAAACGGCCAAAAACCTTTTCCATGGCATCCGATATTTCACCCACCGTGGCCCGAAGCCGGACGGCCTTCAATGCAACCTCAAGAAGGTTACCATCTGATTTCGCTGCTGTGGTAATATCATCCAGTGCTTTCTGAACCGCTTTCTGATCCCTTTTTAACCGGATCTCTTTTAATCGCGCCACCTGTTCATCGCGGACGGAAGCCGGAACCTCCCGAATTTCAAAATTCATCTCCCCTTCAACCCGATACTTATTCACACCCACAATCACATCCTTACCCTGATCGATCCTTGCCTGCTTTCGCGCAGCCGCTTCCTCAATCCGCATCTTGGGCATCCCGGATTCAATCGCCCTTGCCATCCCTCCCAGCTCTTCGACCTCATCGATAATTTTCTGGGCTTCATTGATAATACTGTTGGTAAGGCTCTCCACATAATATGACCCGGCCAGAGGATCGACCGTATGACAAATTTGAGATTCTTCCTGAACCACAATCTGGGTATTTCTGGCAATCCTAGCTGAAGAATCGGTTGGCAGTCCGACAGCCTCATCAAAAGAATTGGTATGCAGGGACTGTGTTCCTCCGAGTGTAGCGGACAGACATTCCAGTGTTGTCCGGATAATATTATTATAAGGGTCCTGTTCGGTCAGACTCCAGCCGGATGTCTGGCAATGTGTCCTCAACATGGTTGATTTTGAATTTTTCGGATTGAATCTGCTGACAATCCGATGCCAAAGGAACCGGGCAGCACGAAGCATTGCGATCTCCATAAAAAAATTCATGCCGATTCCAAAGAAAAAAGACAACCGGGGGGCAAATGTATCAATATCCATCCCTGCATTTAATGCAGCTTTTATATATTCCAGTCCGTCCGCCAGGGTAAATGCGGTCTGCAGTACGGAATCCGCTCCTGCCTCCATCATATGATAACCACTGATACTGATCGTATTGTACTTGGGCATATGCTGGGAGCAAAAAGCCATAATATCGGAAACAATCCGCATGGATGGCTGGGGTGGATAAATGTAGGTGTTTCGTGTCAGATACTCTTTTAAAATATCATTCTGAATGGTTCCGTTCAGTTGTTCATGTTTGACTCCCTGCTCTTCCGCTGCAACAATGTATGATGCGAGGATTGGGATTACAGCCCCATTCATGGTCATGGAAACAGACATCTTATCCAGAGGGATCTGGTCAAACAGGATCTTCATATCCTCAACCGAATCAATGGCCACACCAGCCTTACCGATATCACCGGCAACCCGCGGATGATCCGAATCATACCCGCGATGGGTTGCCAGATCAAAGGCAACGGAAAGCCCCATCTGGCCGGCGGCAAGATTTCGGCGATAAAATGTATTGGATTCCTTTGCAGTGGAAAAACCGGCATATTGACGGATTGTCCAGGGACGGCCCACATACATGGTTGCCATCGGGCCTCTCACATACGGTGGCAAACCGGGGAGTGTATTAACACATTCGAGCCCCTCAATATCCTCTGCCGTGTACAGAGGTTTTACCTTGATCCCTTCGGGAGTGACCCAGTCCAGGGTGTCTGCGGATTTTCCCTTGAGCTCCTTGATCGCCAGTGCTACCCATTCTTTTTTTTTCGGATGTTCAGACATGATTCTTACTCCTTATAAAATATATTATTTTTCTGATTCATAATCCGGATTCGAAATCGCCCGCCAGACCATTTCAAACATGAGATTGGCCTGTTCAGAAGGGCTCTCCTTCTGCCCTCGTGATACCCACATAAAAAAAGATCTCTGAACAAAACCCAACATAAAATCAAGGAGGATTCCAGCCCGGACATTCGAATTCAGAATCCCCTCTTCCTGCCCTTTTTTTAATACATCCAGATATAGATTGATCATCTTTTTTTGCTGAAAGGTTCTATCTGCCATCCAGGTTTTCATGGGAAGTGTCATAAACAGAATTTTTGCCAGCCCGGGATGATTTTCATAATAATTAATCTGCACCCACAACACCTTCCTCATTTTTTCCTTCAGATCCTCGATGCCCTGCAGATGATCAATAATTCGCTCCGTGAGCATATCAAGCCATATATCGACAAAGGAAAAAAGGAGATTCTCCTTGCTTCCGTAATATTGATAAATCGTACTGAAACTCACACCCGCCTTGCGGGCCACATCACGCATGCTCGCTTTATGAAAATCTGAACTGGAAAAGATTTCCTCGACAGCCTTTTCAAGTCTTTCATAAACGTCAGGTTTCAAATCCTGAAACATTGTTTTACTTCCTTGATCTTCGTTCCCGGCCATAGAGATTTCTGTTTCCTTAAGTATTTTAATTTATTAAAATATATATGATGTCCAAAAATCTCTATATTCTTTACTCAGAATATAGTTTTTTATCAAAAAATAATAATAACTAATTGAAAAAACAATATTTATAAAAACATAATCCTTATAAATTATTGCCTTTTGTAACATTGTTACACCAGTATCGCATATGCTGTCAACATGAAAGTATCGTTCAGAAAAAAATCCGGAGCTACGACATATGCTTGACAAAAAGACAGAATCAATATAAATGAACAAATAAATATATTGTTCATTTATTCAGTTAAGGAATACCTGTGCGAAAAAAAGAAAATATTGAAACCATATACACAGCAGCGCTGAAAACATTTGCCCTGTTTGGATATCAGAAAACCACTGTGGAAGATATTGCAAAAAGAATGAATATGACCAAAGGCAATCTGTACCTTTATGTGAAAAATAAAAAAGACCTCTATCGGGAGACTGTTTCCTGGGCATTGCAGAAATGGCAAATCCGTGTAGCCGCTGCCATTGACAACGAAACAGATGTAAAACGCCGCTTTGAAGTGATGTGCTTCAAAGCGGTCGAGTATCTGTCCAGCGACGAATATTTCCGTCAGATTCTGATTCATGATCCTGACATTTTCCCCATGTTTCCGGAAAAAGACCCCTTCGAAGAGATTAATCGGAATTCCATCCTGTTGATCAAAAACATTCTGGAACAGGGCATAAGGGAAAAAGTTTTCCGGAATGTGGACACCGAAAAAGTGTCGGAGATCATTTTCCTGATTTATAAAATGTTTATTATAAGGACTTATATCAAAAACAAAACCGATTTCATGCAACAGGTATTTGCGGAAACGGTGAAACTTGTGACCCATGGTCTGTTTATTGAATCATCAACCTGAAAGTATTGGATCATGCATATAATACAGGGAAACATCATATGGTTTCAGAAGGATGAATCCATCCGTCAAAAAAGGAGGAAAATAGATGAGAAAACATAATGGAACTCAGCTTTACGGTATTAAAAGGCTTGCTGCAACTCTTAGAATGGGCAT
>CAYTGW010000225.1:0-6256 GCA_964437395.1 uncultured Desulfocicer sp.
CGCCTTCAATCCGCTTATAAAAAATCTCAAACTTGTGGGGGAAAACCGTATGGGTGATGCCCGCCAGAATAGGGGGAAGGGATAATGTCTGATGATATCCCCATTCAAAATATTTATAATATGCTCGCTGAACCCCAAAGGGCCTTTTCAGATAGGATTTCGGCATCAGGTCAATCTTGATTTTTTTCCCATGCTGATTATTCCCTGTAGTGTAAACATTCTGATGTTGGATCTGATCCATCTTCTTCCGCTGACCGCAGGGCAAAGGATCCACCATCACGAACTGGCCGGGACCGATATTTTTCATATCCGATGTCTGAAATTCAAGCTTGTAATGCATGGGCTTTCCATCAAGCCCGACCGGTGAATTCCGGAGTACTTCAGCCTTGAAATGTCGGATTCCCTGTTTCCGGCTTGGGACGAATCGTTTGGAAAAACGATTGGCCGGATCCCTGAACAGATCCGGTTGGATCTTTTCTGCCTGCTGACAAAGATCCGGATAGCAGACAAAAAATCCCCTGGGCCAGTTATCCGCCCATTCAATCTGCCTGCATGAATTCATCTGCAGCCGGTTTTCAAAGATCAGATAGCAGACACGATGAAATGATTGCTGATCCTGTTGAAAAATTTTTCCGGCAGCCTGTTTATGCTTTTTTTCATTTCCAGGATCATAAAAACAGAAAAAGATCTGCTTCCCATCCTGGTGTTCTGCAACAATGTCAGCATGGAAAAAATCCTGGTCGCGAGAACGCAGCTTTTCCGGCTGGATCTCCCTGTCTGCTACAGACCAATCAAACCGGTCTGGTTCTGCAAAAACAATCCCATACCCGTCTTTTGCAAGGATTGTCTCCAGAAGGATCAGACACAGCCTGTTGTATGCCTTCAGATTTCCCGATGCTTCAGATAAAAGTCTTACAATCTCCGATTTGATGTGCCAGGGGAATTGTGTTTCATGAAGAGAAAACACATTCGTATTTATGTCTGAAAATTCAAGGTCTGGCTTTCTGTTCTTTGGGCGGGTCCGGACAAGAAAGCCGTATTTTTCAGCCTCTGTTTTTCCCTGTTTCTTTTGCCGGCAAGGAATCAGGCTTTGGACCGATTCCAAGGCCTGTAATTCATATCCAGCCTCTGAAGACTTATCCTGCAAAGCTTCCCAGGTCTCTTTTTTTGAAGCACGATGGGAAAGAATGATCCGGCAGGAAGCATCCGTGCTTACGGCTATCTTTTCCAGCAGTTTTTGAAACTGTTCAAGGTTATCCTCAATGGATTGTAATTCTGTATTCCAGAACCGGTTTCGATCCACCCCTTTGCGTAACCAGGCTCCCTGAAATTCAGAAGCAGACAGACAAATGCCTGCCTGATCCCCAGGCGGGTCTAAAAAAACATGGGTAATTTTCCGCTTCTGTGGGAATGGAAATTCCAGGCAATCTGAATGGATGATGTATGCATGGTCATCCGTATCCTCGAATGCCATTATTGAATCGGAAAACCGAACAAAAGACAATAAGGAATTTACTGTTTTTTTACGCTGTATCCATTGTTCAAATTGATCTTCAAAGGCTTTCCAGACGTTCATTTCCAGTGAAACAGAAGATTTTCGAATTCCTGGAATCTCTGCGTCTGATATTACATTGGATGAATTTCCGGATATCCCTTTTGTGATACATTGAAACAAAATGGAAATGAAAACAGATTGAAAAATCTCTCGGCTTTTTGCCATGGGAATGCTGTTGATTCCATGAAACAGGTCAGCCAGAGATGCCAGATTACGCTGTGTAAACTGGTCATTTATATAAAATGAATTTTTGCTTCCCGTGCCCTGAATTTTTTTCCTGGGGAACCAGTTTTCAGGCGCTGTTCTCGACTGTGTAATCTGCCGTCTGACCTGTGAATCGGTTAATCGTTCTGTCCCTTTGAATCCGCAATTAATGCAGGTTGCCTGAACCGCATCCGGACGGATTTCAACATCTCTGCCCTCTTTACTTTTCCAAATTAATTTCTCAAACCCGATTTTTTTACCGCATCCGGGGCATAAAATGGTGTATCGATCTCCTATTCTATCTGCAACAGCTTCCCGGATTCTTTGGAAATCTTCTCTTACTGCAAACAACCCCATTGGCTGAAGCAGAACCCGGGCCAATAAAACAGCCATTGGATTCAGATCTCCGGCAATAACCCGGGCGCCTTGCTGCAAGGCAACAAGCGCCGGTATTCCTGCCCCGCAAAAAGGATCCAGAACAAGGTCACCGGTTTTTACATCTGAAAAAAGCAGACCCAGAACATCGGTTTGACTTTGTTCCCAGTATGGAAGGGAACAGGATAATTGATCTAATACTGTTTTTTTCCCCATAATATACCCAACGAAAATCTGTTTTACGCTTTATGAACAAATCATAAAAAATCTATAAATCCTGTCCAATCGCACGCATAATGAGTCAATATCTGAAATAAATCAACCATATGTTGTAAATATTTGTGTCAAATTCATAATCCACTGAAATAAAAAAAATTACATACGCTATGGACATTTATAATGGTTCAGGATGTCAGGACAAGATATCCAAAATCCGAAAAGATACAACCGGGACGTTGAGAACCCCTCTGAGCTTCTTGTATTGACTCTTTACGTTTCTCCGGTTTTCTGTCATAATCATTTCATCAAATGGGCATTCTTTTCGTTTTGCAAATAACACGGAATATGGTCCACTGAATCCCAACTGATATTCCTGCTGTTCTTCCGATAGCCCGGACTTTGATCCAAAATATCCAAATCAATGAATCAACAAGTAATGCCCTTTTTGCTATTTGATGGTGACACAGTAATTCTTCACGAATAATGGATTAAAAAAGTATCGAAAAAATCAATAATATAAACTGTCAGTGCACAAGTAAGCTGGTTCGAAGAGCTTTTGCGGTAATACCGCACACCGGATCTGTGAGGGGCGGTCGGGTAACTGGCCATCCTGTCTTGATTCCAAATCCAATTAAAGAGGAGCTTTGTATTTATGAAAGGTTCATACAGCATTGGGCAGAAGATATGGTTCAGCCTGAGTATTCTGATTCTGGGATATCTTTTTTCAATGCTCCTGGGTTTCTTTCTTGGCCAGAAAACAGAGTCACGTCTTTCGAATGTAACGGAAATTCATTTTCCCAGCGCCCAGAAAAGCAAGATGGCGCTCACCGGGTTTAAGGAACAAATCCGTCTCTACGAAGATGCTGTCATGATTGGTGAAAAATCCTTAATAGATGCTGCCGGCGACAAGGCCAAAATGGTTGAAAATCTTCTTCAGCAGATAACAGACATTCAAAAAAAGAATGACATACCGAACGTTGATATTTTGGAAACACTTAGACTTCTGAAAGATTTTAACTTGGCGGCCAAGCAGATCTACACCCAAATGAGCGAGCATCCTGATGTCATGGCTGAAAAAGCGCTGGAATTCCAACACCGGACGAACACGATCCAGGCCCGCCTGGACCAATTGTCAATCCAATCCTCCGATGACCTCAAGAACGTCCTGTTAAAGGTCAGGACGATCAGCCGGCAGCAGCGCTATTTGAATCTGTTCATCTTTCTAGGCGTAGTAATTTGCGCTGTAACCCTGATTGCCGTCATCATTGCCCGTTCGATTACCGGGCCCCTTCAAAAGACCCTGATGCTGGAAAAGGTGGCTGAACAATTTGCCGATGGTATTGCCGTAACCGGCTTGGACGGAAAGATCATCTTCTTAAATAAAGCCTGGGCGGATATTCATGGATACACTCCGGACGAAGTAAAGGATCAAAGAATGGATCTTTTTTATACGGCCGCCCAGATTAAAGACGAACTTGCGCCTTTTGAAGAAGTGGTCCACCAAAAAGGATTCAATTCTGACGAAGTAGGACATAAGCGCAAAGATGACTCTATTTTTCCCGCCTTCATGACCGCCGCCCAGATGCTCGATGGAAACGGCCGGATTTTTGGCTGGGTGTGTTCCGTCAAGGATATCACCCGCCAGAAGCTCAACGAAGAGGCATTGAGACGCGCAAAATTAGACGCCGAGGAGGCCAATGTGTCCAAAAGCCTTTTCCTTGCCAACATGAGCCATGAAATCCGCACCCCTTTAAACGGTGTCATGGGAGTATTGAACCTGTTACTTGCCACTGGGCTGGATAACGAGCAACTGGATCTGGTAAATATCGGAAAACGAAGCGCGGACAGCCTGCTCACGGTTATTACGGACATTCTCGATTTCTCCAAAATTGAAGCCGGCAAGCTGGATATGGAGACTCTGAATTTCGACCTTCGCAACACGTTAGAAGAGGTCGTGGAGCTGCCGGCGCTCAAGGCGCATGAAAAAGGATTGGAGTTTACTTATGTGATTGACCCGGCTATCCCTACCCTGCTGAAAGGTGATCCGGGACGTCTTCGGCAGATTATTCTGAACCTGACCAACAATGCCATGAAATTCACCCAAAAGGGAGAGATCTTTCTGCAGGTCCGGCTGGAAAAAGAGACCGAAGCAGATGCAAAATTACGCTTTGAAGTAAAAGATACCGGCATCGGTATCGCCGAAGATAAGTGCGCGCTCGTTTTCAGAGCCTTTGAACAGAGCGATGCTTCAACCACGCGTAATTATGGCGGCACCGGATTGGGATTAAGCATTTCCAAAAAGCTTTGCGAGCTGATGAACGGAGAAATCAGCGTGGAGAGTGAATTAGGCAAAGGATCTACTTTCTGGTTTACGGCTCTTTTTGAAAAACAGCCCCAATCCCGAGAGCAGATGCCGGACACACCGGATTCCGTGCGCGGCAAGCGCTTTCTGCTGGTAGATGACAACCAAACCAATCTTGATATTCTCAGCGGTTATTTAGCGGCCTGGGGATGCTTTTCCGATATGGCCCGGTCAGGCGAAGTGGCGTTGTCCCTCCTCCATGCCGTCGCCAAAGTCAATGCACCCTATGATGCCGTAATTGTCGATATGCTCATGCCCGCAATGGATGGCGCCGAACTGGGCAAACAGATCAAAAATGATCCGCTTCTCAAAGAAACGAAAATGATCATGCTCACATCCATGGGTATGCGCGGGGAAGCAGCCCGGATGGAAAAAATCGGGTTTGCCGCTTATTTAACCAAACCGATCCGCAGATCTCAGTTCTTCGATTGCCTTGTATCCGTGTTCAGTCAGCAACCTGCCAAGACATCATTAAGAAAGCAGCCGCTGATTACCAAACACTCCCTTTCGGAAGAGCAGCGGAAAAAAACTCGGGTTCTGGTGGTGGATGACAATTCGATCAACCAGAAATTGGCCAAACGGATGGTTGAAAAATTCGGCTTTGTAGCGGATATTGCGTCCGATGGGAAAGAAGCAGTAGCCGCGTTGGGGAGCTTCAAGTACAATCTTGTCCTGATGGATGTCCAAATGCCGGTAATGGACGGGTTTACGGCCACCGGTATAATCCGGAACCCGAACTCCAAGGTACTCGACCATGATATTCCCATCATTGCATTAACGGCCAACGCTATGAAAGGCGATCGCGATAAATGTCTTGCAGCGGGGATGAACGGTTATATCTCCAAGCCCATCCAGCCGCAGGAATTGCTGTCCGCCATCGAGTCGCATGCAAAAATGTCAGGGGACAGTCCGCACCTTCCAAGAAATGATCCAAGGCATAAGTTGGGATGAACCAAAATAGACAGTCACAAAATACACATTGGTCACTGACATCAATTAGCCGGCCAGACTTTAAATCTCCCAGAAAATGCCATTGGGACCAGCATTCACAACGGTTGTATTTCCTATCCTCGCATGAGTTCCCGCACTTTCATGAATATGCCCGCAGACACATAATAATGGATTCTTTTCAAGGATTGTCTCCCGAATCGCCTGACTCCCGAAACTTTGACCGGAAGATGATATATCTACCGCTCCTTTTGGCGGGGAATGGGTGATCAGGATACACTTCTGAGGACATTCGGAAAGCAGTTTTGTCGCTTCCTGTTCTGTAAAATCATAACTCCAATCGCCAAAAGGGGTTACAGGAATGCCGCCGCCGACTCCATAGAATTGAATCCCCATCAATTCTATCCCGCTTCCGTGAAGCGCTATGGCATTCTCCCATCCCTGACAAGCGTTTTCAAGCTCTTCCCAGCTTTCGCTGTTGCCAGGTACCAGGATTGTAGGTTTCTGAATCTCCCTTAATGCCTCAATGGTTTCCCGGAGCCCTTTTCGAACCAGTCCGAGATCACCGGCTCCGATAACCACATCCACGGATG
>CAYTGW010000226.1:0-2034 GCA_964437395.1 uncultured Desulfocicer sp.
TGTCTCAACAACAAATCTTTGGACGGCTTTGCTCACGCAGATAATCCTGTCCGAAAAACGGGAAAGGAAGTTTTCCATCAATAAATTCCGCAATGCGTATTCGTGATAATCACTATGCACGTGGGCAATGATGACTGGCACACGGGCGATGATAGCGGCCATCCGTCCAAAGGCGCCGGCAAAATAACCGTGCGCATGGATGATATGGAATTTCTCCTCCCTGATTAGCCTTGCCAGGTAAAGAACGCGTAATGGATTGTAGTAGCTGCGTTCCCCCAGGATCCTTATTGTCACCCCTTTGCCGATGAGTTCCGTCGCCACATCCCCGCCCTGGGCAAGACACCAGACCTGGCTTTGATATTTTGCTTTATCCAGTCCCAGGACGATGGATGCGATAACATTTTCAAGACCTCCTACTTTGAGATCTTCCACAAGATGCAGGACCCTTATTTTGCCTTGCTTAGACATAATATAAAAAAGATTTCCTCGAATGTTCCCTTCGGCAATAGTTCATTTAGCAGCGACGGCAGCCAAAAGTGGAGACATTATGTCCGGCGCTACATATCCCTGATACTGATACAATTTGCGGAGGACAAAGCGAATAAAAAACGAAACCGCCCTTTGAAGCTTCCCTTTTATGTTTTTTGGGTATAGGGCTTCAGGGCCGAAAATCGTCATATCCCTGAAGCCGGCAAGCCACAAAACCTGATGCAGACTTTTTTCTGTAAAGCCCGAATCATGAGTGAAATCTTTATATCTCGGATACAGGGAAAAAAAATTGCCCATATTGGGGGTTTTAAGAATCAGTTTTCCGCCCGGCTTGAGAGTCTGCCTAGCCAAAGACAGGAGAGAGAGGACTCTTTTCTTAGGCATGTGCTCCAGAACATCATTAATACTTATCAAATCAAAAGCCCCCTTTTTCTCCCGCAAATAATCAAAAATGTCTGCAAGAACAACATTCTCCGAAATATTTTTTCTGCAGAACTCGATTTGTTGCTGAGACACGTCGACTCCTCTAAAATTCATATAACCTTTCTTTTTCAAAAAATACAGAAAATGGCCGGCTCCGCTTCCCGCATCAAGTATAGCCGCATCACGCGAAGAGGGGAGAAATTGACCATAGAGCGCCTCATAGTCCGCAACAGCCAGCTCAAATTTCTCCGGTGACAATTCATTGCATGATGCAAAAATCGAATCCATATACTCGTCAAAATATTCAGTACGCGAACTTTTCATGTTTCCTCACCCTCTCCAAAATTTCATCTATTCTTTTGCGATATGTATGCTTGCTCGTCACCTCTTCGCTCCCTTTTCGGGCAATCTCATCTCGTTCTTCAGGATGAGAAAGATAATAATGTATCTTTGCAATCAAATCATTCGGATTGTCAAAGCCGACAAGATGCTTCCCGTCCTCAAAAAGTGAAAAGACATCCCTTTGTCTATCGGAAATGACAAAACACCCGCAGGCCATGGCCTCGAAAATACGGGGGCTCGCCTGATACACGGGAAAGGAATTGTGAGGACTCTGGTAGTGAATAACCAGGGCGATTTTACAGGCACTGTATATCTTCAGCCATTTCGAGGGCGGCGTGTGGGTGCCTTTGATCTTGTTCGCAAGAGAAGAATCCTTTGGCAGGTTGTCCCATCCCGGCCCCCAGACAGCAAGATCAAATCCTGCTATCTTCTCAAACAACTCCGCCCTGTTCGAATAATAAGAACCGACAAAAACGACATCGTGACCGTATTCTTCACGCTCCCGCTCCGACAACAGAACCGGGCGATGAACATCGGGATCGCAGGCGACAGGAAGCCAGCGAGAACCATTTATACCGGCCTTATCAAGAAGTTCCACCGCTTCGGTTCCCTGGCAAAATATATGGTCGTAACAAGGGGCACTGTCAATGATCGGCTGAAAATTGAGCGGCGCATCAATCGTCCATAAAACCGTTACGGCTCCGTTGTTTTTCATCTTTTTCACAGTAGACGACATTATCCTATGGCCACCTGCCACAATGGCAATGTCCGGCCTCACCC
>CAYTGW010000226.1:2044-6255 GCA_964437395.1 uncultured Desulfocicer sp.
ATCGAAGCGATGCAACCAGGGGATATTATTCCTGATCCTTCCGGGAATAATATGTCTGCGATCGTCAAACACTATCAATTCGTGACCTAATGCTTGTATTGCATTTTCAAAATATTCTGTAATGGTTAGGAACTTGGGATTGTGATAACTTGAGAAAAGTATCTTCATGTATATCTCGTTTCACCCGCACCAACAATTCAAAACGATGCAGACCGCTTTATGACTTGTTGTTTCGGGATTTAACTTTGAGCAGCAGTAAAATGTCATTAGCAAATATCCTCAGTTTATTTATTATTGATATGGGCTGATAGAGGAATGTACAAAGAAATCGCTCGTAAAAATGCCGCATGGTCATTTTGTAAGAAATACCACCAGCAGCCATTCGAACCAATGGTTTAGCAATAAAGATAAGCTTTGCTCGTTGTAAATATTTAAGACTAAAGACTACATCTGCAACAATTCGAAAGTGTTCATTGTATGTACCGTGATCTCGATAGAAAGTGTTTTTAATTATCACGCCTGGATGAGGAAGCCGATATACTTTTTCCGCTTGACTATAGTGTGGTTGATACGTTCGGATCTCGTTTGCTGCCGGATCGGCAACTTCAATAGCACATGCAATAGCATCGTACAATTCAGCGTCATGAGTAAATACCTGCGAAAGTACATCCGCTTCAGCGTAGCAATCGTCGGAATTAAGAATATGTACCCACGTACCACGAGCAGCGGTAATGCCCTTGTTCATCGCATTGTATATGCCGTGGTCTTGTTCCCGTATGTATACAACCGGGTACGGGACTGCAGAACGATACTCTTCAACGAGCTCTGGTGTATTGTCGCTTGACATATTGTCAACAATGATGTGTTCGATCAAACGCATATGCTGCGCCTTGACGCTTTCGAATAGCGCCGGCAGGTATGATACACGGTTGAAAGTAGGAGTAACGATAGAACAAATAATTTTATCCAAACCGCACCTTTTCTCAATTCAAATAGCATTCTTTTGCATAACCACAAATATATGGTCGGCAATAAAGTGGGCTGCCGGTGAAGACGGCCAACGACTCGCGCGACTGAACGGGTAGACCTTGCAAAGAGCTTTGTTCAGGAATGGAAGTATTTTAGTCCATTTGAGCATCAAATAAACTGTGCAATCGATAACCTGTCGTATCGTTTGACCGATTGAACCCACATAATGCGAAAAAGTCTGTGTATTAACAATGTGCAAATTATTGTTTTCTGCAAACCAATTAAACCATCTTTTGTTAAAAAAGCTCACGTGTTCAGGGAAATAATACCAGTAATCAAGTCGCATTATGCGCCATAACCATGAATGAATGTTTCCTGTCGATATAATTAGAATTCCCGTTGGTTTTAGCAACGATGCAGCTTTCTTTAAGAAATCGACCGGCGATACAATATGTTCAATAAGATCTACCATGAGAATGGCATCGAACGGAATATCTGATTCGCAGTCGTCAATTATCTTGCCGATAATGGTTACTCCCTGGTGTGCCGCAACTTCCGCAGCGCGGGTGCTGGGTTCGATACCGTATTTTTGATATTTGTCCGGCAGCATCGCAAGTAACCCGCCGCTGCTGCAGCCAATATCGAGAACTGCGCCTCGAGGAACCAGTTGATCCAGTGCTTCTGCCACCAATTTTTGATCTCCTCTTATAAGGCGTCCCTGTGACCATGTTTCTGCTGCACCGTCCTGGTATTTTTCCATGAGCTCGGATGGTTCTGTGTAGGGATGCCTGAAATAAAAAAAACAATATGGACACGTAAATAAATCGCCGGCGTCGGATAAGGTAAACAGTCCTGGAATCACAGCGAGTTTTCCGAGACATCGTGCCTCGGCTTTTCCACAAGCGGGACAAGCCGCAGCGGTTTTCAGACCTTGATTCATATTCGTTGTTTGCGGATTTGTCCCGGAACACCAGAAAAAATTGTGTTAGGAGGAACATATTTCGTAACGACAGTTCCCGCGCCAACAACTGCACCTTTGCCAATGCGAATACCTGGTAAAATTATGCAATGAGTACCGATCCAAACATCATCTTCAATAAAGACATTTCTTTCGATTAATGTATCAAACATTTTTTCTTTCGAATAATCATGCGTTAATGATACGATTGCGGTATGAGAACCAATCATTACTCGATTCCCTATATGTATTCCACCTTTTCCCCACATGTGTACGTAAGCGGCGATCGAAACATTGTCTCCAATTTCAATCATATGAGGATTTACGATTGTGACGGGAAATTGAACACTAAGTAATTTTCCACAAGCCTTTAGCGATTTGCAGAGAACAATTAATTTTGCTTTATTTGCAATTTCCCTCATAATTGAAGCAGGTAATAACGTTTTAGAATACCAATAGATAAGAACATTCAACAACAGTTGTTTGAATCCCGATTTTAAAGATTTAATATAAGGCAACTCCATAACAATAACCCTGTATTTATGTAGTAGAATTTGTTTCCCAGGGAATTGAAAGCGCTAATTTCCCTCTAAAGGTATCCCCTAAATATGCCTTATTATAATTCCCCGTTGCCGTTACTTGAAACAAAACACGAATGGTTGATTCGGGGATACAAAATCTTACATTGAAAATACCCGCTTGTATTCTTATTTCATATACCATTGGACCAAGCATATCAGCAGGGATAACAGCTCGAGACTCATAATGACCTGGTTCCATCGCAGGGATTCCTGTTGCTGTTTCGTCGTGAAAACTTCGAAACAGCAATGTTTCCTGTGTATCGCATACGTCAAAAAACACACGCAATCCCACCGTACGTTGTAATGCCTGATATGCTATACGAATTTCAAAAGGTTTGCCATTTTCTATATCACCCCATACGGGCTTTCCCTCTTGCGAGAAAGATACTTCTTCCAGTTTAAATGCCGGATCAGGAGGAAGGTCTGCAATAATTCTCGCAAGTGAGGCTGCATCGTCGAGTCGACGGGTATTTTGTAAATATTGCTCGGTCACCGATATTACGTCACCATCGGCAACAATGGTACCATTGTTTAAAAGAATGCCCCGTGAGCAGAGCTGCCGTATTGCCTGCATATTATGGCTCACGAATAAAACCGTGCGCCCCCCTTTGCCAACTTCTTCCATTCTTCCCAAACATTTCTTCTGAAATTGTGCATCTCCTACAGCGAGTACTTCATCAACCACTAATATTTCAGGTTCAAGATACGCCGCCACGGAAAAGGCCAACCGCACGTACATTCCAGACGAATATCGTTTAACCGGAGTATCAAGAAATTTTTCGACTTCGGCGAAAGCTATAATTTCATCGAATTTCTTTTTAATTTCCTGGCGGGTCATACCGAGAATAGCCCCATTTAGGTAGACGTTTTCCCGCCCGGTAAGTTCGGGATGGAAGCCGGTACCAACCTCCAGTAGGCTGGCAACGCGGCCTTTTATCGTTACCCTTCCGGTCGTGGGTTCTGTGATCCGGCTCAATATTTTGAGAAGTGTGCTTTTCCCTGCGCCGTTACGGCCGATGATGCCCACGGCTACGCCGCGGCCGATCTCAAAACTCACATCCTTGAGAGCCCATACCTCTTCTGTCGTGTCACCCTGGATGATGGGTCTTCCCATTGCCAGGTCCTTCGTCTTATTCCAGAGGGTTCGCGCGTTCTGCATCAGCACATCGCGCAGAGCAGTATAGCGGCCCCTTTCCGCTTGATGGCCGATGACATATTTTTTGCCGAGGTTCTCAGCTTTGATGACGATGTCGGACATAATTCCTTTTCTATATCAAATCTGCAAAAGTTTTTTCTGTCTTGCGGAAACGGGATACGCCCAGCCAGAGAAAGAATATAATGATGGCAAGACTGAGCATAAAGCCTGGTACGTAAACGGGACTTTCACCGCCCAGGATGCACCAGCGGAAACCGTCAATCACCCCCACTATGGGATTGAGGCAGTAAAGCAGTCGCCATTGCTCCGGAATAACCTTGCTGCTGAATCCAACCGGAGAAATATAAAGACCGAACTGCACCACAAACGGAATGATATAGCGAAAATCCCGGTATTTTACGTTCAACGCGGTAATCCAAAGACCGGGCCCCAGGCTGGCTAACAGGGCCAGGATGATAAAAAAGGGCAGAAACAGCAGGTGCCAGCCGGGCGCGAATTGATAATAGATCATCATTCCGATCAGGATAATGAAACTGATGAGAAAATC
>CAYTGW010000227.1:0-6141 GCA_964437395.1 uncultured Desulfocicer sp.
TATCCGGTAGAAGAAGTCAAATAAGGTAAAATTTATTTCAACCATCCTGTCATTCCGGCTCTTCACTCCGGCCGGAATGACGTATACATTTGCCGGGTTCATCATATTAAATACAATTCAGTAAGGACTTGATGGAGAATCATCAACCCAGAGATTGCATCATCCTATTTATGCGTGCCCCGGAGATTGGAAAGGTCAAGACAAGGCTTTCCAAAAAACTTCCACCAAAAACCGTCCTTGACCTTTATCAATGCTTTGTTCTGGATATTCTCCATACTGCACAAAAAATAAAAATCGATATCCGGATCTTTTTTCATCCAGCAGGATTCAAAGCCGGCCTTTCACAATGGCTTGGAGATTTATACGATTTTCATCTGCAAGACGGAAAAGATTTGGGGATTCGGATGGCCAATGCCTTTATCCGGACTTTCTCTTCCGGATATGACCGGGCCATTCTGATTGGAACAGATTGTCCGGAAATGACGGTAGAAATCCTGGAGGAAGCGTTCTGCGGAATGGATCAGGCAGGATGTGTCATTGGGCCGTCTGTTGACGGCGGATACTACCTTATTGGGTTCAAGGCAGCATCTTTCACGGAAAAGCCGTTTCATGATGTGGAATGGGGAACGGACATTGTCTATCAGCAAACCCTTGATCGCTGTTGTCAAATGAATATCAAGCCATATATCCTTCAACCCTTGAACGACATTGATACATGGGATGACCTGCAATTGTTTTACCAGCAATATCACGGTAAAATTTTTTCCGACTCCCATACAATCCAATATATGGCTGCAAATAAAATAATGGATATCCTCATTGTAGGCAGTATGCACAAACCAACTAAACCGGATCCGGAAACACCGGCTTTTTTTTCATTAAAAAAGCTGTGATTCCATGAAAACACTCACCGGAAGCAATCAGCGAAATCGCCCGTTCAAATTCAAAAGCAAGATTTTCTTCCAGTGTCAGGCTGGTGCTTTTCCGGATCACCTCAAGAGCATATTGTACAGAACGCGGACCATTCTCAGCAATCATATCTGCCATGGATTTTGCCTCATCCAGAACACGGCCAGGAGGGCTGATCCGGTTGGTCAACCCAAGTTGTTCCGCTTCTTTGGCATTGATTTTCCTTGCTGTCAGGATGATGTCTGCTGCTTTTGCAGGGCCAAGCAGACTAGCAAGAGTCGCTCCTCCTCCCCAGTCCGGCATCAAACCCAGCCTCACCTCTGAAAAACAGATCACTGCATCCGGATCCATTACCCGGATGTCACATCGAACAGCCAGTTCAGCACCACCGCCATAGGCCATTCCGTTCAGTGCTGCGATAATGGGTATTGGAAGGTTGACAAAGCCATCTATGGTTCGCCTGAATTCCTTCATACAGGTAACAACCGGCTGTTCATCTCTAGCTTCTATAGCTTTGGCCAATTGATCCACATAAGGGTTGTCCGGATTGACATCAAAACCAGCGCTGAATGCCTTCCCTGCACCGGTAATCATCAGTACCCGGGGCAGATTTTTCCTCACTTCTTCCGTGATCTTTTCCAGAGATTCAAACATCTTGACATTAAAGGTATTGCGACGCTCGGGACGATTCAGTGTAACCGTTCCAAGATGACCTTCCCTGCTGTATTCCACACCATATTCAGTCATAGAAATACTCCCTATTTTGTATTCAATTTTTTTAATTAATACAGATATCGGTCATTTATTCAAGGTCTTTATTACAAAAAATAATAGAGAGACCATATTTTCCGTTGACAAAAAGCATAAAGAATCGCTATTTCTTGCAGCTCGTTATTGGATCAAAAAAATTGAGACCGATGAAACGGTTTGCAAAAAGGAAACCTTTATATGGCAAAAAAAGGAAAAATCGAGGTAAGAATTGAACATTGCAAAGGCTGCGGACTCTGCCTGACAGCATGCAAACTGAATGCAATCGCCCTTTCACCTGCAGATGTAACCAATTCTAGCGGTTATCCGTATTTAATAATGATAAATGAAAATTGTACCGGATGCACCATGTGCGCCATCATGTGTCCGGATCAGGCAATCGATGTGTATCGAGAACAGGAGCATTCATAAATGGGCGAAAAACAACTGATGAAAGGTAACGAGGCGATTGCTGAAGCCGCCATTCGTGCCGGCATGACCTGTTACTTTGGTTATCCGATAACACCGCAAAATGAAATACCTGCCTATATGGCAAAACACCTTACGATAAGAGGAGGCACTTTTATTCAGGCCGAATCTGAAATTGCAGCAATCAACATGGTTTATGGAGCTGCCTGCACAGGCGCAAGAGCCATGACATCTTCTTCCAGTCCCGGAATATCCCTGAAGCAGGAAGGAATATCCTATCTTGTCGGTGCACGACTCCCGGCTGTAATTGTAAATATTGCGCGAGGTGGTCCAGGTCTCGGAAACATTGCACCTTCTCAGGCAGACTATTTTCAGGCTGTAAAGGGAGGCGGACATGGTGACTACCATATGGTTGTCTATACACCGGAGACTGTTCAGGAGGCCGCGGATTTAACCATGAAAGCGTTTGACATTGCCGACGAATACCGGAATCCGGTTCTGATTCTGGGGGATGCGATTCTGGGCCAGATGATGGAACCGCTTGTCTTTAAAGAACCCTCCGGGAAAAAATTTGATAAATCATCCTGGACCCTCGGGAACCGGAAAGGAAGAAGATCCCACCTGATCAATTCTCTTTCCCTTACAGAAGGTGTTGTTGAACAATGGAACTGGGAATTGAAAAAAAAATTCGATCTCATGGCTGAGAGAGAACTCATGGTTGAAGAATACATGGTTGAAGATGCGGATGTGATCTTTGTTGCTTATGGCACGAGTGCGCGTATCTGCCGTTCCGTTGTTCACCAGACCCGTAAACAGGGAATGAAAACCGGACTGATCAGACCGATAACCGTCTGGCCGTTTCCAACAGAAACCATTGCCGGACATGCAGAAAAAACAAAACATTTCTTTGTGGTTGAGATGAGCCTTGGCCAGATGATTGAGGATGTAAGACTGGCAGTTCTGGGTAATGCAAAAATTCATTTTCATGGCCGGCCCGGAGGCGGGATTCCTGCTGAGCCGGATATCCTGAAACAATTGAAAGAAATCTTGCAATCACAGGAGTAAACAGCCATGAAAAAGGTTTATGAAAGAAACAATATTGCATTTGATATGCCTTCACCCTATTGTCCGGGCTGCGGGCATGGCGTCATCCACAGACTTGTGATCGATGCTATCAAAGAAGCCGGGCAGGAGGACAATACAATCTTTATGGCTCCTGTCGGCTGCTCCATTCTTGCATATACTTATCTTGATCTTGATATCTGCCAGCCGGCACATGGACGGACACCGGCTGCTGCCACGGGTATTAAAAGAGCACTCCCTGACTCACTGGTTGTATTGTATCAGGGGGATGGTGACCTTGCAGCCATCGGAACGGCTGAAATTATCCACGCGGCCAACAGGGGCGAGAATATAACAGCCATTTTTGTGAATAATGCCATATATGGTATGACCGGCGGCCAGATGGCGCCTACTACCCTGGAAGGTCAGAAGGCAACAACCTGTCCGTACGGAAGAAGTCCGGAGGATGGACAGGGTTACCCGATCCGGGTTTGCGAACTCCTTCAAACACTCGGCGGCGTTACCTATGCAGCCAGGACATCCGTACATACCGCGACCAACGTATTGAAAACCAAAAAAGCAATTCAAACAGGGATTGAGAACCAGATGGCGAAGAAAGGTTTTTCCATCATCGAAATTCTGTCTGCCTGTCCGGTAAACTGGGGACTGAGCCCGCAAAAATCAAACGAATTTATCGCCAATGAGATGATCGGTTACTACCCCTTAGGGGATTTTAAAAAAGATGGAAAAATTATTCAACGATCGGATCATTGATCGTTCTCAATGGAGCTAATTTCAAAACTATTAAAAAGCGTCACACCGGCGAAAGTCGGTGCCCAGAAAAGAGCCGAAAATACTGGATTCTAGTTTTCGCCGGAACTACAACAATAGACTTTTGAAATTGGCTCAACATAATAAGGATAAACACACAGCATGGAACACAAAATCATTTTTGCAGGATTTGGCGGTCAGGGAGTCATCTCCATGGGAACGCTGATGGCATATGCTGCAATGGCAGAAAATAAAAATGTAACTTTTTATCCGGCATATGGAATCGCCATGAGGGGCGGGACAGCAAACTGTTCGGTCATTATTTCCGATGATCCGGTTGCATCTCCGGTAATTGCCTTTCCCAATATTCTGGTAGTCATGAATGAACCATCATTGGATTTATTTACCGATAAGCTTCAGAATGGAGGTACCCTTCTAGCCAACAGCTCGCTGATCCGGAAAAAAGCTGCGCGGAAAGATATCCGGTCATTTTATATACCGGTCAATGATATTGCAGAAGAGCTTGGTGACAGCAGGATGGCGAATATGGCAATGACAGGAGCCTTGCTGAAAATCATGAATACAGTGACACTGGAGACTGTCTTTCAGACAATGAAAAAGACATTTTCACCCAAGCTGTTAAAAGTAATCGATATCAATCAGGAAGCGATGAAAAAAGGGTTTCATGCGGTTCAGCTGTAAAAGATATTCAATAGATCATTGAATCGTTATTTCTTTCTTCTCAACCTTGCAACCGACTCGATATGATAGGTATGAGGAAACATATCCACTGGTTGAACTTCCATGATCTCATATGCATCCTGAATCATATTCAAATCTCTGGCGAGTGTTGCAGGATTGCAGGAAACGTAAACTATTTTTTCAGGAGCCATGCCCAGAACCTGCGAAACAACGTCCTTATGCATGCCGACCCGGGGAGGATCGATAATCATCATATCCGGTTTTTCTTCAACTCCGGTAAGCAGATCCTTGATATCCCCCAATCGGAATGTACAATTATCGATCCCATTTTTCCGGCAATTCTTTTCCGCATCCTGAACAGAACTCTCAACAATCTCAAGACCTGTAATTCTCCTCGCAGCTCCTGATAGCCAGATCGGAATCGTACCCGTGCCGCTGTAAAGATCAAGGAGATGCTCAGACCCGGATAATTCAGCATATTCTTTCACCTTGTCATACAGTAAAGCAGCACTCCGGGTATTGGTCTGGAAAAAAGAATTGGATGAAATTTCAAATTCATAACATCCCATTCTGTCTTTTAAAATGCTTTCTCCCTTGAGCAGTATTTCATATTCGCCTGTAGCAACACCTGCTTTTCGGGAGGTGATATTGTTTACGACCGATACGACCTGCGGATATTTCCGGATCAGTAAATCCGCCAGAGGTTCAACGGTCCGGATATCCTCGGATGCGGTAATGAGATTCACCATCCAGGTATTGCTAAACACTGAGTGGCGAAGCATCGCAGAACGCCAGAATCCCTCATGGCTTCTCAATCCATAGTTCGGTACACGGGATTCCTTAATATACTGCCGTATGTCATGTAATATATCATTACCAAGATCCGGCTGCAGATGACACTTATCGATATCCAGCACTTTATAAAATGTACCGGGAACGTGAAGCCCCAAAGCAAATCCATTCTCTTCATCCGCCATCCCCATTTCAGAAGGAAGCAGCCATCTTTTTTCAGAGCAGGAAAATTCCATTTTATTTCTGTATTCAAATATGGGATCTGAAGGAATCGCAGGATGAACCATCGTATTATTCACTTTCCCGATATGGGATAAGGATTCTGCAACATGACGGGTCTTGTATTCCAGTTGTTTTTCATAGCGCAAAAACTGCCATTTGCATCCACCGCAAAACCCGCTGAATTTGCAGGGTGCATCCACACGATCCAAAGATGGCTGAATCAGTTCAACCACCCTTGCTTCTGCAAATCGCTTTTTCTTTTTATGCACATGAACACGGACCTTGTCTCCCGGAACGGTCTGATCTGTGAAAACGGTAAAGCCATCCACCTTGGTAATTCCCTTTCCGCCAAATGCAATATCCGTAATCTCCAGTTCAACCATTTTCCCTTTTTGAATTTCCATTTGCACCCTGCTCCAAGGATATCTGCCTGAAAAAGATAATTGAAAAAACCATTGAGCCAATTTCAAAACTATTAAAAAGCGTCACACCGGCGAAAGTCAGTGC
>CAYTGW010000228.1:0-6129 GCA_964437395.1 uncultured Desulfocicer sp.
GAATGCATCTTTTGCAAGACGCTGTGCCGAAGAAGGGATCGCATTTGTCGGACCAACCCCTGCGATACTGGATCTTTTCGGGGATAAGGTCAGGGCCCGTGCGCTTGCCAGACAGTGCGATATCCCTTTATTACCGGGAACAACGGGATCGGTCACTCTGGAAGAGGCTGCAATTTTTTTAGAGCAACTCGGGCCGGATGGGGCGGTTATGATCAAGGCGATTTCCGGCGGCGGTGGGCGGGGGATGCGGCCGGTGTATAATATGAATGAACTGGAAGAGGCTTTTTCCCGATGCCGGTCTGAGTCACTTGCAGCCTTTGGCAATGATGAACTGTTTGTCGAAAAGCTGATCCGCCGTCCCCGTCATATTGAAATTCAGATCATCGGTGATGGAAAACAGGTTATTCAACTAGGAGAGCGTGACTGTACTTTGCAGCGGCGAAACCAGAAAGTAATCGAGGTTGCTCCGAGCGGGTATCTGTCTTCATCTCTTCGCGATAAACTGATGGACGCTTCCCTTCGAATGGCCAGGGAGGTTTCCTATCAAAGCCTGGGAACGGTTGAATTTCTAATTGATACAGAGACAAAAAACAAAGAAGATTATTATTTTATGGAAGTCAATCCCCGGCTCCAGGTAGAGCACACAGTTACAGAGGAGTTGACCGGGGTGGATCTTGTCAGAACCCAGCTTGAAATCGCTTGTGGAAAGTCCCTGGCCGAGCTTGATCTCCTGGATCGGGAAGCAGTTGCAAAGGGATATGCGGTTCAGTTGCGTATCAATATGGAAACCATGGATGAGAAAGGGAATACGGCTCCTTCCGGAGGAACCCTGAGTGCATATGAGATTCCATCGGGTAAGGATGTCCGGGTGGATGGGTATGGTTACAGCGGATATACCGTCAACCCGGCTTTTGATTCCCTTCTGGCAAAGCTGATCGTTTATTCAGCCTCTCCCCGATATGAAGATCTGATGAAAAAGGCGTATCGCACCTTATCTGAATTCAGAATCGAAGGGGTTACGACCAACATTTCTTTTTTACAGAACCTGCTATGCCTGCCGGAAGTCATTCATAACAATTTTCATACCCGGCTGATCGAGGAAAAGGCGGCAGAACTGGCCTCTGTGTCACAATCTCATCCCAATTCCTATTTTCAAGCGCAGGAATTTCCTCCTTTTCCCTCTGTTGAAAAAGATGATCCGGATTTACTTCCAGGTACTTTCCCGGTCCAATCCGTCATGCAGGGAAAGGTTGTGGAAATTTTTGTTAGAATCGGGGATGCGGTCACAGCCGGACAAAAGCTGGTGGTGATTGGAGCCATGAAAATGGAACATGTGGTCTGTTCGGACAAAAGCGGATATGTGAGTCGTATCCTGATCTGTGTGAACGATACAATCCCAAAAGGCGCTTCTCTTTTTTACATCCAGGAAGCGGAGGTGGCTGAAGGCTCCGGCATGAATTCAGAATCCATTGACCTTGATTCCACTCGATTGGATCTATCTGAAATCAGGGATCGTCATGCTTTTACACTGGATGAAAATCGATTGGATGCCGTAAAACGGCGGCGAATGAAAAATCAGCGGACAGCCCGGGAAAATGTTGAAGATCTCTGTGATCCGGAGAGTTTTATCGAGTATGGTTCGCTGGTCGTTGCCGCACAGCGGCGCCGCCGGAGCCTGGATGATCTGATGCAGAAAACGCCGGCAGATGGATTGATCACGGGTGTCGGTACGGTCAACAGGGATTTTTTTGGAGAGGAAAAGACCCGGTGCATGGTAATGGCGTATGATTTCACTGTACTGGCCGGAACCCAGGGCCTCATGAACCATAAAAAAATGGATCGGATGCTCTATCTGGCCAATGAGTGGAAGCTGCCAGTGGTTCTTTTTGCCGAAGGCGGAGGCGGAAGACCCAGTGATACGGATATCGATATTGTGGCCGGCCTCTATCTATCTACCTTTCATCGGTTTGCAGCCATGAGCGGTAATGCGCCTTTGATCGGGATTGTGGAAGGAAGGTGCTTTGCCGGAAATGCTGTTCTGCTGGGCTGTTGTGATGTGATCATCGCGACCAGTCAATCCAATATCGGTATGGGCGGGCCTGCCATGATCGAAGGGGGCGGATTGGGTGTTGTGAAACCGGAAGAGATCGGACCCATTGATGTCCAGACGCGAAACGGAGTGGTGGATCTTTGTGTGGCAGATGAGAAAGAGGCGGTTGCTACTGCAAAAAAATATCTTTCCTATTTTCAGGGCAGGATAGATACCTGGGAGGCATCGGACCAGCGTCATCTCCGCTGGCTCATCCCGGAGAACCGGCTGCGGGTGTATGATGTACGCAAGGTGATCCGGACACTGGCTGACACAGATTCATTTCTGGAATTACGGCCTCATTTTGGCCAGGGTATCATTACCGGGCTGGTGCGGATCGAGGGATATCCTTTCGGGCTGATGGCCAATGACAATGCCCATATGAGCGGGGCCATCCAGGCAGACGATGCGGACAAGGCTGCCCGTTTCATGCAGATGTGCAATGCGCATCAGTTGCCGATTATCTCCCTGTGCGACACACCGGGGTTTATGGTCGGTCCGGATATCGAAAAGAAGGCGCAGGTGAGGCATGCATGCCGATTGTTTGTGGCTGGTGCAAAGATAACCGTTCCCTGTTTTACCGTCGTCCTGAGGAAGGGATATGGCCTGGGTGCCATGGCTATGGCCGCAGGAGGGTTTCATGAACCTTTTTTCACTGTATCGTGGCCTGCCGGAGAGTTCGGCGGTATGGGACTGGAAGGAGCTGTCCGGCATGCATTAAAAAAAGAACTGGAGGCTATCCCGGATGAGGCAGAGCGGGAAGCAACCTTTCAGTTTTTTGTAAAAGAGGCCTATGCCAGGGGAAAAGCCATCAACATGGCTTCGTATATGGAGATTGACGCTGTGATTGACCCTGCGGAAACGCGGCGATGGCTGCTGCGCGGGTTGAAGTCGGTTTCCGCAGCCTGCACAAAGGATCGATGTCGTTTGTTTATTGACACATGGTAAACGATTCCGGTTGCCGGTTTCCGGTTACCCCTGGAGCAGTTTCATGATCGAGTCGCTCTGCTCGTTTGCTTTCACTGCTGCATAGGCCCTGGCCTGTGAGACTCTTTTCAGCCTTGAAAGGTTCATGGATTCTTCAGCCAGGTCCACATCCCGGATGGTCGATTCTGCGGACAGGATATTGATATGGGTTGTGGACAGGTTGGAGATGGTTGAAGTCAATTGATTCTGCGTGGAACCGATTTCGGAACGGATGCTGTTTACTTCTCCCAGGGCTGCATCCGTTATTTTTATCGCAGCCTGAGCGCCTTCAAAGGTTAACACATTGATATCCGATAATCTCCCGATTTCCTGATCCCCCAGTTGACTGGATTCTGTTGAACCAATGGAAAGGGTAATGACCTCTCCGGAATTTGCGCCAACCTGGAAGGACTGATTCACGAAATCACCGGATAACAGCTTTTGATTATTGTAGGAGGTGTTCTGGGCGATGGTATCCAGTTGCTCTATTAATTTTCCGATATCATTCTGGATGGCTTGTCTGGATTCCATGCTTTGGCTTCCATTTGATGCCTGAACAGCTTTGGTTCGAATGGTATTGATGATGCCGGCGGATTCTTCCAGCGCTCCATCGGCTATCTGTGACATGGAAATGGCATCATTGGCGTTTGCAATGGCTTGTCCGATACTTCGAGCCTGGATACCCAGATTATCGGCAATGACCATTCCGGATGCATCATCGGCAGCCTTGTTGATCCGGTTTCCGGATGCAATTTTTTCCAGGGACTCTGAAAAGGATTTCTGGATATCCCGTAACTGATTGACCGTAAATGATCCACCTGCATTTGAATGGATGGAAAGCGCCATAATCTCTCCTTTTTATGGTTGTACAAGAACCTTATGATTCCGGATTTTTTGCAACCGGGTCATGATTCAGGGATTGTTGTCGCTGAAAACGGGCTTCTGACAACCGTTGATTCTGTTTGAATTCAACAGCATCCTGTTGTTGATTCCGATCAAATTCAGCTTCTTTCTGCTGTTCCTGTCTTTGAAAGTCTGCCCTTGCCACGCGTTGTTCCTGATTGAAAACAGCCTCCTGCTGTTGTTCTTTCCGGTTGAAATCCGTGGCCTTTCTCTGCTGTTCCTTTCTGAAACTGGCTTCCGCCAGTTGTTGACCCTGGGGTGAAATGGAAACCATATCCGATTTTTTATCTTCCCGGATTTCTGCTTCCTGGCCAGCGGACTGTTTTCGGCTTGAAGCAACATTCTCATAGATCGCCTGGGCAGCACGGAGATTTCCTGTAGGTATGCTGAGTGCACCCGCCGAGATCTGAATTCCGCTGATTTCCATGGATATCACCTTCTTTACCCCCCGATTTCACCGGAGGAATTATATGTTGCTGTCTGTTGCTGCTGTTTTGACATCTGCTCCAGAGCTGCCTGATCTGCATCCTGCTTTGCCCTTGCTTCAGCCGAGAGTTCCACCTGGTACGCCCGGGTATCCGGTTGTTTTTCCGGCTGGCTGGCGGTTTCGGTCCGTTGAGCTGGTTCCTTGTTTACGGCTTCGGGCCTTGCCAGTGTTTCCACAGCATTTACATTTCCTGTTTCCATGATCTCCTCCTTGTATACATTTTCCATTCAAAAAAGTTCCCTGTAATCAAAAGCATAACACTCCATCACTATCATCGGACATTCAAAAAAAAACTTTAATAAAATTTTTACATAAAATGGAAAAAATGAAAATTTTAAAATCAGTCTTGTTTTTATCTATTAAATTGCGTATGAAATACAATTAGATAGAAAACACTTCAATCCCCAATAATACCATAATAGAATATGGACAACTGATCCACATGCAAGGAGATATGCTCATGAAACTGATTATGACCATCCTGTTCGTCGTTCTTTTTTTGTTTCCCGTGAAGGGAATGGCAGAAGTTGATGGCTACCCTGATGATCCGGTGAAGGAGAGCATTGCAGAAGATTCAACCAGTATCCAGGAAGAACCAGCAGGTACGAAAGATCCAATGGACAGTATCCAAGCCGAGGAGACGGTTGCAGAAAATCCAATGGACAATACCCAGGGAAATGAGACAGTTGCTGATGATCCAATAGACAATACCCTGGGAAATGAGACGGTTGCAGAAAATCCAATGGACAATACCCAGGGAAATGAGACAGTGGCTGATAATCCAATGGACAATATCCAGTCAGACGTAACGGTTTCGGAAGAGGACGGAACATTTGAAGATACGAAGGGCAGCAATAAAGAAGTTCCGGATGCACAGGAAGGGACGGCAATGGAAAATGGCGGCAAAACGCCTGCTCTTTCCAGGCCGGATCAGAGCGGTAATCCGGAAATCGAGAAAATGAACAGCGAATATGAACAGCTCAGTCAGAAAAGAGATGCATTGGATCAGGAATTTCAGCCTCTTGAAGAGGCAAGGAAAAAACTGATCGAAGAGAAGGATGAATTGAAGAAAAAGGAGGATATCCAGGATTATAATAAACGTGCTGAAGATCTGAACAAGAAGATTCAGCAATATGAAACCAAATGGAGTCAATATAATAATGAGGTTCAGGAATTTAACTCCCGTGTAAAGCAGGACATTGAAAAACGAGTTGAAGCGGCAGACCAGGAAAACACAAAAAACAATTATAATGAATTCAATACCCAGTATGAAGAATCTCTTGCCGACACAGACCCGGATCAATATTTCTCAGTCGATGAAAAAACGCCATTGGAGGAACAGCGTGCTGCCATACTGAAATACAAAGATGAAATTGCAAAAGAAAACCAGGTGCTGATGAAAGAAAGAGAGACCATAAACAAAGAGAAAAAACTCGTAAAAACGCCGGAAGAAATTGAGGCGTTGAACAAAAAAACCTCGGTATTGAATGAAAATATTATCCAGTATGGAAAGAAACGGGAAGTGTTTGACATGGAACTGAAAAATTTTAACACGCGACTCGTAAAGAAGGAATAATCATCAAACCTCATGGCAGGTGGGTGTAATCAAAACTGTTGAACAATCGAATCATGTGGGAGCGGCTTCCAGCCGCGATATGGCTTTTTTCAAGATATCAATCAAGAC
>CAYTGW010000229.1:0-6106 GCA_964437395.1 uncultured Desulfocicer sp.
TGTGGTTCCATTCATCCGTCCGGAGCCGGATATCAGCAGTGTACCGAATGCGGTTCATTTTAACCGTATCGGTAAAGCGTATTGTGAGATTGACTTTCAACAACTTCCTTTTGATCATCCATTGTATATCATGTACTCATCCGGTACCACCGGATTACCGAAGTGCATGGTGCAGTCTGCCGGTGGAATTCTGATTCATCATCTGAAAGAACTTATGCTCCATACGGATTTGAAACGTGAAGATAGAATATTTTACTTCACAACTTGCGGATGGATGATGTGGAATTGGTTAACTACCTCTCTCGCTGTAGGCGCCACGCTGGTACTTTATGACGGCAATCCCTTTCATCCGGATCCTGGAGTATTATGGAGAATGGCACAGGACCAGAAAATAACGGTTTTCGGAACCAGTGCAGGATATCTGGGAGCATTAAAAAATACCGGCGCTCAACCAATGAAGAGTTATAATCTGAGTTCATTGCGGACAATCCTGTCAACCGGATCACCGCTTTCGATTGAGGGGTTTAAATATGTTTATGAGGAGATTAAGAAAGATGTCCAGTTATCTTCCATATCCGGCGGAACAGATCTGAACGGCTGTTTTGCACTCGGCAATCCAATGGGACCGGTTTATGCCGGTGAATTGCAATGCCGTGGCCTTGCCATGAAGGTTCAGGCATTTGATGAAGACGGTCTTTCAGTTGTGAACCAGCTGGGCGAACTGGTCGGCTCTGCACCCTTTCCATCCATGCCCATTTATTTCTGGGATGATCCGGATCAGAAGAAATACCATACTGCTTATTTCAATGTTTATCCCAATATATGGCGACATGGGGATTATATTGAAATTAATGACCGGGGCGGTGTCATCATATCCGGCAGATCGGATGCTACCCTGAATCCAGGAGGAGTAAGGATAGGAACCGCAGAGATATATCGTCAGATAGAACTGGTCGATGAAGTAGCAGACAGTATCGTGATCGGACAACGTTGGAAAGATGATATCCGGATTGTTCTTTTCGTTAAACTGCGGCCTGGTTTAGAGCTCAACGATAGCTTGAAAAATAAGATCCGGGAGACAATAAGAAAAAATGCTTCTCCTCGCCATGTGCCGGGTAAAATATTGTGTGTTCCTGATATCCCCTACACACTGAATATGAAAAAAGTTGAACTAGCGGTTAAAAAAGTTATCGAAAACAAACCGGTTACGAATAAAGACGCCTTGCTGAATCCAGAGGTTCTTGAGTATTATAAAGAGATTAAAGAGTTGCAGGAGGAGTAGATTTCATCTCAGTCAAAACGTGAAAACAGATTTTTGTACATTTTAATCAGGAGAGAATGTGATCCTGATAGAGCCTGTGGACTGTTTGGGCATGCCATTGTCCACGGTTTGAAAAAGTTTGCAGACTTTCTTTCTCCAAGAAGAGAGCAATCTTATCAAAAGTCTCTCCTTCAGATCTCATTTTGGCTATAATCTGCAATACTTTTTTACGATTTGCATCCAATGGTTTTTTTACTTTTCTTTTTTTTCTTTTGTCATCCTTCATATTCAGTAATGTTTCTATGCCATCTGATTTCAGATAATCCATCAAGCCTTCGAGGGTTTTTGAATTTTTTTCTTCGGCCTTGGCTTTTATTTCTTCAATTTCGGCCAGTCTTCTTTGACTGTCTGCCATTTCGATGAGGTACTCTTTGATAGCCGGAGTGAGCTCGTGCAGTGTTTCAGCGAATAATTCCCTTTGATCTTTTTTATTGAGGTTATCGGTGCGTCGATCCGTACCTAACCTTTTTTCATTACCCGGATATTGACGGTTTTCATGGAATGTTTTTTTGCCATACCGGGGTTTCTGTTTTTCCTGGCCACTTCTTAAGTTTTTTAGAAAATCGCTCATTCTTTCCTCCTTGTCATGGTTCATTTATGATAACATATTGTTTTTTTTAACATATTTTTATATTGCAGGTTATTTTACAACTTTTAATTATTTTCACGTGTTCAACATGAAAATTCTTATCAGCAACCTGTTCTTGAATGTATCTCTTTCGGTTGTAATGAAAAAAATATCTGGGAAAAACAGAATCGAAATACCTGTTGTATGATTAAATTGTATCAGTTTATCTTGTGAAATTATAAAAAATCGAATTTGAGGAATGGTATTGATCAGAAAGACTCGCTGCGTAAAATTTATAATTTAAATTTACACCACCAAGTGTGTGAAAGTCAAGAAAAAACTATTTTCAAAATCCCACGGATGGAATTTCGACCATAAAGATATCGGGAAAAAATCCCGACCTCAGGATTTTTCCCTATAAAAATGAGTCCTTCATCTTATGGACAATCCAATTTTACATGATAATAGATAAACTCTGTTTACAGAAGTAAGTGCTTTTCTAATTTGATTGTTATTCTGTTATGGATCGGGGAGGGCGGAGAATTGAAATGTAAGGAAAACGCACAAAAAGCAAGTATGTTGCCTGAATATTTTTTATGTGAAATGGATAGCATATCCGATACATGTCATATGCTGTCAAAACTGCTGCAATCACGAGGTCTGGGGCAGGGCCAGATTTTTCAATTGGTCAGCGATGTGATTACAGTTGTCAGATCTTCATATATATGTAACCTGTCAACAGTAAATCAAGCGTTGGAATCGTTAGGATGGCCCAGCCAGATTCTGGATGGAATTTCTTTTGAGCTGATGAGAGATATTTTATTCAGTGTTTTTGAGTATAAGGTTGAGGTCTTTACAGTTAATTAATAACGAATTTCTGCAAAGAGGATTGATTTCATTTGTGGGATATCATACAAAACCATCAAACCGAAGTCGTTAGCGATCAGGCTTCAGGAGGTGATGGTGAAGCAGAAAAAAAGCATTTTAATCGTGGATGATCACCCTCTGTTTCGTGAAGGCTTAAAATCCATGCTGGAACGAGACAGACGATTTGCAATTGCCGGAGAGGCCGGAACCGGACAGGACGGATTGGCAACGGCAAAAAAAATAAAACCGGATATGATTTTAATCGATGTCTCTTTACCGGATATGAGCGGCATCCATCTTATTTATGATATCCGGAAAGCCCTGCCGGATATATATATCATCATCGTCAGCATGCACTCCAAAGTTGATTATATCACTGAAGCTTTTAAAGCGGGTGCAACTGGATATGTATCCAAGGATTCAGCCTCTGAAATGTTATTACAAGGGATAGAAAAGGTATCGAAAGGTGAGTTTTTCATGGATAGCTCGCTTTCTCATAAAGTAATTGAAAGATTGACGAAACTGCCGGTTCGTGAAACCAGAATCTCTGGAAATGATTATAGCTCCCTGACACCCAGGGAACAGGAGGTTATGCGAATGCTGGCAGAAGGCACTTCACCAAAAGAAACAGCTTCCAAACTGTGCATCAGTCCGAAAACCGTGGAAAATCATCGAGCGAATATTATGAAAAAGCTGAATCTTAAAGGTGCAATGGAGCTGGTTAGGTATGCAGCCAGAATCGGCCTGATTGATATTGATCTCTGGAAATAATGACGGCTATGGAATTACTACCAGATGGGAATTTATGGGATATAATCCAGAAGCTGGATCAGGTCGGTTATCACAAGGTCCGGTTTCAGATTTTTACATCTTGGATCATCATTTCTTAGTCTGAGAGATCTCTTATCCCCTGCAAAAAGAGCAGTCTGAAAACCAGCTTTCTGGGCAGGAAATATATCATTCAACATATCGTTTCCCACATAGATGACAGATTCCGGTGAAATTTTATATTGAGCAAGTCTCAAAACCGCCTGTTGAAACAGATACGAGGATGGCTTTGCATATCCGAACTGATAGGATAAAAATATCAGATCCCGATCAAATCCGAGTGAATCCAGATCAGCGTTAAAAAAGATATTGAACAAGCGGGGTGTGTAAAATTGGGCATTGGAGATAATTCCCATCCGAATGTTTCTATTACGGCAGGAATCAAGTGTCTTCAGTGCATTTGGCATGGGAGATACCGGATTCACAAACATTTCATATTCAATTGAAAAATCAAGTATGGTTTCCATATTGTTTTGTTCGAGTACGGTTTTCCATATTTCTTCGATACGGATTTCCGGAAAATCAACTCCCTTGGATCGAAGTGTTTCATGGGCTTTCTCCATCTTTGAAAAAAAAGTTTTCAGAATATTCTCTGCAGGCTCTTTGATCGAAAATTTTTGAAATAACGGATTCAGCCTATGTGTATTTCCGGAATTTTTTTCCGCAATATTGATATCACCGGATCCACTGATAAAAAGTGTTCCATAGATATCAAATAAAACCGCTTCCGCTTTATGGGAAAGAACACCCTGAGGAATCAGTCCGGTTGGAATCGGATTCATCGCTGCTATTGCAGAATGCCTTTTTATACTATCCTTCATATACGCTCCATTTCAACAGGTTCAACCGAGATGGAGTCAGAAAATAGAAGAGAAGTTTTTTTTTATCAACTGCATGAGAGATTTGTACCTGTTTGACTTTTTTATAAATTTGCAGAAGATTTTTTTGATACACCGCTTTATTATAGTTGGATAGAATTATTTTTTTATTCGGATCAACAAGCCATTGTTGACCGGATACATCAATCTCTGCAAGAAATGGATTGTTAGCGATCAGATGATTTTTGTCTTTTGATGAGGAAAGGATGCGAGCAATAACCTGTTGCTGAAACGGTTCACTCAGCATACCGAAATCCAGGCTGTCATTTTGAATCAGCTCATCAAATCCTTCTGCAAGATTCAGCATATCCCTTGTGCAACCAAATAAAGTCAAACTCCGTTCCAGTGTGGATTGAAATTTTCTGAAAAGGGTGGTTCTGTCTAACCAGGATATCGGTATCCGGATCTGATGATACAGGTTGTCGAACCGGATTCCTTTATGTTGAAAGCCCATGCAGATTTCCGGGATGTTTCTGCCCCAGAGTATTTTATTCGCTGTCCAAGGTTCCAGAAATGAAAATCCGAATCCTTCATTTATACTGGTTGTAATAATAAATTCTGATGCACGTACAAGAGATGAAAAATTATGCTTTGAAGAAGCTTGAAATTCAATATGAATATGATGCGGAATGGAAAATTTTTTCCATCCATTGCAGCTCTGAATATCGATCGGGCTGTTTGGCGGGAGGGTGATGGCCAATGTCTCCCCATTCTGGAAGAAAAGGGATAACAAAATCGCTTCACCAATATTTTTTCTTCGAATTGCCCGAACCGGATATAGAACAAAATTTTTTAAACTGCATTCCGTTGCCTCTGTACCCATGGGATTGACCATATTGGGTAACAGATGCAGTCCCTGATTCGTCAGACCGGATGTTGTTAAAATATCATAGTCCCGTGTATTGATTACACAATAATGGCAGTTTTCCGGGTAGGGTTCCGGGAAATAGAAGAGGGGGCGTCCATCTTCAGCAAAATCATGAATCTGCAACAGTAATTTCAATCCTTTTTGTTGAAGGATTTTTAAAACCTTCAGAAAATTCCGGTTCTTTGCAAGGATCGGATTATGGACATGGACAACATCACATCCATCCGGCCATATATGGTGAATTGCCTTCATGATATCAGAAGCTGTATTTTCAGGTGAAGAAGAGGGGACACCTTTTTGGTCATAGGCAATTCCGGATATGGGAATTACCTTGGCCGGGAATTCGGCTGGTTTTTCACCTGCAAGGGCAATCACTTCACAATGGCTTTGAATCGCGTTGATCTGCTGCCGGATAACCGTGGTAACGCCTCCGGGCTTCAGATGGAAATGAATAAATGCAATTTTCATGGTTTACCTGGGCATATATTGAGTGGGATCTTGAACCCCTGCTTCCAGAAAACCTTCTTTTCTCAAGATGCAACTGTCGCATTCTCCACAGGCAAGTCCATGTTCTGAAGGATCATAGCAACTGTGCGTCATTTCATATTGGACACCCAGTCCGATTCCTTTTTGAATAATCTGTGATTTTTTCAGGTTCAGGAGCGGAGTCTGAATCCGCAGACGTTTTTTCCCTTCAACACCGGCCTTTGTCGCAAGGTTTGCCATTTTTTCATATGCTTGAATATACTCCGGCCGGCAATCCGGATATCCACTGT
>CAYTGW010000230.1:0-6067 GCA_964437395.1 uncultured Desulfocicer sp.
TACTGGATTCTAGTTTTCGCCGGAACTACAACAACAGGCTTTTGAAATTGGCTCAAGTATTTCTGATTTTCAATGTGGTAATGAGAGAACGGATTCGCTTCTCTCCCCTGCCGATTTCGACCTCTCCTGTCAGAGAAACCTCCACAGCACAGATATCCTCCTCTCCTTGACTGGGATCATCCACAATACTGGCGTCATTTAAAATGTATCTCAATTGAATATCTGTTATACCTTCGGCCACAACCTGAAACTGATTGCCGTTGCCCGCATTCTTTCTTTCCAGAACAGATTGGGTAAATGAGGTATTCGCATCATCGATCCGATAAATGATAATATCGGCTCTTGCAACAATATCACCTTCCGCATAGGTGGTGCGAAACAGATTCGCAACCCTTACCGGAGGACCTTTTTGTATAATTTTAAACAACTGAGAATCACTGAAATCCGATTTCATGATTACGCCGAATTGTCTTCCGCCCATAGCGAAATCCACATTACCGTCTTCATCCAGATCCAGATCATTGATAAACAAAGTCTTCCCATTTGCAGAAGCATATTCCGAGGCTGATAGTTTCCTTCTTTCCTCACTTGCCTTGACAAGCAGGATCACATCGGTTTGCTTCCGATATTTCTGAACGCCCGTTATATTGTTTATTCCATGAATCAATGGCAAGAATTCATCCGTGCCGCTCTTTCGAGGATCCCAATCAATATAATTGTTGTATGTTTCTTTATCGAGTGATGTGCAATATCCAGCCATTCGGATATCCCTTGAAAGTATATTCATGGCCGTGCGTAAATTCTGCTGCAACGCTGACACTCTGATCTGAGCTGTGTATGCTTCCTGCTGGAAAAGGAATACAAAAAAGATCATGCTGACTGCAACGCTGGACAAGCCGAGTGCAATCAGCAGTTCTACCAGTGTAAAACCTTTCTGTTCCCTGTATTGGATGATAATCGGATGATTCATTATTGCCAATTCCTTCCAATCCATTTTTTGATGTTCACCACACCGGCAAGCGTCGGTGTGGATATGGCATAAGCGGATTTTTGACTGTTCTCAAGATACACATACCCCATTCGATTGCTCATTCCCTGTGAATTGAATTCAGCTATATCATCCTGATAGCTGATTTCATCCCCGGCATGAAAACTTCCCCCGCTCACAATTGCTTTTTTATCCGCTCCTCCGAACCCATAACGAACCCCACCTCCATATTCGGAGAGGGTCACTATTTTTTCAACAACATCATCACTTGATGGATCCCCTGCTTCAAACTTTCTGTTTTCTCCTCCATTCACAAGCTGGTAATTCCCGGCTCGAACATGAAAAACAATTCCATATTCACGACTGCTCTGGATGGCTCTCGTTCGGGCCAGTTGAAAATTTGAAAACAGATCCAGTGCGGCATTTTTTAACCTGTAATCGGCTATCCAACTTAAAGCCACTGGTGTGGCCATCGCAGCCATAAAAAAAATAATCCCGAGAACTGTCATAACTTCCAGAAGAGTAAAACCTGTTTCTGAGTGTTTTCTTTTTATATCCATCGAAAATAAATGATCCATTATATTGCATCATGGATTGTGTTTTTCTTACGATCCGGTTCATGAAACTCATAATGGATTCCATTTCCGGCAAACTAAATTTCGCATCAACAATAGCAGTTAAAAAAAGAGAAATATATTATGAATATTATATCGATATGCCGATATAACAATCATTTGATTTTGTCAAATGGGATTTTATTATTTTTACGATATTACGAATAAATGATGAAATTTTCTGCGGAATCTCCCAGCGCGATGATTGTGATCAAGAATATTTCAGAAGATAAGTTAGGAATGGTTCTATTACGGTGATTTTGTATTTGCCTTCCGCCATTCGTTTGGCGACATATAAACCTGTCCAAGTGCCCACATACCCTTTTTCATTTTTTTGGATGCAGCCTCCTCTTTTTTATAAGGCTCCAAATCAAATCCGGGAGGAAGAGCGCCTTGGTTGGCCTCTGCAAATCCAGCCTTGATCATCTCCAGATTCACATTTCTATTGTCGGAATAGACAACTGCAAGCACTTGATGATTTTCAAGCCGGCTTTCCGCTTGAAAAGAAAACTGTTTGTTGACAACCAAATCAGATAAAAACTTTTGCGCATGTTTACAGAAGGGCTGGCCTTTATCTGATTTTCCTGTCGGCATTTCCGGTGCGTCAATTCCAGCCAGATGAACGATGATCCGCTCCCCCTTCCCGGTAAGCACCTCCAGCGAATCACCATCGAGAATCTGGATTAATCGAAAATCTGCAGAAAACGAATTTCCCGCTGTCATTGCAAAACAGATGAGTACGAAAAATAAAAGTATTGGTTTCATTTTTTTCACTTTTTGGTTTCAAAATTTCACAAAAACGCTGTATCAACTCTGTTTATGAAATATTTAAACAGCTTTTTCTGCCATTACATCCATCAGATGTTCCAGCTTATGAAAAGGCTATACCAATATGATGATGAAGTCAAATCAAGTCGTTTTATTAATGCATTTTTCAATCATAGCACCTTTTCTTGAATGCGAACCCGTTCCCTATCCATCTGCATTCAATTTGACATAAGAGATTTAATTTAATAATGGATAACCATCAGTGCATCTCATCATATCTTGAACAAGGGAGTTTCCGTGAAAAAGGTAAAGAACTATTTTTCTGAGAAGTTCGAACATATCTTTGTTCTCAGCATTCTGGCAGCTGTCGCGATTATCAATTATTTTATTCCTCAGAAAGTGGCCTTTTTCAATTTTTATTTTCTGCCGGTCATCCTGGCCGGCTATTTTTTAGGATTTCGAAAATCCATTTTAGGTGCTTTTCTGTGTATCCTCCTGGTATCCGGCTACACCATCATTTCACCTGACCTTTTTATCATGCCTTCAACAAGACTGGATCTCTACCTCTACATCCTCGCATGGGGCGGGTTCCTGATCCTCGCGGGTGCTTTTGTCGGCAAATTACAGGAAAGGCTTGTATTGAAAATCAAACAGACCAGCCTTTTAAATCAAAAACTGAAACTGAAACAGATTGCTCTCAACCAGGCGAATCTGGCACTCAAGGGTCATTCAGCGCATCTTGAAATATTGGTCAAAAACAGAACAACCGCCCTGAGAAAAAGCAATTCCCAACTCATGAAAGCAAAGGAAGCCGCAGAAGCAGCCACAAAGGCCAAAAGTGATTTTCTGGCCAATATGAGCCATGAAATCCGAACCCCGATGAATGCAATCATCGGCATGACCGATCTGGTGATGGGTACCAATCTGGATCCCAAACAGAGGGAATATGTAAATATTGTCCGCTCCTCCGGAAGAGCACTCCTTGGACTCATCAATGACATACTGGATTTTTCTAAAATTGAGGCCGGAAAACTGGAGTTTGATATGATTCCGGTTTCAGTCCGTGAAATTGTGGAAGAGGTCACGGATATGTTCGGCGTGAAAGTGAGAGAAAAAGGTCTTGAATTGATTGTTGATATTGCAGAGGATATCCCTAAAAAAATTTCAACCGATCCGTTTCGATTACGACAAGTGATCATCAACCTGATTTCCAATGCAATCAAATTTACAAACACTGGTGAAATCTGTATCTCCATTAAGAGGCAGCCCCATCCTTCAGGGCTCACCGAACTGCTCTTTTGCGTACGGGACACCGGCATCGGAATCGATACAAACACTTCAGACAAACTGTTTACAGCCTTTGCACAGGCGGATGAATCTGTCACCCGGAAATACGGTGGTACGGGCCTGGGCTTGGCTATCTGTAAAAAAATTGTAGGGATGATGAATGGAAATCTCTGTGTGGAAAGCTCTCTGGGAAAAGGTTCCTCCGTTTTTTTTACCGGCTGTTTTCAGGCATCCCAGGATACGGAAAATGCAACCCAGAATCATCCCGAAAAGTTAAAAAATATTAACGCGTTGATCGTTGATGATAATCCCTCTTCACTTCATGTATTAAAACGGATTGTAAAATCTTTTGGAATACAGACTGAGATTGCCACGACCGCTAAAGCAGCACTTGCTGCCATTAAAAACCCCATCCAAAAAAAGAACTTTGATCTTCTGATCATTGATTCTGGATTACCGGATATGGATGGCATCAAGCTGGCGGAGATGATCAAAAAATCAGGAAATCCTAAAGCACCTCCTGTGATTATTACCAGCTTGTCCGGACATGAAAAAGATATTCAACGCGCCCGAAAAGCAGGTGCTGAAAGCTTTTTAATCAAACCAATCAAACAATCTACCCTCTTTGATACCACAATGGAACTTCTGGGTTACCACTTTTCCCCCACTCAAAAAATAACGACAGGGTTAACCACTTCAGAAGAATTATCCGGTGTGAAAGTTCTTCTGGTGGAAGACAACCCGGTCAACCAGACGGTTGCAAGATCCCTTTTAAACACAGGAGGCGTCATCACGGATATCGCAGAAAATGGTATGGAAGCGATCGAAAAAATAAAAAACAATCGTTATGATGCCGTTCTGATGGATATACAGATGCCTAAAATGGACGGAATTGAGGCCACCCGTCACATCCGGAACAAACTCCGGATCACAGATCTTCCGATCATCGCCATGACCGCCCATGCCATGCACGGGGATCGTGAAAAATGTCTGGAGGCGGGAATGAATGATTATGTGCCAAAACCCATTGACCGGAAAGAACTGTTTGCTGCACTTCGTAAAAACATAACCGGCAGCAACCCAACAAACCGGAATGCGGCGGAGACAGCGAAACCAGATTCTCAAGAGAATTATCCGCCGAATCTTCCAGGTCTGGAAATACAGGAAGGATTGAAGCGACTCGGCGTTACATGGCAGGGATACAAAGAGATTTTAGAACAATACTGTCAGGTTTACCAGAACTTTTCCGAAGAATTCAGGCAGATTGTCGATATCAAGGATTTTCAGACAGCAAGACTGAAAGCTCACTCTCTGAAAGGCGCTGCCGGAAATATTTCAGCCACAACCCTGCGTGCAGCAGCAACCGATCTTGAAAATGCATGTGTTGAAGAAAATCAGGAGCAGATCCTGAACATTTTAAAAAAAACGGAAGCTGCATTTTCGCAAGTCGAAAAATCTCTTGAAATAGTAAAAAACTTTCCCATTCCGGCATCTGCGGAATCATGAGAAGGTTATACAGCATTTGTCTATAATTACCATAGGAGCTTATAAGAATGAAAAAAATTTTAATTGCTGAAGATGATGTTGTATTTCTGAACTTGCTTACTTCTTCGCTGAAAAAAGGTGACCCTCAGTTTGATGTCCTGACAGCCCAGAATGGAAACCAGGCAATCACACTATTAAACCAGTACCAGGTTTCCCTGTTGATCACAGACGTTAAAATGCCGGAACTGGATGGTCTTGCACTCCTTGCATATGTGAACGAAAATTTTCCATTCATCCCCTGTTTTGTCATGACAGCCTATGAAACGCCGGAACTGCGTCAAAAACTTCCGAAAGATATCCGGAAATTCTTCCGTAAGCCTTTTCCGGCCGATCGGCTCGTTCCTGAAATCCAGAAAATACTTCAACAGGACGCGCCCAAGGGAATACTCAGCGGAATATCGGTCAGCAGTTTTATGATGATGATTGAAATGGAAAAAAAAACATGCATTTTGGAGGTCAGCCTTCCGGATGGAGAAAAAGGCCTGTTCTACTTTGAGAAGGGAACACTGTATAATGCGGCATGCACTGGCCTTAAAGGAGAGCCCGCAGCAGTAAAATTTGTAACCCAGAAAAGAGCCAAATTTTCATTCCGGCCCTTACCAGAAAAAAAAATAACAAAACTTCAGAAAATGGATTTGAAAAATCTGGTACAAAAGGCTGCTGCTTCCCACACTGGAAATCAACAATTGCAGAAAAAAGTTTCCCCGGCATCAATATTAAACCTTTCCGGAGTGTTTATATCCTCTGATCACAAACACAGAGGGCAAATGGTTGTAAAACATTTATCGATTATCAATATACGAATGGAGTTTGCCCTGAAACCGGAGATCATTGTAGGCAATAAGATATCGATTGAATTTAAACT
>CAYTGW010000231.1:0-5853 GCA_964437395.1 uncultured Desulfocicer sp.
ATTCTCCAGTCTTCAAAAAATTATTTTGGAGAAAACTGGAAAAACGTGCTTTTTACTCTTTGTGGCGCCTGGATTATTCTGGTTGTTATCCTTTGGATATTATTACATTGACCGATTGCAAAAAAATGGGCATCAGGGCAATTTTTCAGATTCCGAATAAGAAACAAGCAGCTATAATCCACGCATTGCTTCACTTCTGAGCGCTCTCATATCTCTTGTTCGAAGGACTTCATTCACAATACCCAGCATTTTTTGTCGATCTCTCTGGAGGGTTCCGCTCACCGGAAGGTAATTGGAAGCATGCGCGCCTACAAATTTCAGATTGTCGATCGTGATATTCTCAAAAATCAGCTTCATCTCTTCCAGTGTTTCAAAGGGATCCGGTAATTCAAACCGGCCTGAAGCCACTTTTGAGAACAACGGTGTGTTGGGAACCGGGGTATAGGTCAATGCTGCAAGATACCTAGGCTTCATCCTATTGGTGATCTCAGCGGTTGCAATGGCATGTTCACGTGACCTCTCTCCCCTGCCGGCAATTCCCAGTAAAACCATGGAAGAGAGGTTAATGTCCGCATCCACAAGGTTTTTTCCTGCCTGAAGCATTTCCGTGGCGGTTACACCTTTTTGGATTTCCTGAAGCAGATTTTCATCACCGGTTTCCACTCCAAGGTAAGCTTTTGTCAATCCTGCTGCCCTGAGCTGATTCAGCTCTGAAACTGTTTTTCGCAAAGTGCTCTTGGGTCCTACATAGGACCCGACATGCCGCAAGGACGGAAACCCGGCATATAGTTCCTTCAATATCTCAATAAGAGTATCGGTTTCGATATCAATGGCATCCCCATCACAAAGAAATACTTTTTCAAGATCCCCGTAATAATCCCTTGCCATCTTTATATCGGTTCGTATTTCTTCCAGACTGCGAATCCGGAATTTTCGATCTTTATACATTCCACAGAATGTGCACTTGTTATGTGAGCAACCAATCGTACATTGTAAAAGATAGCTATTGGCCTCACTGAACGGCCGAAACACATTTCCTTCATATCGCATGAAATACGTACCATCCTATCCCAATGGGTTCTTTAATGCCTTATCCGCCACAGCTTCTTTTTCAAAATCTCCAAATATTTTCTGAATACCATCCTGAAAAAAAATGGGATATGCTTCTTTCATTGATATCAGCATTTTTTCCACCGGCAGATCGTCAAACTGACCATGATCTTTTAAATATTCCATGTGTTTCTGACCTTTTTCGTCAAACTCATGCAACATACAGTCGGTTCCGCCGTCAAACTCAAGAGGGGAAACGCCGAACTTGACACACAGATCATTGTTGAATGTTGGCGTTGCCTTTACCCATCTGCCATCAAGATAAAGTTCCGTGTACCCATGAAACACAAAAATATCTGTTTTCATCATCTCTTTTAATCGTTCTGTTGTTAAATGGTTCCGGACATCCGCAAAGCCGAGACGACTGGGTATACCCATGACCCGGGCAAGAGAAGCAAGAAGTATGGCTTTTGCCACACAATACCCGGTTTTACGCTTCAGTGTGGAACTAGCCTTAAAAGACGCAGGATTCATCTCAATGCTGTATGGATCATATCGAACTCCATCCCGGACAGCATAAAAAAGGGAAATGGCCTGCTCTGTTTTATCATTCAGATTGATGCATTTTTCTTTGGCAAAAGCCACGATGTCCGGATGATCATAGTCGATAAAATAAGTCGGTCTTAGATAAATTTCAAAATCCGCATTGAACATATAACTCTCCATTCTGAACCTGCCAGGCCAGATCTGTTTTGAAATTTATTTTTTTTTCACCGTAAGGTTGTCTGTTATTTTTTTGACCCCTAAAATCGATCCGGCTATTTTCACAACACGAAGGTGCTGATTTTCATTTTCAACAATACCATTTAAAAAGACCTCCCCTTTCCGGACATACACATCTATGCTCAAAGAATGAATTCCCTTTTCATTAATCAGACTCCCATTAATTTTATTCCAGATTACATGATCATCAATCGTCTGCCCAAGCGACCTTGAACCGACCTTCAGCTGGTTCTTGACTCCTTTTTGATAAGGATCTCTTCCTGCAATCGCTTCTGCTTCTTTCGCCTCTTCCAGGGAATCCACCAGACCATTTAGAATCACCACTCTGTTTACCACATCCACATCAATATTGGCTGCCTTTACTTTGGATGATTTCACCAGCTCCATGTTGATTCGGGCCTCAATAGCAGAATCGTTCCAAAGCTCCCCCATGCTTCTTTCATCTGTTGCTACTTTATACGCACTTGCTGCGCCACTGCCGACAAGAACAGGGGCACAACCGGTAAAGCCCGCCCATAACAATGCCAGTAAAAAAAAACCGATATGCCTGTTGATCATTCCCAACCCCTTTATGTGGTAAATATTTGAGTTCAGGTAATAAAATCACTGAGTGAAAAAACATACTGGGATACTAGATTTTTTGTCTCATTCACATTTCGTTCCGTAAAAACAAACCCAATTTTAACTTCCTCAAGGTTTTTTTTAATGTTCTTAATTTCACCATGCAGCAGTACAGGCTCTTCCATTCCAGGGAATTGACAGGTAAGCGAAATCAGACTGTTCAGCCGTATGGAGGGAACTTTTTCATTTCTTGCAATTTTAAAGATACAGCTCCCGCCACCATTGCTGATATCACCAATAACCGCCTGTTTTTCTTCTTTTCCAAAATTAATATTTGCCGGGATAAAACAATTGATCCGTTTGTGAGCACGGATTTCATGGCTTTCCACGAGTTTGGGATATTCCAGAAACAGAAGTTTGACCGGCTTTGTAAATATCTCCATAAGTCGGGTCTGAAAAGCAAATACGCTTCCTTTATAAAGATATTTCACAATCATATCGTTTCCGATAAAAAGCTTATTCTTGATCGTACTCAAAGGTGCCGGGGTTCGAATAATGAGATAATGTCCTTCTTCCATTCCCACGAGATTGCTTTCAAGGGTCATATGAACCCCTTGAATTTCAACTCGAAGCTTTGTCCCGATATCCAAACAGATACGAGAGGAATGGTTAAAACATTCAAACGCCTCATTTGCCATAACGTCTCCTTGACAGTGAGTTTACATGCAGCAGCTCATCAATAATCATAACCGATATTTGGATGATGAACAAGCCATATTCCTTTGTATGTCAACCCTTTTCATGGATTAATAATATTCCTTCTTGCGAGAAACCTTACCCAGCAAGATACCGATCAGCAATACACCACTTCCTGCAAGGAACCATCGGATCATATCAGCTTGGAAAAAAGTCTCTTTAATGGTTTTCATGGTTCTTATGACTTCATTACTCTTTTTCCCGGAAGCGCGGAGCTGGATATTCTCATTTTCCAGCGTTTCCAGCTTTTGAGACAATTGGGTCACATTTTTAGATTGATTCAGTAATTTGTTATATTTTTCGGAAATTTCTTGATGCTCCGTAACGATCCTCTCCATATCCTTTCTTTCCTGCTCATTTGTCGATTGAACTGCTCCTGATGGATTATCCGGATTGCTTCGAATCTTCTCCAACTCAATTCCCAGTTGATTTTTTTCTTTCTCCAGAGTTTCAAGGCTCAATTCAAGACGTTTAATCTTTTCCCCCAGTTCCGTAATGACCCTTGATTTTGGAATATTCGGTGTTATGTAACGTTTGATCACCCATCCTTCCTGGTTTGAATCGGTTCGAACCTTCGCATAATCTCCTGCCTCTTCAAGTACTTCAAGCGGTACATCGGAACGTAATCTTTGAATCACTTCTGAATCATTATCCGGAGCCTTTCGCAAGGTGATCAGCATCACATCCGAGACGTATCGGGTTTCTGCTGAAGCTGCTGCTGGAAATACCGCTATCAGGATATTTAAAAAAAGGATAATAAAAAGGATCGGTTTCCCCAAATAAGCTCGATGCATCGATCTACCTCCGTAAAGCATAAAAAAAGCTTCCGTATTTATTATTGATCTTGGTAATTTATGGTTCCGGTATTATTTATAATCCGCCATCCTCTGTCAAGGCCTATGCCATCCGCATGTCATTTTTCTGACACCTTTGGCCCTTCCCTGCATTCTAAAAAGCAGAATCAGCAGCTCTTTTGCAAAAATAATAACTATATTTTCAATCAGATATGCATATCGATTTATTTCTTCAACTGGTAATGGCATAATTTTTGATAGCCTGTTCAGAAGAATTGCAACCAAACAGAGGGGACACAACCTATGGCGAATCAACAGAAAAAAGCAGATACCAATCATCTGATCTGGAAACGTGTGATGCATATTCTTACGGAAAAACAGAACAACAAAGCCGGAAGCGATTTGCATCAAAAATCCCTGATCAATATCAATATTTTTATTGAGAAAACAGAAAAGGATCTTCGAATCATCCATTAGTCTCTCATCATTTTCCCAAGTGCAGATCCAGATGGAACCAACTCTCCAGCTCGTCTTATTCTGATTGACACTATATTATGGTTGCATAAAGGGCAGGCACAGGGGCCTGCCCCTACGAATTATGCCATCTTGATCGCAAAATGGAATTAGACCTGCCTCAACACCTTTATGGCTTTGACAATAATTTGGCTGCCGCAGCAAGGTCAACTGCATCGCATATCAGTATTTGAGACCCGAACACCTGCGAGATATATAACTTATCCTGATATACAAAAGCGGTTGATGCCGCGCTGATCTCTGTTCCTTCATCCACATAAACCACTACTTTTGATCCATCCGGATCAGGGTCATCCGGACGAATGAGAAAAACCACGGATGGAGAAGGAACACTTTCATCTTTATGATGCCGGAAAAAGGCAAGATCATTAAAATGCGCTGCAACAAGGAGTTCATTGCCATAGGGCATAATATTATCAAGGCCTTTTATTTGAGCGAGTTGCCTTCCTTTTCCCAGCGTGCCATCCGGGTTCCGGGGGTACTCGATCAACACATCACTCCGGGTCGCTGCCACAAAAACCCGATCTTCCAGTGCCAATACTCCATTGGCAAAAGACAGGTCAGACACAACAACAGACCAGCTTTCATCCTTCACGGAATAATGAACCACCTCCGAGGTGTTTTGCCGGAAATATATATCAAACTCACTCCGGTAATCATTGGAGGCATATATTTCACCATTTTCAAGTACGGAAATATCATTCGGTGACCAGAGAAATCTCTGATCCACCAGCAGTTTCTGGAATATCAGTTCATTGCCTGAAATACGGTATATTGCGATTCCATTTTCTTCTCTTGTGGATCGGTAGTAAAGGTCGTGCAGAATTACATATAGAAATGTGTCCCCGTTTTCATGCCGGATGTCCATCCCATGGGGCTGAAACGCAGCAAGATCCGCCGGTTCACCGGTTCGTTTCATTTTTTCAGAATATCCTGCTGAGAGGTCATAGGAATAGATATCTCCATATCGTGCAGGTTCCCGTCGCTCATGTGATGAAATCAAAAGGCGGGGTTTTTCATTCCATCTGTCCAGTACAAAATCTTCCGTACCGGCTCCTATCTCTACAGGATGGCAGTTACGTTGTTGAACATACTCAGGAAGTGTTTGCCGGATTCCGCATGATATGAATACCACAGAAATAAACAATAAGAATGATATGTTCTTCTTCATAGCGTGACACCTCTCTTTGGGTTGGCCCGTCATTCGGTTTGCCCGTTGGCCGGTTGGCCCGTTGACCGGTTGGCCCGTTGGCTCGTTGGCCCGTTGGCCCGTTGGCCCGTTGGCTCGTTGGCCCGTTGGCTCGTTGGCCCGTTGGCTCGTTGGCCCGTTGGCCCGTTGGCCTGTTTGCCCGTTTGCCCATTGGCCCGTTGGCCC
>CAYTGW010000232.1:0-5770 GCA_964437395.1 uncultured Desulfocicer sp.
CCAGATAAGACTGACTGTATATGGGATCATCTGCAAGACCTCTATACAGAGTACTTTTCCTTTCCTGATTTTCTTCAGGCTTGTCATTGAATCCAACCGTCAACGCCCATGAAGCGATGATCAGACCGAGTACAACACAGGACACACCTGCAATGATAATTTTTTTCCTCATAAAACCCTCTTCCATTTCCGTCGCTCCGGTCAAAAACCAGAAGCCGGAACCCATCAAAAATGTTTGATGAACCGCAACAAAACCCGAACTACTGTAGGTAAGGACAAGGAGATAGTCAAGAAAGTTTTTACCAAACAGGATTTGCACAAAACAATTTTTTGCCCTATATTCAGCAAAAAAATTTATCAGACGATAATTGACAATCAGGGGTTCCGGAAACAGTATGACAAAAACAAAAAAATTTTATGCCGTGGCAAAGGGATTGAAACCCGGTATTTATCACACATGGTTCGGGGCCGATGGTGCGGAAGTTCAGGTGAAAGGGGTCCAGGGAGCACGATTCAAGGGATTCTATTCCCGCAAGGAAGCGGAAGAGTGGCTTGAAAAACCTGAACTTACTTTTTCCCGTCCCACACCTAAAAAGAATAATCCAATTCAATCTGCATCTGCACCGGAAGCAGGTATTGTAATGTACACAGATGGCAGTGCCCTGAACAATCCAGGCCCTGGCGGATATGGTGTTGTTATCCAACATAAAGGCCATACGATTCAGGAATTGTCCGGAGGCTACCGGCGGACAACCAACAACCGGATGGAACTGCTGGCATGCATCATGGGTCTCAGCCACTTCAGAGAAAAAAAATCCATTACCCTTTATAGTGACTCCAGATATGTGGTTGATGGAATCACCAAGGGATGGGCTAAAAACTGGCGGAAAAGAGGATGGAAGAAGTCCAACGGAGAAAATGCTTTAAACCCGGATCTCTGGGAAAAATTATTGGCCCTGGTTGAAACCCATCATGTGGATTTCAGATGGGTAAAAGGGCATGCCGGAAATCCGGGAAATGAGCGGTGCGATGTTCTGGCAAACATAGAGGCAGCCAGAACCGGATTGCCTGTTGATCCGGGGTATTCATAATCAAAATCATAATCATTTTTCAGCATTTTAGCCAATGTGGTTTTTCCGGTTTGGCGAGGTCCGGTCAGCAGAATAATTTTTGTATTCAAATCTTCCTGGATATGTTGAGTCAGATATCGTTGCATGACGACCATTCTGACATCAATTCCGAAATAGCCAAGACTTTTTCGGAATGTGGTTCGAAAAAGTCGGACATGATGGACGGCCTCCGTGCCCTCCACTATTCATCATTCGTCCACATACGGATTATATTTATGGTTTTTCATCCTCTGTCGCTTTGCGAACCAATCGATGAGTTCCGCGTCCATGCTTATCTGTTGGAAACCTTTTTCTTATCATTACCCGGATGCTTTTTCCCGATTATGACCCAATGGATAGAAAGTTAAAGCTATCAACACCAGCACAAAGGCCGTGATTGACCAGCCGAACCAGTTTCCGGCATAGCTGAAAAAGGTCCGCCCGGACATCATCGGGACTTCTCCGATAAGGGTTTCTTTTGTCCATTGTCCTGTCCGTTTATCTAGGCGTCCGACTGGATCAATAATCGCACTGATGCCGGTATTGGTAGAGCGTACAAACGCCCGGCGATGCTCAATAGAGCGGAAACTCGCAGAGACAAGATGCTCCAGCGGTTCGATGGTATCTCCATACCAGGAGTCATTTGTGAGATTGACCATGACATGGGGAAGTTCTTTTCCATCGAGGATTCCGGCAATCATGTTCTGCCGAACCAGTCTGTGAAAGAGGTCTTCATAACAGATGTTGAGAGAAAGCCTGTAGTTTTTAAAGTGCAGGGGGGCCGGGCTTTTACCGGACCGGAACCGGCTGGTGTACGGCAACAGGTCATACAGTTCCGAGAAAATATCGCCCAAAGGGATGTCTTCAGCAAAAGGAACCAGGATGCGTTTGTCGTACAAACCGGTTACAGCATTCTGTTCGTCGGCGAGCATGGCGCTGACGTAGCGCTGTATTTTACCATGATTCCTTTCAGCGGTTAAAGTTCCGAACAGAAGCGGTTTTCCGATAGTGCCGAACAGATCAGAGGGCAGTTTTTTTAATTTACGACTTAAATGATAGATGGACACAGACTCCGGCCATATGATCAGGTCAATGTCATCAGCCGGTTTTTTTAAAATAGCCTCTTGCGTCATATTGATATGAAGTTTGAGAAAACCGAGCGGATCATTATATTTCGTGGCCTCGCCCAAACCTGCCTGAACCATCATTGTCCTGATTTTGGGTGCAACTTTGACTTCCGCATCCATCTGTTTGATACGGGTTGTGCCGTATATAACCGTAATCGCGATGGCTACAAGAAAGACAGCAACTGTTTTTACCGGGATTTTCCGGTGTTTTGTCAGGCTTTCCAAAACAGTATAAAAAGTCGAATTGCACCAAATCAGCAGGAAGGATATCCCGAGAATACCCGTTATATCGGCAATCTGTGTTAACGGGAGAAGCAGGTACTGGCTTGCGCCGATATAGTTGGGGAAGATAAAAGGGTACACATTTTCAATAGCAGTCCAGACAAAAGGGGCTGTCCACCAGACACTCCATCCCCTGGAAAGCCGTAGCCGGGATATGGCCCAGGTAATAATCGCGTAACTGAGTCCGTTGAAGGCCGCAAACACGAACAGCCCTGCAACACTGAACACCGGAGCCAGGCGGGCAAAGGTCGTCAGCATTTGGACAATCCAGTAAAACAATCCTGCATGTCCGATTGTACCGGCAGTCCATCCCAGCAGGAAGGCCCGGCCCGGAGATGCGACACTTATCACCCACAGAAGAGGGACCAGAAAAAACCATTACAGGAAAAACCGGTTATGGCCCACATAACCCAAAAACATCTGGGTGCCGGCAAGTACGCATAACAGCCAGGGAAGAAGCTTTTTTAAAGACAAGATCAGTATCCGTTATTGTTCATCATCCGCGATTATTATGTTCCAAGGTTATAACTATCTTCCCTTTGAAACGCCCTTCTCCAAAATATCGGAAAGCATCCGCGGTTTCTTCTAGAGGAAAACATTTATCGATAACAGGCTTTAGTTTGCCGGCTTCAAAAAGCGCTACTATGAAATTCAAATCCTTATTTGCTTTATAGCCTACCATATGCATTTTATGCTTGCCGGATAGTTTTCTGAATAGCACAAGCTGAAGAATTCGAGAAGTTTTGCCTCCGACCGTCACATACATTCCATTTGGATATAATGCACGTTTATAATCAAACATAGAACGAGTTGTTTTCACATCAAAGATCAGATCATATTGCCGCCCATTTTTTGTAAAATCTTCTTTTGTGTAATCAATTACATGGTCTGCACCAAGGGTACGCATCATGTCTAATTTCTCTGTGCGGTCAACACCTGTTACTTCAACATCGAATAATTTTGCTATCTGAATCGCCAATGAACCCGTGCTGCCACACCCGCCATTAATTAAAATCTTTTGTCCGGATTTAATCTGTCCAAAATCAATAAGGCCCTGTACAGCAAGGTTGCCTCCATGAGACAGGCATGCAGCTTCCTCAAATGTCATACTCGAAGGTTTAAGGATTAATTCGTTTTCACAAGCACAAGTATACTCAGCAAAAGCGCCCCAACCACCTTCTGATAGATCGCCGAACACTTCATCTCCAACTTGAAAATGTTTTACATTTTTTCCAACCGCTTCGACTTGTCCAGCTATGTCACATCCATGTATTTTCGTATTTTTGGGTTTTAAAAGACCCCCCAAAAAGCGATATTCAAATGGCTTACCAGTCAGCATATCCCAGTCCCATGAGTTTATTGATACTGCATAAACTTTTACTAAGACTTCATCATCCCCTGGGATCGGGTTTTGGACATTTTCCAGTCTCAGAACATCGGGTGAACCATAGTTGTGATAGACAATTGCTTTCATAATAATTTTTCCAAGATCACCTTGATTCCCTTTATTTGCTTCCATTCAGCGATGGATTTAAAGCTTCCTCAGTGAATTTAAGGTTTGAGATAGCTTCCTCACGAGTAAAGAAATAGAGACCTTGCTCCTGGCGAGAATCAACCCTGGATGGAAGATCGCTTGAAGTTGCAGTTTTTGCTTTTCGTAACATTTCAACATCCCAGATAAGTTTTGCAAAAAAGACCATAAAAAGGTCATTTTTGCAAATAATAATTATAATAATGGTAGCATTTATTATTGGACTCTATTGGACAACAGAAAAATAAAAAGGCCTGATTTCTCAGGCCTTTTTGGATAGTATCGGACGATACTGGATTATGTGGGATACAGGGAATTGAATTTTATATTTTACCTGCTGTTATTATTTGCATAATAAATAATGCCTCATTAAAAATACCGTCAAGGTTAAACATCTACACTTCTTTTTGAAACTGTTTCCTATTCAACAGAGGATTTTTTCGCAGCTATATTTGGCCATGATATCTGATTATTTTTCTCATCAAACGGGTATTTGGGTTTCACCGAATCAATTAATTTTTTTGCTTTTTCTATTTCACCATTTGCGACTTTCAATCCAAACATCTTCTAAAACATCCGGAATCTGTCCAAAAAGCGAGTAGATGTCTTCCAACCGGCCTGATAGCAATTCGTTTACGCGGTCTTCAACAGATCCTTGATATCGCATATTATAAACAAACACCTCATCACGTATCTGACCAATATGCTGAATCCTTCCTCTCCGTTGTTCAAGACGTGTTGGATTCCATGGCAGGTCAATGTTAATGAGCGTTCCCAAACGTTGCAGATTCAATCCCTCACTGGCGGCATCCGCTCCCAGAAGAAGTCGTATTTCCCCTTTGGCAACTTTCTGTTTGATCGTCTCTCTTGATATCCTTTGATAACTGCCCGCAGATATAATTCCGGAATTGTTACCACCTGCATATATCCCGATAGATTCGTCTGGTAAATCACTAGAAAGCTGGTTTGCCAGCCACCAGATAGAATCAAAATATGGAAGAACGAAAATATCCGGCAATGCGATCATAGGCAACGCATTGACCAGTCACTGATTGAGAAAGAAGCTGTCTAATTGTTCCCTGCGGGATGAAAATCGGGTTATCATAATACATTAAGTACGAATTGCGGCTGCGCTACGCGCGGACTTTTAATGCAATTCAAATTTTACCCTTACTCTTGCTCTGCATCCTCTTCATCCAGAACACGACTGAAGTTAAGAGCAAGAAAGAACGGCTGATTACGTCAAAAAAAACATAAGACGCAATGGCGTAATTCTATAGTTGCTTGTAATTACTGAAAAATATCTCTGCTATTACGTCACTATTGCGCCGGAATTGCGTTTTAATGCGCCAAAAACTCAAAAAATTACTTCTCAGTCACATACCAGTCACATAAAAAGAATTGGTTAAAAAAATTAAGCTCAATTTGTTTTTTAAAATCCAAAAGCGGCGCTCTTCCAGTTCAGTCGAGAAATATCTGATGAGCCATCTCTTGCACTTTCTGTTTAGACTTGGCAAATTCATCAAAGGCTTGAGCTGTTTTCTTCTCCAAGGAAGAAAAAACTTTATTAATTTCCTCTTTTGTAGAAAGCAGATTTTTTACCTTTCTCATTTTAAGCTTTTTTAATGAGTTCATCTTTTACCTCGCAAAGGTTATTCACATAGCAATGAGCCAATTTCAAAAGTCTGTTGTTGTAGTTCCGGCGAAAACTAGAATCCAGT
>CAYTGW010000233.1:0-5703 GCA_964437395.1 uncultured Desulfocicer sp.
CTGAACCTGAATTTTATCCGACTCCTCTTTCCAGATCATGCCCGGGGCTCCGTGCTTCTGACACAGATGGAACAAAAATTCCTCTTTATCAGGCAGTTGCTCCCAGACCTGGGGTAGAAACGTTGAACTGCCAAACCTTGTTTTCAGAATCACACCATCTTTTAGCGGACGAAGCTTCTTCAGAAGATCATCCGGGGATGTGAACTTCAGATTTTCAGGTTCAGTCAGGACACTGATATCCAGTTTGATATCCTTGAGTTCGTCATATGTTACAGCAGGAAATCGGGAATCCTGCAATGCAGCAGCAATGGCCCGGCCCATCACGTTCCGGTAGAGCGGATCGGTTCTCTGAAAAATACCGATACAACCCCTCAATCCGCTTCCTTTTTTGAGCAAAGTAACAAAGCACGCCCCTTTTTCCCGAAGGTTTTTGCTTAGATGATGTTCATCAATCTGGGGAAGATTACCATCTTTCAGGTATTGGGTAAGGGTTTTTCTTGCCAGATCAAGCAGCGCCTCCTTGTCTGACTCGGTAAGTTTTTCTTCCTGTGCAGAAGCACACAAACGGCCAAGGCATATCATCAGCAGATATACAAAAACAGAGATGGTTTGTTATTTTTTCATAGCTGTTCTCCAATCCAATATCGACCAATTCACTGATTCCAAAAATTGGAAAATAGCAAAAATTATGGATAATAAAAATCAAAATATGAAAGAATTATGATTTCAAATAGAAAAGCAGCGTTTTGATACGCTGCCTTTCTGTTAAGTTAATTGTCCGAAAACGATTATTCTCTTCTTACACACGCCAGCCCTGTTACAGATGTTAAAAGGAAGAAAACAGAGAGAACATATAGAACAACAGGTGTTTCCTGGCTTTCAATCCCTGTTCCGATAAAACAACCGCCGCCTGAACCAGATTCTGAACTTACGTTGTCAGAAGTACCGACGGTATCTGTAACGGTTTCTTCAAGGAACGAGAACCCTGGGCCTGAAGGATCAACAATCACGCCATTTGCGACACCATCTTCATCTCCGAATCCGCCATCTTTGAGGTTAAAGGTAACCTTTGTACGGCCGTCTTTTGTATGGGTAAAAACGGTGTGTTCTGAAATATCCTGCCATCCATCCTGAATGTCATGCTTAAACCATTTTGTGTTGCTCGGAAGTCTTTCAGAGAAATAGATAACAACCTCAACTTCTGCGCCGGTTTCAACCAGAAGTCTGAATCCAATCAGGTTCATCGGCATCTTTTTCGGACGATTTTTTGAATCTCCGATCAGATCCCAGTCAATGGATTGAATCATATCTACTGTTCCTTCTCCGGATTCGATTCCAACGCCGACCTGACTGCTTCCCATCGATGTACTCATGCATTTGATATCATTCTGATGGATATCCGGGATTCCGTTAAGGTCGAGGTCCACTTGCGCATCAACCTCTAGATCATCCGGAACTCCATCCTGGTCTCCATCCTCAGTATCGGTAGCTAATTTTAGCCCCGTCCATTTTCGCGGCACGCTGCCTCAGTATCGCTATCTATCCCGGTTGTAAATTCCCGTGAATCCGACCATTCGGAAGCTGTATTTGTGTTATCAAAAAAACGAACTCTCCAGAAGTAGGTCGCGTTCTCATCCAGTATCAACTGCGGCACATTCAACTCTGTCAATGAGGAACTGCTTTTCTTTTGAAATACCATGGATCGGAAATCGATATCCCTGCTGATTTGCCATTCCGTCTGGCTGTGAATATTGTTCTGTGCTGAAACACTGTATGCCAATGTTTTCAAGGTTGGTGTCACTGTAGCTTGAGTCAAACCTTTCTCAGGAGAAAGCAAAACCGGTTGATAGGAGGATATATTTTTTAGAACAATTGAACCATCATCAGAGGTATCAGTGTCTGTAAGCACATCCTGTATACTTTCCTCAACAGTGTCCTCCATATCCGTAACTGTTTCGGTAACGGGATTCACGATAGGGTCTGAATCCTGGGCAGTATCATCATCTGATGAATCTACAACAGGATCAGGAGTGCTTTTACTATAACTGATCTCATTTGAATTTTCCGAATCAATGCTTCCATTATCGATATCGCGATAAGAACGGGCCACAAAAAAATACTGTACATCAAGATTCAATCCCGTTATTGTGCAGCTTCCTGCATCTCCTTGGAATACAGGAGAATTATAATCATAGCCCTGTCCTTGAACCCTCATAAACACTTTATATCCATCAACATCATCAGAGATCTCATCCCAGCTCAATGAGATGTCATATGAAAAAACAACTGAAGGAAAAAAACAAATCACAAGAACCAATAGAAAACAAAACAATCTCATGGAATACATCATGCGGCTGAAAATCTGAAATGTGATTAAGCGTTTCATAAAAACTCCTTTTGACTCCAAAAAAAAACCGGGCACCTTTCCCACAGGTGCCCGGTTAGTTACTTTTGGTAACCCGGCTATCCGATTTCATCGGACCCGTGGCTTTCCGTCCCCCGATTACTCGGGGTTTGGCTTTATCTAGTATTCTGTATGTCGCTTTCTTAGCTCAGCAAGACATATGCCATTCAAAAAAAGGATGATTAAATCAATTGTCCTCCTGTAAAAATATTTTTAAAAAAATATTATGATATTAATATAACTATTTGAAAATAAATAATTAAATTACTTACGGCGGATCTCAATCACAGGGAGGAATCAAACGATCACTCCTCAGTATACGAATGATTCACTTCAAAAAATTTGTCGAATCAGGAAAGGAAGGAGTGCAACTGAAGGGGTTTGTTATACTTTTCTACACAGGCTGTATTGATATTTATATCTTAGCAGTATTACTGGGGTAGTAAAAAGCCTGGCCAAAAGGAACCAAGCTTTGGATCATAATCACAGAATGCCGGATTTTTCATCTTGATTAAAATAAAAACTAGTGAATGTGGTAGTACTCTTTATACCATTCAATAAACCTTTGAATGCCGTCCTCGATTGAAGTCGATGGTTTGAACCCAACATCCATTATCAAATCATCAACATCCGCGTAAGTTGCCGGAACATCCCCGGGCTGAAGGTCCAGAAATATTTTTTCCGCTTTTTTCCCCAACGCCTCTTCTATCACCTCAATATATTTCATCAGCTCCACCGGCTGATTGTTGCCAATGTTATAAACTTTATAATTTACATAGGATGTGCCGGGGTCAGGAGAATTGCTGTCCCAGTTCAAATCCGGTTGCGGAGGCTTTGCCATCACACGTACGACTCCCTCGACGATGTCATCAATATAGGTAAAATCTCTTTTCATGTTTCCATGGTTAAAAACCTTTATGGGTTCATTGTTTACGATCGCTTTCGTAAAAAGGAAAAGAGCCATATCCGGACGTCCCCATGGACCATATACGGTAAAAAATCTCAATCCAGTACAGGATAACCCGAAAAGATGGCTATAAGTGTGGGCCATCAGCTCATTTGCTTTTTTGGAAGCCGCATACAGGGACACTGGATGATCCACATTATGGTGAATTGAGAAAGGCATCTTTGTATTGGCCCCGTATACAGAACTCGAAGAAGCAAAAACCAGGTGCTTTACACTTTTATTATGCCGGCAACACTCCAGGATATTGACGAATCCAACCAGGTTTGAATCCACATATGCTTGGGGATTGGTCAGGGAATACCGTACGCCTGCCTGTGCTGCCAGATTCACAACAACATCAACCTGATTTTTAGCAAAAATTTTTTCAAGGCCTTTCTGATCAGAAAGGTCTGTCTGAAAAAAAGAAAAGCCTTTATGACCATAAAGTATGGCAAGACGATCCTTTTTAAGAGAGATATCATAGTAGTCATTCATATTATCAACTCCAATAACTTGACATCCATCCTTCAAAAGTCGATCGGCAAGATGGAAACCTATGAAACCGGCAGCGCCTGTGACAAGAACATTTTTAAATTTTAGTAACACTTTTTTCTACCCTCCAGAATGATTGATTTTACTAATACAATTTATTGTGATCAGAAAACGATTCAAAATCAGTATATTTTTCATAATCAGTTCAATTGATTATAATTATATACACCAAATATACAAGTTTTTTTATATAAAAATAAAAAGCTTTCGGGTTCGATCAATAATTTTTTCATAGTATGTGGCATTTCGCTGAAGATAATACCGTATCTCCGTGTGGTTAGATTGAATCCTGTTTTGATTCAGGAAGGCCTTCAGGGAATGGGGAGATTGAAAGTGACGGACAAACAGTTCTCCCCAACTATTTTGATAAATGATATGAAAATCATTGATATCCTTTTCCCATGGAGACTTTTCAAAGCTGATCACAACCAGAATTTTGCGGATATATTCATCTTTTAAATAATCTGTCAATTCATTTACGACAGTTTCATAACTCCCGAAAATTTCTTTCATCTTGTTACAAAGGTTGATGATTTCCTGGATTGAGACAGGGGAAGCATTCGGTTCCATGGATAATCGGGTTGAAATAAACAGGTTGTTCCACACAAGAAATGCTATATTATGAATCAGTTCAGTGTTTGAGATCAGGGTTGAATTTTCACTATCTTCAAATGAAGTTACCCATTCCTTATTTTCCAGACTCAGTCTGATTCCAGTAAGATTCAATGGGTAATCCGGTTTATGCAGAATTGAAATTTTATATTTTTTTTTCGAATAAAAAACTGCAATCTTTCTTCCTAGAATTGTTAAATCCTTTTTATCGATACGGCTCTTGTGAGCAGCATAGACCCCTTCCATCTCTCTGTATAATGTTAAAATCATTTTAAACAACTGGTTGCCCATTTCAATCTGAGATTTAAAATCCCATTGATCATACTGACTTAATTCAATCCGTTTTTTCATATCCAGATAATGTTCTGTGAACAGTTCCTTGGCCAGCCTTTTTTTGATGCTGTCATTTCTTTCATACGGTTTGATCTGGCAACGCAGGTAAAAACATTCTTTGAGAAACTCGATTTCCGTTTCTTTTCGTATCGTCCGGTTATACTGAAATATCTCATGAATCAAAAATGCCCCTGGATCCGGAAAGGTATCATACCCGCTCTGGAAAATCCGTGTTCTGTATTGACTGCATGCTAGTTTGCGACCCTGAAAATCCAGCAGCATTCTTAAAAAGAACATTTTGACTAAGGATTTCAATGGATGGGTAAGGGATTTATGAAGCTGCCATAAGGCAGACCCGAAATACTCATCTGTGTCAATCTGTTTCAAATCACCCATGTCAATCAGATCATAATTTCCTTCCATCTCTTTTGTGATCCATAACGCTGCTTCATTGTACGGGATTTTTCCATCCCGATCCCAACAGATCCACCATAATGGAATTTTTCCGCAGACGAGTATGGTTGTCCTGTAAAATTCCTCTTTTAATACACTTTTTTGCGCACTGCCGGAACTTTCTTCATTTACACAACCAAAAGCATTGTTTCGGATATCCGAAATATCAATAATGAAGAAAAAAACCGGAATCCTGAGCTGACTGTCCATCCAGTCTTTGATTAAATTGATTTTCTGATTCAGTGATATCCAGTCTTTTTGACTGAATTCGCTTTTATCATAGCAGACCCAGATATCGCAGTCCGACGATGATGTCTGGGTTATGGTGCCGACACTTCCAATCGTATACACACCCTGAATCATCAAGTGTCTGGAGGTGTACTTGAGCAAGGAGCTTTTTTTT
>CAYTGW010000234.1:0-5694 GCA_964437395.1 uncultured Desulfocicer sp.
CTGATGTTTTCCCCCTGGGTTCCGTCCCGGAGAGTTGTATCGTATATCTGGATTGGGTCCATGTGTAGCTCTTTTATTTTAAGAATAGTTTGCCGGTTTGCCCGTTATCCGGTTCGTCGGTTCTGTGGTAACAGATTTCTATATTCACTAAGTAACCGGAAAACGGACGAATCTGTAACTGTTATTTTCCCCGGTTTTCAGGTCGTAACGCTCTGACCGCAGCACCGGCTCTCCACATTTCAGAGTTTTTTATCGCTTCCAGTTCTTTGCCAAGCTTTTGTGCATAATCCGGCGCATTGCTCACCGATAGAACTCTTTCCGTTTCCTTTCCGGATTTAACACGTGCATAAAGTTCGTCAAATACCGGTGCAACCGCATCCCGGAATTTGGGTGACCAGTCCAGCGCGCCTCTTTGTGCAGTCTGGCTGCAGTTTGAAAACATCCAATCCATACCGTTTTCCGCCACAAGGCGGATCAGGCTCTGGGTGAGTTCTTCCACAGTTTCATTAAATGCTTCACTGGGGGAGTGTCCGTTCTTTCTCAGAACATTATATTGTGCTTCCATTGTTCCGGCAAGGCATCCCATGAGAACGCCTCTTTCTCCGGTAAGGTCGCTATAAACTTCAGACTCAAATGTGGTGGGGAAGAGATATCCTGATCCGATTGCGATTCCAAGAGCCAGCGTTCTTTCCGTGGCTCGTCCGGTAAAATCCTGATGAACCGCATAGCTTGAATTGATTCCGCTGCCGTCCAGAAAATTTCTCCTGACATTCGTACCGGAGCCTTTTGGTGCAACCAGAATTACATCAATGTTTTCCGGAGGAATAACTTGTGTCTGATCTTTATAGACAATTGAAAATCCATGAGAGAAGTAGAGTGCGTCTCCTTCATTCAGGCATTTTTTAATTTTAGGCCAAACCGCTTTTTGGCCTGCATCCGATAACAGCATTTTGATGATGGTGCCTCTTTTTGCAGCTTCTTCTATCGGAAACAGAGTTTTACCTGGAATAAATCCGTCGGATATGGCTTTTCTCCAATATGCATCACCTTCAATCTGACCGATGATTACCTCAAAACCATTGTCTTTCAGGTTCAATGCCTGCGCAGGGCCTTGAACGCCATAACCCAAAACAGTAATAATTTCATTTTTTAAGATCTCTCTGGCTTTTTCAAGAGAGAACTCTTCTGATGTTACAATATCTTCCTTTACTCCTCCAAAATCGATTGTAGGCATGATTCATCTCCTCTGTGTTTTATTAGAAAAATAAATATAAAAAGGTATACTTTACTACTTTGGTTCCCGTAACAAAGCAATTCTACCGGATCGTGTAATATTTTTAATTCCCATAGGTTTTAACAGCGTGATCATTGCATCCAGTTTGTCCTCAGTTCCTGTAAGTTCAATTGTATAATGGTCAGATCCGACATCAACAACCTTGGCTCTGAAGATATCCACAATCCTGAGGATTTCAGCACGGTGATTTGATTTGGCTGAAACCTTTATCAATATCAGTTCGCGTTGGATACTTCTCTCATCGGTGAGGTCATAAACCTTGATCACATTGATCAATTTAAACAGTTGTTTTTTAATCTGTTCAATAATCTGAGTATCCCCCATTGTGACCATAGTAATGCGGGATATCGCCGGATCAATGGTTTCCGCGACACAAAGGCTTTCAATGTTATAGCCCCTTCCGCTGAACAGCCCCGCAATTCTGGATAAAACTCCTGGCTGGTTATCCACCAGGATGGAAAAAATATGCTTTTTTTCAGTCATTATTCATATCCTTATTCTTGGTCATTACACAAGAATCATGTTGGTGATGGCCGCTCCGGAAGGAACCATCGGATAGACATTTTCTTCCTGCTCAACCCGGAAATCCATGATTACGGGTCGAGGGATCGATAGTGCTTCCCGAATTACCGGTTCTACTTCGCTCGATTGGGTCGCCCGTAAACCAACTGCTCCGTATGCTTCTGCTAGTTTAACAAAATCCGGTGCATAACTCATATTGGTCCAGGAATAATTTTTTTTATAAAAAAGTTCCTGCCATTGCCTTACCATGCCGAGAAAACCATTATTTAAAATTGCGATTTTAACCGGCAGGTTGAATTGAACCGCGGTTGCAAATTCCTGACTATTCATCTGGATGCTTCCGTCTCCTGCAATATCAATTACTGTTTTTGATGGACAGGCAACTTGGGCTCCAATTGCTGCAGGCAGTCCAAATCCCATGCATCCCAATCCTCCGGATGTGATAAAATGGTTTGGTTTATCAAAATGGTAATATTGTGCCGCCCACATCTGATTTTGTCCGACTTCCGTGGTGATAATCGCTTCTCCTTTTGTTAGTTCATATATTTTTTCCACAACAAATTGTGGTTTAATCGACCCATTCTGAATATATTTCAGCGGGGTTGTTTCTTTCCATTTTCTGATTTTTTCCAGCCATGGTTTTCGTATCTCATCCAAATCTCCCAATTCTACCTTATTGATCAGATTGTTTAAATGCGTAAGCGTTATTTTGCAGTCCCCGACAACCGGAACGGCAACCGGGATGTTCTTATGTATGGATGTGGGATCAATATCAATATGAACAATCTCTGCATGCTTGGCAAATTCCTGTACTTTACCGGTAACACGGTCATCAAACCGAACCCCTGCCGCTATCATCAGGTCAGCCTCTCCAATGGACATATTGGCACGAAAAGTACCGTGCATTCCAGGCATTCCCAGCCATAAGGGATCTGTTCCCGGAAATGCCCCCAAACCCATCAAGGATGCAGTAACCGGAATTCTGGTTCGATGCGAAAATTCAATCAATGAATCAGAAGCCCGGGAAAGGATAATGCCACCACCTGCAAAGATAATCGGTTTTTTTGAATGTTTTACCAGTTCAACCACCTTTTGAAGCTGTTTCAGGTTTGGTTCATATGTTGGATTATAGGATCGTAACGATATTGTATCCGGTGCGTCATAAATTGCTTTTGAATTGGCAACATCTTTTGGGATATCAATCAGCACTGGTCCGGGACGACCGGATCTGGCGATATAAAAAGCTTCTTTTACAACTCTTGCCAGATCCTTTACATTTTTCACCAGATAATTGTGTTTGGTGCATGGTCTGGTGATACCCACAATATCCACTTCCTGAAACGCATCGTTTCCAATAAGCGGGGAGGGAACCTGGCCGGTCACCACAACCAGGGGTATGGAATCCATATTGGCGGATGCGATACCTGTAACCGTATTGGTTGCTCCAGGGCCGGATGTTACCAGACAGACACCGACCTTTCCGCTGGCCCTTGCATATCCATCAGCAGCATGGACTGCTCCCTGTTCATGGCGAACCAGGATGTGTTTGAAATCTGTGCGTGACAATTCATCATAAAAGTCGAGAACAGCACCACCCGGGTAACCGAAGATTGTATCCACTCCTTCTTCTTTTAATGCCCTCATCAGGATTTGTGCACCTGTCAGTTCCATGTATATTTTTCCTTATGGTTACAAATTTTGTAAACTACTATTTGGTTATTTAAATACTGCACCTTCGCTGGCTGAAGAAACCATTTTCGCATATCTTGCCATGTAACCGGTCGTCACTTTGGGTTGAGGGGGCTTCCAGTTTGAAAACCGTTCCTTGATCTCCTTATCGGTCAGTTGCAGCGTGAGTTTTTTATTTGGAATGTCTACAGAGATCAAATCTCCTTCCTTGACAATGGCTATCGAGCCTTTCTGCATGCCTTCCGGTGAGATATGCCCGATTGCTGCTCCCCGTGTTCCGCCGGAAAAACGTCCATCGGTTATCAACGCAACATGTGCATCCAGTTTCATACCGGCAATGGCTGAGGTCGGTGTTAGCATCTCCCTCATACCCGGTCCGCCCATAGGGCCTTCGTACCGTATAACAATCACATCTCCTTTTTTAATTTTGCCGCCCATAATGGCGCTGGTGGCCTCTTCCTCTGAATCAAATACCCTTGCAGGCCCTTCATGTTTCATCATCTCTTCACAAACTGCGGATTGTTTGACAACACATCCATCCGGTGCAAGATTCCCAAAAAGAACAGCCAGTCCTCCTTGCTTGTGGTATGGGTTGTTCAGTGTCCGGATCACTTCCGGATCCAGGATTCTTGTGTTTTGAATATTTTCCTCCACACGGTTACCTGTCACTGTGATACAATCCATATGGATCAGTCCATTATCGGATAAGACTTTAAGAACAGCACTGATTCCGCCTGCCCTGTTCAGATCTTCTATATGGTGTCTGCCACCTGGGCTCAGTGAACAGAGATGAGGTGTTTTTCCGCTGATCTCGTTGATCATGTTCAGGTTGATTGGAATACCCGCTTCCCGGGCGATGGCCGGAAGATGAAGAACCGTATTGGTCGAACAGCCTAATGCCATATCAACAGTCAGGGCATTTTGAAAAGCTTTTTCAGTCATTATTTTTCTGGGAGTGATCTGTTTATCGAGGAGCTCCATAATCTTCATACCGGCCATTTTGGCAAGACGCATACGGGCAGCCATAACGGCAGGTATCGTACCATTACCAGGAAGGCCCATTCCAATGGCCTCGGTCAGACAGTTCATGGAATTTGCGGTGAACATTCCGGCACAAGAACCGCATGTAGGACAGGCCTCATCTTCGATCATATTCAGTTCATCCGGGGTCATGTTTCCGGAAAGCACAGATCCAACCGATTCAAAAACCGTAACCAGATCCAGTTTTTTAGAATGGTTTTCCGGATGTCTTCCGGCAAGCATCGGACCACCGCTCACAATAATGGTCGGGATGTTCAGCCGTGCTGCGGCCATCAACATGCCTGGTGTAATTTTATCACAGTTTGTCACCATGACCATGGCATCAAAGGAATGGGCTGTTGCCATGACCTCAATGGAATCAGCAATCAGCTCCCGGCTTCCCAGGGAATATTTCATTCCAGTGTGATTCATTGCAATACCATCGCACACTCCAATTGTCCCAAACTCGATAGGGGTGCCACCGGCCATGAGAATACCGGTTTTTACAGCTTCGACAATATTGTTCAGGTGGATGTGGCCGGGGATGATCGTATTGGCTGAATTGGCGATACCGATCCAGGGTCTGTCGATTTCGGTGCTGGTATAGCCCATGGATTTGAACAAAGATCGGTGCGGCGCTCTTTCAATACCTTTTTTGACAGCATCGCTTTTCATTATTTTGACTCCTTCAAAATAAAAAAACCGTTATCAGTTCATTCGGACTGATAACGGTTTTTAATGTTGATTGGTTTAGCTTATGCCATTATCAGCCCTTTTCCTCGCAGTAAGGTACGACCCTCACGACGAGGATGATAATAAGGATGAGGACTAAATTAATAATGGCTGAATTTTTCATAAATTACCTTAATCTCTAAAGAGATATAGCCTTTATCATGAGTTATTAAAAAAAGTCAAGAATTATTATGGATTTTTTTTGAATTATGATAATCACTCCCTTGGGCAGACAATATAGGATAGTTGTTTTCAATAGAAATCAATTTTGATATGCATGAATTTCTTTATGGTATCAGATCAAACCGGAGGTACAAAAATGGACAAATTAAAATCACTCTCAGTCCTTGATGGAAGATATGAAACAGTAACCAATCCACTTTGCGAAATTTTTTCTGAGTACGGACTGATCAAGCATCGAATTATTGTTGAAATTC
>CAYTGW010000235.1:0-5579 GCA_964437395.1 uncultured Desulfocicer sp.
TGCCTGCCCTTTAGGTGACCATATATATTGTCAACATGAAAGCAAATCGGAATAAAAAAAGGCGGCCTGTTCTTCTTTTCCGTCAACAGACCGCCATATTTTTTAGTAAAAAACTAAACTGTTTCTCTTAAGCTTTTGCCGGGCTTGAACTTCACAACGTTTGCTGCTTTGATTTTAATCGCTTCACCTGTTTGAGGATTACGACCCTTGCGTGCATTTCTCCGCACTTTTGTAAATGTTCCAAACCCAACCAATGTTACCTTGCCGTCTTTTTTCTTAAGTGTCTTGGTTACACCATCAATAAATGATGCCAATGCTGCTCCGGCTGCGACTTTGGAAATTCCTGCATCTTTCGCCATCTGATCAACCAATTCTGCTTTTGTCATAATACCTTCCCTCCCTTTAAAGTTTGATATCAACAAAAACTATTATTTACAGGTCATTAATAGAGGGAAAGCCCAATGTCAACTGATTTTACAATGTTTTATCATTTTTATGCTAAAAAAACCTATGAAAACCCTGTATCGGTGGATGTAAGGCTATAAATTCATCCTTTGCATGACTACTGCCATGAATCGAGGATTGCTAAAAAAGTGCTTCCACAAACTGCTCCGGCTGAAACTCCTGTAAATCATCTATCTTCTCACCTACCCCGATGTAATCCAATGGAACCTTCAGGGCATCACAGATGCCGATCACAATGCCGCCCTTTGCCGTCCCATCCAGTTTTGTCAGAGCGATGCTGGTGAGCCCGATTGCATCATGAAACAGTCTTGCCTGGGTGAGAGCGTTCTGTCCTGTTGTGGCATCCAATACCATGAGGATTTCATGGGGTGCATCCGGGAGTTTCTTGGCAATTGTCCGTCTGATTTTTTTCAGCTCTTCCATTAAATTGACTTTTGTATGAAGCCTTCCGGCCGTATCGACCAGAACAACGTCAATTCCGCGTGCGATGGCTGCTTCGACGCCATCATAGGCCACTGATGCCGGGTCTGCTCCATCCCTGTGCCTGACAATTTGAGCGCCCGATCTCTCTGCCCAGATGGCAAGTTGCTCTCCGGCTGCTGCACGGAAGGTGTCGGCGGCAACAATCAAAACCTTTTTTCCCTGGTCCTTAAACCGGGCAGACAGTTTCCCAATGGTTGTGGTCTTCCCTACACCATTCACACCAACCACCATAATCACCTCAGGTTTGACCAATGCTATTTTCCCCTTTCGGGTCTGCCCCTTCTGGATCACCGAAAGAATCTCTGCCCGCAGCTTCTGTTTCAAAGAATCCGCATCTGAAATATCTGAAGTGTTTTCACCCATCTTCTCCATTAGACTCATCGTGGTTTGGACACCCACATCAGAAGTAATCAGAAGTTCTTCAATCTCTTCCAGAAGGTCATCATCCTTTTTTTTAGATCCGGAAAAAATCCGATCCAAGCCGGTGGAGAAGGTGTTTCGGGTCTTGGATAACCCGTACTTCAGGCGGGAAAAAAAACCTTCCGGTTCAGGTTCTTCAACAATCTTTCTGTCCGGCTCCTGAAACAGCTTTATTTCCGGCTCAGGAATTTTTGCCTCCTTTACCGAAACAAACTCCTGGTCCGCAACCTCCTCCGGTTCAATGTATCTCTCTTCAAATGCAATGCCTGAATCTTCTTCCGCATCTTCCGCTTTAAACTCCAGCTCTTTTTCCCCGGCCTTTTTCCGTTTTTGAACAAAACGAATGATCTGAACCAGAATCAGGACGATTGTTAACAACCCCGCCGCACCCAGTGCGATTTCCAATGGAATTGTTTTACGATAACAATTAAAATCATTTAGTAGGGGCTTACAATATTGGATTACCTGCTCGATTATCTGTGTCATTACATGCTTTCCTTATCAACCAGAATCAGACGCATAAAAAAAAGCGCCCAGATACCATGAAAAAAATAATTCATATCTGAACACTTTATGATCAATCTATTTGAATTTGTAAATAGCTTCCATCTAAAAAAGCTGTTGAGCCAATTTCAAAACGATTAAAAAGCGTCACACCGGCGAAAGCCGATGCCCAGAAAAGAACTGAAAATACTGGATAGCGCTACGCTTTACTGCGTGTCCGGCTTTCGCCGGAACTACAACAACAGACTTTTGAAATTGGCTCTGTTTTATTGCAATTGAGCCCGATCAAAATTAACGGAAACGATCTTGGAAATCCCTTTTGTTTCCATGGTGACCCCAAACAGGGTATCTGCATACTCCATAGACCTCTTATTGTGCGTGATCATCACAATCTGGGACTGATCGCCGATAATCTTTACCAGCTCATTGAATCTTTCCACATTGGCCTCATCCAGCGGAGCATCAATCTCATCCATTAAACAGAAAGATGCGGGTTTGATTAAAAAAATGGAAAAAATAAACGCAATGGCTGAAAGCGCTTTTTCACCACCCGAGAGCAGACTGAGCCTTGTCAATTTTTTCCCGGGAGGATGGATTAAAAATTCAACACCGGTTTCAAGCGGTTTATCCGGTTCCGTCAACACAAGCCTGGCCGTTCCTCCATTAAACAGTTTTGGGAAAACCTCGGTCAGCTTTTCATTCACAAGTTCAAAGGTTTTCATAAACCGGTCCTGGGTAATCTGGTTAATCTTCCGTATCACTTTTTGAAGATCATCCAATGCTTTTACCAGATCTTCCTGCTGGCTGGTCAAAAATTCAAACCGGTTTTTTAATTCCTCGTACTCACGAATGGCTCCCAGATTCACATCGCCGATCCGTTCGATCCTTTTTCTGAGCCCTTCAAGCGAATCTTCCATTTCCCGAACGTTTATCGGATCCCTTTCCTTTTCCGATGTTCTGATTTCCGATTGATAATCTTCCATGGTCCGGTGATATCGTTCCTGCAAACGTGCCGCAATGTTTTCCTGTTTGATTTTTCGCTGGGACTGTTCGATTTCAAGATATCTGCGTTTTTCAAGAATCTGTTCACGCTCACTTTTGATACTGGAAACAGTCTTGTCGTTTTCCTGAAGTCTCTCATCGATAGTCCGATATTCGGTTTCGTTGGTTTCAAGCTCTTTTTCCAGCTTTCGATACGTTTCATACATATTCGGCAGCATCTGATCATACTGCCCGATTTTTTCAAGATTTTCTACTTTCCGATCATTTTTCAGCAAAATCTCCTGGGATAGTTGTTCAAGCCTCCGGATTCCATCCTCCTGAAACTCTTTCAACCGTTTCAACGTGTGATTGCTGTTATCATATTTTGCTCCCAATGAGGTCAACCGGAGCTTTATATCCATAACCCGTTGATTGAACGTTTCCATTCTCTGTGAAATCGAATTTATTTTTTCAGATGTTTTTGCGACCTCATCCTGGGATGCCTTTACATCAGCCTCTATTTTGGCAATAGCCTGATTGTAATTTTTCATTTCATCATCAATGTCACTTTCTTCTCCCAGAAGCTGTTCCTGTTCGAGCCGTACAATCTCAAGATGACGTTTTGCATGCCTCAATTCTTCTGTTGCTTTAAACAACAATTTCTCCGCTTCTGTTTCATTCCGGACAGTGATGTTTTTTTCCTCAATCCGTTTCTGCAAATCGGTCTCAAACAACCGGACAGCGGATTCCAGTTGCTGCTGTTCAATATGGGCTTTTTCAATTGCCTCAACAAACACTGACAGCTCTTTTTCAAGATTCTTAATCTCCTGTTTTTTCGCCAGAATCCCCGAAAGCTTATCCTGGCTGCCACCGACCATGACTCCCTGATAGGAAATCATGTCTCCATTTTTGCTGACAATGGTTTTAGGCCCGGAACCATTGCTGTTGTTCCAGGCAGTTACCGCTTCTGCAAAATTGTCCGCAACGATGATATTCCCAAGCAGCATCCGGGCGATATCTTCATACCCTTCTTTCACTTCAACATATTGCAACAGGAGATTGTTTTTTTCAGATTCATGTCCGAAATTCCCATTCAGATTCTTCATCGCAGAAACGGGAATAAAACCACCTCTCCCGGCACTGCTTTCCTGAAGATAATCAATAGACTGAATTCCTGCCTGCTGGTCTTCCACCAGGATATACTGAAGGGATTCGCCGAGAACAGCTTCCACAGCAGTTTCATATCCGGATTTCGGAGAAATGATATCGGCTGCCAGACCGATCACCCCATTTTTCTCCCTCTTCATAATCGCACGAACACCATCCCGGTACCACTCAAAATTCTTATCCATTTTTACCAGGGCAGCATGTCTGGATTTTATCTTGCTGTGATCAAACTCAAGGGTCTGTACTTTTTTAACCTGACTTCCCAGCGCCTGACTTTTTTCTGATAGCTGTACTTTGATATCCTGGATGCGACCAGAGAGCTCCTGTATCTCTTCCCGAAATGCCGCAAGCTCATCTGCGGCAGACTTTTCTTTTCTCTCAATCTCTGTAACAATCTGAGAGGACTTCAGCTCTTCTTCGTCAATCCGCTTCAACCGCCTTTTCAGGTTCTCTTTGCTATTCGAAGCATTCTGATAGATGTTTTTATACCGGGCCTCATCTGCAACCAGTTCCATCAGACGTTTTTTCTCTTTTTCCAGATGCTGGCTCATGGATGCAATCTCTTCCTGAATGGCACTTACAGAATGATTCTCGCTTGCCAGAGATCTCTTGTCTTCTTCTATTTTACCGTTCAGATTCCTGATTTCATCCTGAACCTGAATCACCTCAACCCCGATCTGCTGATTCTTATTTTCAAGATCAACCCGGGCGGTTTCCAGAGACCGTATCTCATTGGTAAAAACCTCAAGGTTTGTCTTTAAATGAACAAGGTCGTTTTCAATTTTATCGGTTTTTCGTTGTACCTCGAATTTCTGAGCTTTCTGACCCACAATCAATTGATCCTTCTGCATCCGCTCAAGTTTGATTTTTTCAACTTCTGCATCCAGCCGGTTCAATTGGGAACTATGGGCAATATCCTTGTCTTTCAGACCCTGAATGACAAGATCCGTTTCCTGAATCTGGGCAGCGTAATCATCAAAATAATAAATGGCGATGAGAACCTCCAGCTCCTGGATCTGTGTCTGAATCTCTTTATACTGTTCCGCCTTTTTGGCCTGCAGTTTAAGGCCGTTCATCTGTCGGTTCACTTCGGAGATAATATCTTTCACACGCAGCAGATTCTGATGGGTGGCACTCACCTTTCGAAGTGCTTCATTCTTACGATTCTTATATCGGGTCACTCCAGCGGCCTCATCAATAAATTCCCGCCTTTCTTCCGGACCTGCATCTGTTATTGCACCAATATTACCCTGCTGAATAACCGCATAAGACCTCGCCCCCATTCCGCTTCCCCAGAAAATATTATGGATGTCTTTCAACCGGCATGGTTGTTTGTTTAAAAAATAGGCCCTCTCACCGGAACGGTATTGTCGACGGGTAATCATAATTTCCGAAAAATCCTTCAACTCCTCCGGTACGGAACCGTTGTCATTCACCAGGGTCAATGTCACTTCCGCCATATTCAATGGAGCCTTGCCCCGTGCTCCGGAAAAAATAACATCCTCCATGGCTTTACCCCTGAGCTGCTTAACACTCTGTTCGCCCATCACCCATTTCAG
>CAYTGW010000236.1:0-1001 GCA_964437395.1 uncultured Desulfocicer sp.
TGGTGCCGGCATGCTTTACCTGGCCCAGGAACATGCCATTAAAACGAAAAATCACGGTTTTTTTTACAAACGCCTCCCATCCCTGGATCTCATTGACTCCACTGGATATGCATGTATCGTTGTCGGTTTTACCCTGTTAACCATCGGTCTTATTATCGGATCCATCTATGCCAAATCCGTTTGGGGACGATTTTGGTCCTGGGATCCAAAAGAGGTATGGTCAATGATCTCATGGCTTCTGTATGCAGCACTTCTCCATCAGCGACTGACAATGGGATGGAGAGGACGAAGAGCAGCCATTATGTCAATCATTGGCTTTGCCGCGCTGATGTTTACTTTTTTTGGGGTAAATTTTCTGTTAACCGGTCATCATGGTGAATTTACAAAATAATAACAAAATGCATGAAATCGTATTACTGGGATTAAATCATATAACCGCACCTGTAGAGCTTCGGGAGTGCCTTGCTTTTTCCAGCCAGGAGGCAATTGATTCCCTTGGTTTGCTGGGCAAGGACCCGGCAGTCAATGAGCTTCTTATTTTCTCCACCTGCAATCGTGTCGAAATTCTGATGACCTCAACAGACATTCCCGCAGCGATTCATGCTGCAAAAGCGCATATTTCAAAATTTAAAAACATCGAACAGGGAAAATATGAACAGGCACTGTATATACTTCAAGGGGAAGATGCCATCAAACATGTGTTTCGGGTGGCATCCAGCCTGGATTCAATGATCATCGGCGAACCCCAGATCCTGGGGCAGATCAAAGAAGCCTACCGGATCGCAACTGAAAACAAAACATCCGGCGTGATCTTAAACCGGTTGCTTCACCGTACCTTTTTTGTGGCCAAAAAGGTACGAACGGAAACCGGAATCGGAGGAAGTGCGGTATCCATCAGTTACGCTGCCGTGGAATTGGGGAAAAAAATCTTCGGCAGCCTTGAAGGAAAAAAGGTTCTTATGATTGGTTCAGGCCCGATTATTATTGGTCAGGCCTGTGAA
>CAYTGW010000236.1:1011-5498 GCA_964437395.1 uncultured Desulfocicer sp.
AGAGCATATCATTCAAAACCGGGCTTCCGAAATATATGTGGCCAATCGGACCTTTCGACGAGCAGTCGAACTTGCCGATCGCTTTCAGGGGAAAGCCCTCCGTTTCGAAGAAATTTCGGATAGCTTGAAATCGGTTGATATCATTATCAGTTCTACAGGCTCGCCGGATTTTATCATCTCCTGTGATATGGTGAAAGAAAACATGAAACTGAGAAAAAACCGCCCTATCTTTTTCATTGATATTGCGGTTCCCCGCGATATTGACCCTGCGATTAATAGAATCAGCAATGCTTATGTATATGACATTGATGACCTGAAAAGCATTATTGATGAAAACCTGGAAGAACGAAAAAAAGAAGCGGTCAAAGGCGAAAGAATTGTGGATGAAGCAGTCATCAAATTTATGGAATGGTATAAAAACCTGGAAGTGGTTCCTACAATTGTATCCATGAAAAACAAGCTTGATGTGATTGTAAAATCAGAAATCGAAAAAACCCAATCCACCTTAAAACACTTGCCCGAAGCAGATCTGAAAGTCATAACCCGTATGACGGACTCGATCATTAAAAGATTTATGCATGACCCGACCCTCTTCCTGAAAGGCAATGGATGCCATGGAGATAAAGCAATCTACCTGGATGCAACACGCAAGCTGTTCAAACTGGATGAATAGATCCATCCGAAGAAAAACAGCCGGTTTGTGCTATGTGATTAAATCCGGAACTCATTTTATTCTTTACAAAAACATTTTTAATTGATAATTTTTTTATTCTTTTATGCCTGTTCGATACGTTATCAAGAATGAACCAACATTATAAAGGTTTTTGCCATGAAAAAAAAAGATCTTGAATTTTTTAAAGAACTTCTGACACAAAGGCTGGAAGACCTTTTGCATCAGGCGGATGATACGGTATCCGGTATGACCGATCAAAAAGAAAACTTCCCGGATCCTACGGATAGAGCTTCCCATGAATCCAATCGAAATTTCATGCTCCGAATTCGGGACAGAGAGCATAAACTCATTAAGAAAATAAGGAGTGCACTGGAACGTATTGAAAACGGAACTTTTGGCACCTGCGAACAATGCGAAGAGGAAATTTCCATTGAACGATTAAAAGCGCGCCCTGTTACCACTCAATGTATTGATTGTAAAAGTAAAGAGGAGGCACTAGAGAAAGCCCTTGGATTATGATGAGATGCAAGGAATCGATCTTCATGTCCACTCCACAGCTTCTGACGGTACACTGACACCACATGAAATTCTATTGCTGGCCGAACAGCTCGGTATCAGAGCGATTTCAATAACCGACCATGATACGATCGAAGGTACCGAACAAGCTGTTTTACATAAAAAACCCTTATCCCTTGAATTTATTACTGGGGTTGAAATCAGTTCAAACCCCCCATTTTCACTTCCATCTACCGGGAGTCTCCATATTCTGGGATATGGCATTCAAACCAACCATTTAGGATTACTATCTGCTCTCAATCGTCTCCAGACCTCCAGAAAAAATAGAAATCCGGAAATACTCAAACAACTTGCAGACATGGGAATCCGGATTACCCCTGAAGAGATAAGAAAAACAGTTGGCCCAGGCCAGATCGGAAGGCCGCATATCGCCCAGGTATTGATTGCCAAAGGGGTTGTTCGAAATATGGATGATGCATTTGAAACATACCTTGGGAAAAACCGCCCTGCATATGTTGAAAAATATCGAATTGAGTGTGAACATGCGATTCAACTGATCCTGAGTGCCGGTGGCATACCGGTACTGGCCCATCCTGGTATCATCAAGACTGCTGATCCGGATGGTTTGTCTTTTCTTGTCGCAACATTAAAAGAAATGGGACTGATGGGTATAGAAGTTTATTATCCAGGTCATTCCAAAGCCCAGATCAATCAGTATCTGCAACTTGCAAAGGATGCAGATCTCTTGGTAACCGGAGGTACGGATTTCCACGGCTCGATGCATCCGGAAATTCAAATGGGAAAAGGACGAGGCGATACCTTTATTCCCTATTCACTTTATGAGAAACTGATTGAAAAGATATGATTTCAGAATTAGAAAACAATATTCAATACATTTTTATCGATAAAAATTTAGTGCAAACAGCTTTATGTCATAGCTCATATATAAACGAGCAAACAGATGAAAAGCTTGCGGACAATGAAAAATTGGAATTCTTAGGAGATGCGGTTTTAAACCTAACCGCCGGTCATTTGCTGATGGATCATTTTCAGGATCTTAATGAAGGGGATCTCTCCAGAATGCGTGCAAATCTTGTGAATGAAACCAGGCTAGCTTCTATTGCACGAACCATGAATCTTGGAAAATTTATCAAACTTGGAAAAGGTGAGATTCAAACACAGGGGCATGAAAAAAACTCCATTCTTGCAGATGCATATGAGGCCCTTATTGCTGCTGTTTACCTGGATAAAGGGTTTGATGCTGCCTTTCAACTTGTGAAAACACACTTCACTCCTTTGCTGCATTCGATTGCAAAGCCAATGGATAACATGGACTATAAAAGCAGATTGCAGGAAATTGTCCAAGTTGCTCACAAATCTATTCCTTTGTATCAAATCATTGAAGAAAGCGGACCAGATCACGATAAAACATTTGTCGCACAGCTAAAAGTCAAAGACATTATCACCCTTGGATCAGGGAAAAGCAAAAAAATGGCTGAGCAGGAAGCTGCAAAACAAGCCCTGATCTTTCTTGAAAAATCAGCCCCAGATGAACCATAAGAAGCCGCCCTTTATCATACCCATATTTCTGCCCCATCAGGGATGTCCGCATCAGTGCATCTTCTGTAACCAAAATACGATTTCCGGTACTCCATCCAGGGTACCTTCAAAAAGCTCTCTGACAAAAGAAATCAACAGATATCTATCCTTTAACAGAGATACAAAAAAAGAGGTTCAGATTGCGTTCTACGGTGGAAATTTTTTAGGACTCCCATTACAATCGATTACCTCATTGCTGGATGAGGCCGAAAAATTTATTCAAGCGGGACAAGTGAATAGTATCCGTTTTTCAACCCGACCGGATACGATCAATGACCAGCTCCTGGATCAACTGACGAACTATACGGTATCAACCATTGAACTGGGTGCCCAGTCCATGGATGATCAGATACTTGCCCTCTCAAACCGGGGCCATACAGCGAACGACACATCCAGAGCAGCGAGTTTGATTCAGGAAAAAAAATTTCGCCTGGGATTACAGATGATGACCGGCCTGCCCGGCGATAACGGAAAACAATCCATTGAAACCGCTCACCGGATTGCCGCCCTATCTCCTGATTTTGTAAGAATTTATCCGACAGTTGTTTTATCCAAGAGTCCTCTTGCACGATCTTTCAAAAAAGGTGACTACAATCCCATGTCCCTTGAAGTAAGTGTAAGACTAGTGGCGAAAATCCATTCCATATTCAAGGAAAAGAATATCCCGGTTATCCGGATGGGGCTACAGGCTTCCAATGGATTGGAAGATCATGGAAGCATCCTGGCAGGCCCTTACCATCCGGCATTTGGGCACCTGGTATTTTCAAAAATTTTTCTCGAAAAGATTGAAATGCAGTTACGGAATGAAAAGGATACCACAGGCAGACATCTTATGCTTCATGTTCATTCTAAAAGCGTTTCAAAAATAAGAGGGCTGAATAATCAAAATATTACGACTTTAAAAAAAATGTACCAATTGGAATCCATCCGTGTTTTAGCGGATGATTCAATACCAGAAGATCAGCTCACCGTGGATATCAACGATTGAGAAACGCCCGTCGTTGCAGCAGGATCAATCTGTTTTTTTCTTCGGAAGCCTGACCATCATCACAGGCACATGAGATCTTCTTAAAACCTGTTCAACAGTTGCACCGATCCCTTTATCCGTATCACTTATCTGCCCATAGCCACCGATTACAATCAGTCCACAGTCTTTTTCATTTACCTGAGTGAGAATTTCGTCGACAGGATTTCCGGATTTAATCAGGATTTCATCTTTAATAAAACCCTCTTCTCCAAAACAAGAGGTTTCTCCCTGACAAAAATGGCTGAGTACCCTTCGAATGGTCTCGCTCTGCTTTTTCTTACCAATCAAAGCTTCCCGTGCATCAATCTGGCTCTGCTTCTTGACCTCTTCCCACTGTTTTTCACCTTCGTCACCGGCCAACTTCTCATCCAGACCCGGTTCATTGGACTCCACATGTAAAATAATCAATTGTGCTTCATATAAATTTGCCAGACTGACCGCATACGCAAAAGCATGGCGTGCATTTTCGGAAAGATCTGTTGCAAAAAGGATTCTGTCAATTTCAACTTTGGGAAGCGCCATTCATATTCTCCTGCTTGTGATGAACACAATACAATTGCTTTCTTTTTTTTACTGTACGACAGATTCTGAGTTATCAAGTTAAACACTTTGCTTCAACAGGAATTTATAAAACGAACTATAAATCCAAAAAAAAATGGGTAAACAACCTTA
>CAYTGW010000237.1:0-5479 GCA_964437395.1 uncultured Desulfocicer sp.
TATTGTGGAAGGGTGTCACCTCCCTTTATAACAGGATTCCCAGATGGTTTCTTCTTTATTTTTGATTCATTGTGCAAAATTCAGGTAATATGTTTTATTAAACCATTTATGTATAGAATGAAATAATTTTGTTTTCAACGCTCTTGCCGAACTCACTGTTCCCGAACCAGACAGATACTCCTCTGAAAAATTCAGTGCTTTTTAAATCTCTCTATAAATATTTTGATCGGTTGAATTTGGATTAATCAGCCACGGAATAGGTGCAGGATATACCGCTTGCCAGTATACCCCGGATATTATCAAGAGTACGACAAGCCTCAAAGCATTTGGGGAATTGATCTCTTTGTTTACAATATTTGCAAGGACTTTGAATCAGCAAGCCAATTTCAAAATCAAATTTATCCCGATTTTGTATCATCTTTTCCATCATTTGGGATGATTGATATTCTTGAAATCATCGATCGTATTCAGCAGATCATCATAAAATGGTTTCAAACCGTATTCAAATCTCACTTCTTGAAAAGAGAGATTATCATATCATTTTATTGTAAACAAGGTAAAATCGAATGGTAGATTTGAATGCGATGAGACTATAAAACGATTTCAACACATGGCAACTCAATTGTTACTTGACAGTTTTGGCCGTAGCTTTTAGATTTCGATTTCGGCAATTGATTCAATTCAAAAAAAAATTCAAAACAGACAACATCGGCGGGTGTGGTTTAAGAAGATGTTTCAATAAAAATATAATTATTTTAGATATTTTGCTCCGGTATCCCGGGTAAGGAGAAACAAAAGATGAATATTGGCAAGGCATATTCACGAGCATCCTTCATCAGTATCTTTCTGGCAATCGTGCTTCTTCTGGCGTTGGTGGATGTAGCTTTTTATTATGGCATGAATATTATTTTTTCAAAATTGACCATTTCCATAAAAGCCGGATCAGCACAACCCGATTTACCTGGTTTGATGGGGAAAATAGTCTATATGGAGAATCTGTTACGATACTATTTTATACCGGTTTCAACCGGTGTTTTTCTTCTATTTGGACTCATCCTCTGGCTGTATCTGAAATCCTTTGTCCAAAAACTTGAAGCGCATACCCAACCTCAGAAAAACCGGTTAAAACCGGATGTTGAGGAACAAAAAGCTGCGGAAAGAAAAAAGAATGAGCTGAATCATCAGAGATTGTTCCTTCATCTTTTGACAGTGTTTCAACGTGAAGGCAGACTGGTTGATTTTCTCTCTGAAAATCTGGATCTATACGAAGATTTTCAAATTGGAGCTGCTGTAAGAAGCATTCATGAAAACTGTAAAAAAACCATGGCCAAATATATAACCTTGCAACCGGTACTGGAGCAGAGTGAAGGGGAAAATGTCACTATTGTATCCGGATTTGATCCTGGCAGTATTAAACTGACCGGTAACGTATCCGGAGAGCCTCCTTTTACAGGTGTACTACGGCACCGGGGCTGGCGGGTTTCAAAATTGGATCTCCCCAAATTGACGGATACCGGTAAGTTACAAGCCATATCTCCGGCAGAAGTTGAAATTCAATGATTTTTTGATAAAGGAGTTGTCGCTTGTCTGACCCTGCTTATATTATCGGCATTGACCTGGGCACAACCAATACGGTGGTTGCCTATACCTCAACAGATATACAAAAAGGCCATACGCCTGAAATACGGGTATTTAACATCCCGCAGATTGTTGGCAATGGTGTGGTTGAGGAGAGGAATCATCTACCCTCCTTTATTCTCATTCCCGGGGAATATCAGGTTACGAAAGAATCCTTACACATGCCATGGAATAAGGAAGAGCTGTTCTGTCTTGGAGAGTTTGCACAGGATCGCGGAGAAGAGTTGCCGGATCATCTGGTCTCTTCGGCAAAATCATGGCTTTGCCATGAAATGGTAGACCGGAACAAGCCGATTCTACCCTGGAATTCCCAAAAAGATCAACTCAAAATGTCTCCCATTGAAGCTTCTTCGAAAATCCTCTGCCATATCCGGGATGCATGGAATCACATAATGGCCTCGATTGATCAGAGATACAGGATCGAGGAGCAGGAAATTTTCCTTACTGTGCCTGCGTCTTTTGATGCAGTGGCGAGAGATTTGACTGTAAAGGCAGCACAAATGGCGGGTCTTTCCAATATTACACTCCTTGAAGAACCACAGGCCGCCTTTTATGCATGGATAGAAAGCAATGGAAACAAGTGGCGTGAAACCATAACCAGAGGCGATCTGATTCTGGTCTGTGATATCGGCGGCGGGACCAGTGACTTCAGCCTGATCAAGGTTTCCGAACAGGATGGGGAGCTTGTTCTTGAACGGATTGCCGTGGGAGATCATCTTCTTGTTGGGGGGGACAATATGGATCTGACCCTCGCCTACACAATTGCAAACAAACTGGCCAAAAGTGGTACAAAAATTGATTCCTGGCAGATGCGGGGGCTGACCCATAGTTGCCGGATCGCCAAGGAAAAGCTGCTCACTGAAAACGGCCCGGCATCCTGTTCTATCAATATATTGGGTAGAGGAAGCAGTCTGATCGGCGGAACCATTAAAACCTCATTGGAAAAAGAAGAAGTGATAAAAGTTCTTGTAGATGGATTTTTTCCGTTCTGTGATAAATCAGACAGACCGGCCGGCAGTCGAAAGATCGGCCTTCAGGAACAAGGGCTTTCTTTTGAGGCTGATCCGGGTGTAAGCAGGCATCTGGCAAAATTTCTTTCTCGGATGATCGATGATCCGGATCATGTCCGGTTTCCCACCGCAGTGCTGTTTAATGGCGGTATCATGAACGCGGATTCGATCCGGAGAAGGATTCTGGATACCCTTTCTGCATGGAAGCAGACAACAGAAATCGCAGAAGCGGATGACCGAGGCAGCACACGTGAACTAAGATCAGACGATTTTCATCTTTCAGTTGCAAAAGGTGCTGCATATTACGGTCTTGTCAGAAGAGGCGAGGGAATAAGGATCAGAAGTGGACTCGGCCGTTCCTACTACATTGGAATTGCAGCCTCCATGCCTGCGATTCCCGGTATGCCGGCACCAATGAAAGCTTTATGCGTTGCTCCTTTTGGAATGGAAGAAGGGTCATTTATTCGAATTGAGGACCCGGAATTTGTTATCTGGGTAGGAGAACCGGTTCAATTTGATCTTCTGGGATCATCCGTAAGAGTAGATGATCAACCCGGAATAGTGATTGAAGAGTGGAATGAAGGAGAGATCGAACCGGTTGCAGCCATTGAAACCCTTCTTGAAGGAAATCATGGAAAAACCATTCCTGTATTTTTAGAGATTGAGATTACAGAAACAGGTATATTGTCATTTCGGTGTGTCTCACGGGAAAACGGCAGGAAATGGAATTTTGAATTCAATGTAAGGGAGAAAGAGAACATTGCAGTTTGACGGCAAAAGATACATTATCGGAATTGATCTTGGCACAACCAATTCCGCAGTTTCCTATGTTGATCTGGAAGCACATGAGAAAGACGGCAGCAGATCCATCTGTCTTTTCAACGTTCCTCAACTGGTTGGACCCGGTGAATTCAAAGGGCATCCTGTTCTACCATCTTTTCTCTATATACCCGGGCCTTATGATATTGCAAGTTCTGCTGTGTCCATTCCCTGGGAGTCTGAAGTCACCTCTTTTGCCGGTGTATTTGCACGGGATCATGGAGCCAAAGTGCCGGCAAGACTGGTGGCATCCGCAAAAAGCTGGCTTTGTCACGGAGATGTTGACCGACGCGCAAAAATTCTCCCGTGGGGTTCCGGAGAGGAAATCCGCAAGGTGTCACCGGTTGAAGCAACCAGCGCGTATCTTTCCCACATTAAAAAGGCCTGGAATTCAAAATATGGCGATGATGAAGAACGATATCTGGAGAATCAACTGATCATCCTGACGGTACCTGCATCTTTTGATGAAGTTGCCAGGGATCTTACAGTAGAAGCTGCCAGGATGTCCGGACTGAATCAGATCACCCTGATCGAAGAACCTCTGGCGGCCTTTTACAACTGGCTCATTAAACATGAGAAGAACTGGGATCAGTATGTAAAATCCAATGAACTGATTTTAATATGTGATGTCGGCGGTGGCACAACAGACTTTACCCTCATATTTCTGAAAGAAGTGGATGGATCTCCGCGATTTGAGCGCATTGCTGTTGGCGATCATCTGATTCTTGGAGGGGACAATATCGATCTTGCACTTGCCCATCAAGTGGAGATGGCTTCCGGCAAAAAGAAAATATCCCTGAACCAGGACCGGTGGAAAACCCTTTGTCACCAGTGTCGTCAAGCCAAGGAAAACATACTGAATAATCTGACAGACTCCGTAAGAATAACCATTATGGGGGAGGGGAGCGGTTTGATTGCCGGAACCCTTTCTGCTGAGCTGAATCGGAAAAACCTGGAAAAAACGATAATCGATGGATTTTTCCCGCTTGTAAAAGATCAAGCCGGAAAATCCGCAAAAACAAAAAAAGGAATTACGGAATTCGGCCTTCCATATGAACATGATCCGGCAATCACCCGTCACCTGGGTGAATTCCTTGAACGCCATCAGGAAGATGTGAAAAGGAATGGACTTGACAGAAAACCGATTCCGGATCTGATCCTCTTTAACGGGGGCTCTTTAAAATCCCCGGTTATCCAGGAGAGGATTCGTCATGCCATTCGATACTGGTTCGGGGTGGAAGATGAATCGATTCCGAGGATACTTGAAAATCCGGAACCGGATCTTGCAGTTGCCCTTGGTGCTTCATACTATGGGATGGTAAAAACCGGAAAAGGGGTGCGTGTGGGAAGCGGAAGTCCACGTGGGTATTATATCGGTGTGGCAAAGCAGGAAGAGGGCAAGGAAAAACATGCAGTCTGTCTGGTGGAAAGGGGCCTGGATGAAGGAACCCATATCCAGCTGCCGGACAAACAGTTTGAAGTGCTTACCAATCAGCCGGTCACCTTTGATGCATATAGCTCCAGTTATCGATCCGGTGATAAAACAGGAGATATCGTTCAGATCGATGATTCATTTTCAACGCTTCCTCCCATTCAAACCATTGTTCAATTTGGTAAAAAGGGAGTCAAAACCACACTTCCGGTGACCATTGAAGCTGATTACACGGAAATCGGAACGCTTTCCCTGTGGTGCAGTTCTCAGATCAGCAAGCATCGGTGGCAACTTCAATTTCAGTTGCGATCCCGGGAATTGGAAGCAGATGTTGCAGATACCGAGGTTTTTGATTCAGAGATAACGGAAACAGTCTGCATGGAGGTGAAGGAAGCCTTTTCAAGTCAAAAGGATAAAAAAGGCCTTGAAGGCTTATCGAAAATGATTTCCGTGCTGGTCGACAGGCCCAGAGAGGACTGGCCGCTTTCCTTTATCCGGAGGATTTCAGATGAATTGATTGCAAACAGATCCTTTCGGAAATTATCATTACTGCATGAACACAGGTGGCTGAATCTGGCCG
>CAYTGW010000238.1:0-5466 GCA_964437395.1 uncultured Desulfocicer sp.
CGATATTTTCTTTTAATTTCAATATGTTTATGGTTACCGTTCAAACACTAATTATGTAATTCATAAGGAGCCCTGAAAGGTGAAAAGCACGATAACCTCAAGGGGACAAACAGTGATTCCAGCCGAAACCCGGCGGCGTTTCAAGCTGAATCCATCCAAAAAACTGGAATGGATTGAGGAACAGGATGGAATCAGGGTTGTGCCTGTAATTGAAGACCCGATCAATGCCTTTCGAGGACGTGGCAAAGGTGGCTCTGTTAAAAGGCTCCTGCACGATCGCAAACAGGATCGTGTGGGGGAATGAAACGGTATCTGCAGAAATCTGCTTTTATTACCGGACAGATATCGCGGCTGGAAGCCGCTCCCACAAAAATGCTACTGCTCCCACAAAAATGCTACTGCTCCCACAGAAAAATTACTGCTCTCACAGAAAAATTACTGCTCTCACAGAAAAATGATTGTTCCTACAAAAACAATACTGAGATTACAAAAACAGAAGATCTTTTTTCATTCCATCAACCAATCCACCGGCCAACCGGCAACCGTCAACCGATAACCGGTAACCGCCCCCAACCCAATCACTCCTGAATGGCAGGTAAAAATCCCTGAAGAGCAGGCTGGTTTGTTCGGAGTCCAAAATCGTCAAAATATACGCTGGTGGAATAAACATCCATTCCAAAGGTGTGAAGGGCAATCTCCGGATCAGGGCTGTAACCCGGGCCGGTTGTCAATTGACCTGCCCGAATGATGGTATCCTTTTCCAGACCCGTTCCCAATAAGCTCACAGCAAGCGAATTATACCCGTCCCACTGAACAGTCGTGTAATAATCGTTTAAAGGGGTTGTATCATTTGCATCCTTGGAAGGCCATTTCAGGGTCTGGGTTGAGGATGTGATTCTTGAACTTGCCAGTTTCTCATTGTCAAGCGGGGTGCTGTTCGGGATACCGTATCCGATTCCATCTCCGTAATAAACCTGGATATAATTATCCCTTGCCCGGAAACCCGTTACATTGGCAAGATTGGTTCCCTTTTCAATGACTTGAATCGGCCCGTTTGGAAAACCTGCGGGTGCAGAAAGGTTGTTCAAACGGATGATCCCGGCAGCGTTCCCGGAAGCCCATGAACCGGAATTGACTATCGGTTCTCCCACAACAACACCTCTTGTCCCATTCACCTGACTGATCAGGATATCCCTGTCTTCAATTTTCGGTAAAATCCCGTTTGTGAATGTAATGGCTGCTGCCTCAACCAGGTGCACAACCAGTGTTGCATCTGTTTCCGGGAACCAGTTGGAATCGAGCCGGACATCGTCAATATACCATCCATCCCGTGTCACGGAGTAATCTGTCACCAGACGGAACCGGATTTTCATCTGATCGGATAAGAACACATCCGGAATTGAAAACGTTTCCTTCTTCCAGGAGTTCTGGCTCATTTCAATAAAAAACAAATACCAGTTGGCAAACCGGCCAAGCTCTGTCCAGGTTGCCCCATTGTCGTTTGAGATCTCAACCGCTCCGAAATCCGTATACCCCCCGAAGATGCTGTATGGCGGTTCAATGCTGTAGTAATGATAGAAGGAAAGAGAAACATCTTTCCTGTTGGATAGGTCAAGGGTTCTGGAAATGATAGATGTTTCCTGATTATTGGAATAGTTTCCGGAGACACTGTCTGTAAAGGAATGGCCTGAACCGTGCGCCCAGGTGGTTTTTCCCCAGGTGTCGGTCTGACTCCAGGCAGAACTGTCACCTTCCATGTCATCCTGAAACAGAATGACGGGTGTCAGTTTTTTATAGGCAAGCCAGTCCCATCCTGCTGCAAGCTCCTGCCATAGCACAATCCCGTACTGATTCTGCATCGGACTTGGAACCAGATCATCCGGTATCTGATCGATAGCTCCTGATAGATCATAAAAATCCGGCTTTTGAAAGGAAACACCAAAGTGTTCTCCTGTTGTTCCATTCAGGCGGAAAGTGATGCCTGCCATGTAATGATCCGGTATATCAGGAGAGAACCCGACCTTTACCTGGGTATCATAGCTCAGGAAATCACCGGCAATGCCATGGGTTTTTGAAAAATCGATACTGGTTGTGGATGGTACAAGGGCGATCTGACTTTTGCTTACCGGACCGGTAACGGTAGTTGATTCAACCTTCAACACCTTGTCACCGGCTATGGTTTCGATCACATGGCTTCCTTTTGTTGAAGTCTCCTCCCAGTGGGATTTGTCGTCAAAAGGATCATGAAACTCTTCGTTATCTGTTCCATAAACCGGGATGTTGTAAACAACCTTCCGGCTGACAGATGCAGCGCCGTTTCCGATCCTGCCGGTTGAATGCAATTCCATGAAATCAAGCAGGATCACATCCATGCCATTATACAGTGCCGGGGCTTCCCACGGCTGGTCATCCGCCCTGGTAACACCTGCGAGTTTTGACTGCTCACGAATCTTGTACTGATAAACCTTCCCATCCATCAGGATACGACCATGACGGAGCGGAAACGCACTGGCTGAACTCGTTGATTGCAGATTCAGATCCCCTCCCTCGGTCAGGAGATCCCCATTGCTTTTGACCGCAAGCCGGACTCTTTCGGAAGGAAGCACGTTCCATAATCCCGTATCCTTGACAAAGGATATGGTATCATCCGATACCAAAATCGTCTGGAACGGTTCTGTCTGGCTGGCGGTTTTCAGATAGAAAAAATCACCTGCGCCGACGGACATGGCCATAGAAGGTACATCTCCAAACGGCACTTTGGCTGTAAGCGTTCCGGCGCCATCCGTATTTACGGCATCAAAAATATAGGGATAAAACTGAACAGTGAACGTTCCTGCATTGCCGATGGCATATGGGCCATGATCATGAAGCGTATTCAGATCCGAACTTTTCTTCATCTTGGCTGCGGCATACCGGTATCCGGATTCCGCCAGGTAAAAGACCTGCTGTGACCGGTTTCCGCTGACGGAACTCAGACTGCCGGTGGCGGTCTGGTGGGTCATGGCAGCACCCAGAAAACCGACCATCACCATCAGAACAACCAGAGCCAGAAGCACGGCTCCGGATTCCGGATACGTCCGGAGCCGGCACCAGCGAACCGGTTTTGCCTGCGTTGAACCACAGCAGAAAAGCATGGTATGCATCTGTTCTTTGATCATGACGATGAGTGTTCGGTTGATCATTTACAACTGTACTCCCGGGCCATTGAGATTCCCGTTATTTCTTGGATTGATCCGCACCTCAAAACTTTTAGACACTTCCCCTGACCGGAGATTCAAGGTAAATAAAACCCGGATCTCTGACAGATCCGATAACTTCAAAGGTGGTGATGATGAAACCGTTGAAGGGTCAGAAGCGCTGTTCTCATAGGAAAGAACAAAGCTTGAAACCTGATCCACCCGAACATCTCCACTGGTCGCGCAATCACAATCCGAATCAGGAACTATTTTAAGTTCAATGGTATTGCCGCGGATGCCAATGGCCCGGTAATAAGGAGAAAGGGTCTCGATTTTATAGCGGATACAGGAATCGTCTGAATTAATCTCATCAATCACCGTCAATCCCCGAAGTTCCTTCTCGATGCGCTTTAATGCAAGAGAGGCTTTTTGAGACACCGCCACATTTTCTTTTGAAAAAGCATATTCCTGAACACCTACTACCATCAGGATTCCCACAATCGACGCCATGATTCCGACAATCACAAGGGATATGATGATTTCAATCAGCGTGAATCCGTTTTCATTTTTCATTGTGTTCCGCTTTTCAATTCTATCTGGTGAAAAGAGTAACCAGGGATTGTCTGACATTCAGGTTTTCATCCAGTTCGGAAACCGTGACCCAGAGTATTTCAATATCCGTATCCATTCCAGAATCAACATCTGAAAAGACCGTTTGGACAGCTATATTTCCACCTCCATAGGAGGCATCGATTGTATTTTTAAAATTGATCAGAGGATCATCCGGATTGCTTTTAATCCAGCTCCGGTAATCTTTTGTGATCGCTTCAACCGTCCGGACAAGTGTGCTTCCGTTTCTGACCCGCTCAACCGTATCTGCACTTCTGGACATGCTAGTACCGGTAAACTGTATCAGCATACTTCCAAAGATCGCAGCGATAACCAGTGTAATAATGACCTCCAGAAGCGTAAATCCCATGCAGTCATGATGGAGTGTCTCTCTTTTTTTCATCATTGGAGCCAATTTCAAAAGTCTGTTGTTGTAGTTCCGGCGAAAACTAGAACCCAGTATTTTCGGCTCTTTTCTGGGCACTGACTTTCGCCGGTGTGACGCTTTATAATGGTTTTGAAATTGGCTCATTGGATAAATCCTGTATTTTTCGTGACTGCAATAGAATTCAGGGGGTTGCTTCCGGCAGAAACAACAATTGTCTGTCCTGCGGAAGTACCGGTTCCCGTAGCATTCGCATATGGACTCCCCCACGAATCAAATGAAATTGCCTGGAAAGAGCCCAGGCTGATTTCATCGCCCGAAAGATCAACAATCACATTCTCCTCATCTGGTATACGAATCGCAGATTCTGAACTCCCGTGAAAAGAAAAAAGAAAATATCCTGTCCCTGTATACCGGATTCCCCAGATCAGGTCTGAATCCATTGCCCTTGACTGAGCATACCGGAGATGCGCTTTTATGGTGTCGGTTCGTGCATTAAGATCCGCTTTTATATTCCCCATTCGTCCCAGAATGATCGCACTGATCACGCTGATCATGACCAGTACTGCAATAAGCTCAATTACGGTAAATCCATCTGGGCTGTATGGAAAAAAATTTTTTTGGTTTGACTGTCGCATCTGTGCGTTCCTGAAAAACACATTATTCACGAATAAATCGATTCGGAACCAATTGTATTAGTACGTTTTTGCCTATTCCTGTCAAGTATTATGTTTCGGTTGCAGGTTATATTGACTCTGATCATGAAATCAATATATACCATACCAAACCATTTAGAGACTCGATATCCCAGAACCAATGACCCGACATCACCCCATCGTGAAAAGCCAAATCCTTCTTCCCACAACCAGGGAATGCCTGTTTGCTGTTACGACTATCCTGATTTTGCTGCTGATGATCTACAGCAACAGCTTCCAGGTTCCCTTCCACTATGATGACTTTTTGAACATCACAGACAATCCCAATATCCATCTGCGTGACTTTTCACTCAATTCTCTGAAGAACATTCTGTATGGGAAAAAACTGAATCATACCCATGATACACGGCCGTTGTCCTATCTGACCTTTGCCTTGAATTATTACTTCAGCCAGAATAATACGTTTGGATATCATGTCGTCAATTTAACGATTCACTGTATTTCATCCATTCTTCTGTTTTTGTTGATCCATATTACACTGAAGCTTCAGAATCCGGCGACGGATTCTCTGAAAACGATCTACCCGATTTCTCTTCTCTCCACCCTTTTCTGGGCTTCCCACCCCATTCAGGTCACAGCA
>CAYTGW010000239.1:0-5446 GCA_964437395.1 uncultured Desulfocicer sp.
TCGATGACCTGGATGCGATTGCACAACTTGACAGGCTTGATGATGATTTTGGTAGTGACACTATTGAGATGGGAGTGACCATCGGAATCGCCATGGAAGCCGGAATCGCGAAATTCGGAGATAGTCAGGCTGCAATCAATCTTGTAAAAGAAGTAGGCAAAGGCTCTCACCTTGGTCGTATCCTTGGCAGCGGTGCAGAGGTTGCCGGAAAAGTTTTCGGAGTGGAAAGGGTTCCGACTGTGAAAGGCCAATCCATGCCGGCTTATGATCCAAGAGCTGTTCAGGGGATAGCGGTCACCTATGCAACATCGCCAATGGGAGCAGATCATACAGCAGGATATGCTGTAACCGCCAATATTCTGAAGGTTGGCGGTGACGTAGACCCTTTGAAACCAAAAGGTCAGGTTGAACTTTCCCGGAATCTGCAAATTGCCACAGCGGCAATCGATGCAACAGGATATTGTTTGTTCATCGCTTTTGCCATTCTGGACCAGGAAGATACCTTCCAGGATATGCTGGATGTTTTATCAGCATTTACCGGACAAAATCTGACAGCAGACGATGTGGTTGCACTTGGGAAAAAAATACTCGATTTTGAAAGGAGCTTTAATTCCCGCGCCGGCTTTACATCCGCCCATGACAGGCTTCCTGACTTTTTTTCAAAAGAACCCCTTCCACCCCATAAAGTTACTTTTGCAGTAACCGGGGATGAACTTGATCAAGTTTTCAACTGGTAGGGAGTGTAATGGATAATAATCTAATCCATAAATCACCAGGGAGGCATTGGGAGCCTCCCTGGTTTTTTTTAAACCAATAAATTAAATCCTAGCCATATTCTTCATGAAACAGGAAACCGTTGTCCATATCATTGCCGATCAGATATCTTTTTTTCACCAATTGCTGGCTCAGGGAATCCTTGCTTCAACAATCTCAGGAACGTCTATTCATGCTTTCTTAACAATCGGCATGGGGATCACCCCGGAATATATTGACCATCGCATTCAAACCATTTTCCTTGATGGCAAGGCTGTTGATGATGTTAAAAACACTTTTTTAAAGCAAGGTTCAATACTTGCCCTGTCGGCTGCAATGCCGGGACTTGTCGGTGCAACATTTCGAAAATCAGGATTTTATTCTTCATTTCGTAAAAATATCTCTTATGAGCAACAATCAACTGTTTCTAATAAACAGGTAATTGACTTTACCTTGAAACTTTTTAATACGATTGCAAAGGATCTGGGGCCAGGGCTTTTCAAAACAGGCATACGAATAAACGGAAGCTTATTTCAAGACTTCATCCTTCACCAAAAAAACAGATTCATATCTGTCTGTAAGAAACAGACGATCTTCGGGAAAGATATCGATGCTGAAGGATTTATGTCCCATGATTGGAAAAACAAAACTATTCATCTCATCATCACGGAAAAGCATTAAGGGAAAAAACAGATGCAAAGACGAAACTCTTATTGTGTTGTCAAACTTTGAAGAAAACCAATCATGGCCTGATTGATTTCCTCCTCTTTTTCCAGAGGTGAAAAATGGCCTGCATCCGGAATTTGGACTAATTTTGCCTGTTGAATATTTTTTGCCAGATACTCGCCATATTTCGGCGGAGTTAACTTATCTTCTGCTGCTGTCAGCACCAATACCGGAACATCAATTCGATTCAGCTTATCCATAACATCAAATGAATCGCAAGCCTGAAAATCCTTGACAGTTGACTCAACCCTGCACTTTTTCATTTCTTCAATTAATGGTTCTACTATTTGAGGATCTGTTTTTTCAGAAATAGCAATCATTTTCGTGGCATCAATGGCGACAAAATAATCTTTCTGCAAGGTTTCAATAATGGTGGGCATTACTTTAAGACGAGCACCCGTATTGACCAGTATACCGCCTTGATAATCACTATTTTTATCTATAAGAAGCTGGAGAGCAACCGCCCCTCCAATGCTGAGACCACAAAGAATCGGACGATTAAGATTGAGCGCTTTCATAAACTGATGAACGGCGAAAGAAATGTCTTTGATATTATCTCTTGCATCCCCCTTGCTTTTGCCATGTCCCGGCAAATCCAATGCAATGGTGTTGGCATGACATGATAAAGCTGAAATCTGCTTGTCCCATAATACATGTGACCCACCAGATCCGTGAATAAAAACAATCACTGGTTTTGTTAGATCCAGGGGCCATTTCCCGGCAACAAAAAAAATACCATCAACTGTATTTTCAATCATATCTCCACCGACATAACCTGTTCAAGCAGTTTCCGATCCTTACCTATCCGCCTCCTACAGGAGGAAATATACCCACTTGATCCCCATCTTTCAGAACTGTTTTTTCATTGGCGTGAACATTATTGACAAAGAGAATCCGGGCTTTGGCAGAAGGCACTTTCAACAGACCGAGTAATTCTCCGACAGTGGTTCCTTCTGAACAATCCATTGCCCATGCCTCCCTTCCTGTATTTTCAGGTTTAAAGCAGACAAGCGTGGCAAAAAGGTTCACACTGATTTTCATTGTATATCATTTTGGCCTTGTTATTTGATATGAAGATAATCCACAAGCCACAGGCTGAGTTGCGGCATGTATGTAATGAACATAAGTGCAATAAAAAGAATAACCAGAAACGGAATGGTTGACCGATATAGTGTGAGAACCGATTTGTTGAACCGGAAGGATGCAATAAACAGATTCATTCCAACAGGTGGTGTTGAATAACCGATTTCCAAGTTTGTCAAAAAGATAATTCCAAGGTGTACAGGATTGATTCCATAACTTTCTGCGATCGGTAGAATCAGTGGAACCGTTACAAGGATTGCTGAAAAAATATCCAGGACACATCCGACAATTAAAAGAAAAATATTCAGGGTAAGCAGGAACAAAAACTTCGAAGTGATATAGACTCGCATGGAATCCAGTATTAGCATTGGAATTTCAGCATCAATCAGGTAGTTCGTCAAACCATATGCAGCACCTAAGATAACCAGTATTCCCCCTACCAGTATCATACTTCTTTTCATGATCGAGGGGATTTGGGAAATCCGGATATCTTTTTGAATAAAAACCTCGATGATTAAAGAGTAGGCAACGGTGATCGATGCAATCTCCCCTAATGTAAAAAAACCGCCATATATGCCCACAACCACGATTACGGGAATAAAAAGTTCCCACTTTGCCTGGTTTGCTGTCTTGAGCACTTCTGCAAAATGAAATTTAGTTTGGACAACCGCATCCCTTTTCCCAATGAACATACTGTATAAAGAAAGAAGAACAATGAGAAAAATTCCTGGGAGCAGGCCGGCGGCAAACAATTGGTTTATGCTGGCTTCCGATACAACACCAAACAGAATAATAGGAAGACTTGGAGGGAATAAAAGTCCAAGACTCCCGGAAGATGTCAGTAATCCAAGAGAAAACTTTTCCGGGTACTTTTCTTTAATCATTGCCGGATATAAAAGACCTCCCAGGGCAATAATGGTCACACCGGAGGCTCCGGTAAAAGCGGTAAAAAATGCACATGTGACCAGTGCGACAATGGCCAAACCGCCAGGTAGCCAGCCCAGGATCGCCTTGGAAAAATTAACCAGTCTGATTGAGGTTTTGCTTTCAGCAAGAATATAACCGGCAAAAGTAAACAAGGGTATGGTGTATAAAAGCGGCTGGCTGGAAAAATTGCTGTAAAGGTCGACAATAATAGCTGCCAGCGGAATTTCCGTCACATAAAACCCAAGCATGGCAAACGCGGATAATACGATAAAAACCGGAGCACCCATGATTGCCATCAAAGTGATCACCAGAACAATCAGTGTTATCATCTTATGTTTCCTTTACCAGCCTTAAAAAATTTTCAATTCCTTTAGATGCAAAACGGAGAGTGATGATCAAAAAACCAATCGGTATGATACTTTCCATAGCCCAGATCGGCAGGTGCCAGAAGAGCAGTTTATCCGCGGATTGATATTCCAGATTAACAAAGGAAAAAGATGCATAAACCAGAAAGCAGCCGACAATTACAGAAAAAAGATCGGTAAACACTCGGGCAACCTTCATTCCTTTTTGAGAAAGGATCTTTGATGCGATATCAACCCGGATATGCATGCCACCTCTGGTTGCAAGGCCGGCTCCCAGGAATCCGACCCATAAGAGCATATGCCTTACAATGGCATCTCCGCCGGCAATTCCACTTGATAAAAAATTCCGAAGGATAATCTGGAGGAGAACCATGATCACCATCATTGCCAGACAGGCTGATAAAAAATATCCCTCAATTTTTGCAATCTTATCGAAAAAGTTGCCGGTTTCAAGCAAGATAACGTTGCACACCGGACATATTCTTGTATTATCTTCAACCTCTTTTCCACATTCATGGCAGATCATTTTGTTTCCCTTATTGGATTCTGATGTAATCGCTGTTCGGATTCATTTTTCTGTACTCATCAAGATACCCCAGCACTTCATTTAAAAGCTCCCTGGAGTAAAGTTTTCCAATGAGCGCCTCTCTTGTTTTCATTTGCATATCCGTTACAAACTTGATGCTCTTCTCTGTTGCAGGAGCCACTTTAATGCCTGCATCTTTCAATATTTTCAGGCTGTCTGCATTTGCCTTTCGATTGGTAGTGGTAATCGTGTCATGATACCATTCTGCGATCCTTGCGATCTTTTCCTTGCTTTCCGGTGAAATTTTATTCCACGTATTTTTGGAAACCAGAAGTGCTGAAGATGGGTCGGTTGACGGAATTTCTGAGATATAATTGAATTTTGTATACCATCTGAACGCTACCGCTCCAAAGGGGGTTGAGGGAGCAGTATCAATCAATTTTGTTGAAAGAGACGTAAGTACATCTGTAATGGAAAGAGAAATGGGTGTTACTCCTACGGTTTTCCATATTGTCAGACTCAATACATCATCTCCCCATACCCATACCTTTAAATTTTTCAAATTATCAGCGGTAACCGGCTCTTTTGAAAAAAGATGAACAAATCCGATATCTGCCCATGCAACAACAATAAAATCTTTTTCTTCAAAAAGTTTTTCCAGTTTATCTTTTATCTTGGATCGGACATAGGCAACCTCTCCATAATTTTTAAACAAATAAGGGATATCCGTTACCCTGACCTCCGGAACAACTCTTCCCATCCCATTGCTGGTAAAAACGCCTCCCTGGAGCTGTCCAAGCTTTATTTTTGTCAATACATCTTTTTCATCTCCTTGAATCGCTCCAGGATAGATTTTAAAATACACTTCATTTTTTGTTTCTTCCCTTACCCGGGCCCTCAGCTCCTCAAGTACGTTCATGAGAGCAGAACCCTTAGGAGCTAAAGTTGCAATTTTAATGGTAACCCCTGGTTTGTCTTTTTCTGCTGCTTCAACAAAAGAGACACTGATGCCAAATAACATGACACAAATAATCAAAACTGTATTTTTCATGGTTTGCTGCCTCAC
>CAYTGW010000240.1:0-5432 GCA_964437395.1 uncultured Desulfocicer sp.
TCCCAGAAGCTGTTCACCTCGATAACCACATTGCTTCGATCCTACTGTCTTTCTTACCGTTACAACAAGCTCAATCAAACACTGGCCACAGAACTGGAGAAAAGACACCAGGTGGAAATCGAGTTACAAAAGGCAAGAACTACTCTCGAACAAAGAGTTGAAGACAGAACCCATGCACTGGAAGAGACGAACCGCCTGTTAAAAAAAGAGATCAAGGCACGTGCCATTGCTGAAGAATCTCTCCGTAAAAGCGATGAAATGACCCGGGCATTGCTGAATGCGACCATTGATATTGCCTTCCTGATTTCACCTGATGGTCAGATTTTATCCATCAACGAGACAGCTGCAAAACGGTTCAATACCAATATCAATGAGTTTTCAAAAAACTCTTTATATAATTTATTCCCCCCCAAAACCGCCCGATCTTTGAAAAAGAGACTGGATCAGGTTATCCAGTCAGGAGAACCTGCCCGTTTTGAGGAGATGCTGGAAGATAAGATATTTGAGGTGCGGATCTTTCCTGTTTTTGGAGAAGATACCTCTATTGAAAAACTGGCCATTTATGCCCACGACATCACCGATAAAAAACAGGCTGAAGTCAGGATTCACAACCTCACCTATGATTTAATCAAGGCCCAGGAAAATGAAAGGAAAAGAATTGCACGTGATCTTCATGATCGTGTTGCACAAGATCTGTCAACATCACGGATTATCTGCGAGACATTGTTTGATCCTCACCCTGCTGTTCCGGATGAAATCCGATCAAGGGCTGCAAGGCTTTCCGGAATGCTTCAAAAAACAATCCGGAATATCCGGGATATTGCCTATGATCTGAGGCCACCGATACTCGATCAACTGGGTCTGGTGAAAACGGTTTTCCGGTATTGCGAAGAATTCTCTGAAACCGAAAATATCCCGATTGATTTTCATTCCGCTGGCGTTGATAACCTCAACCTGGAGGCGGATATGGAGATCCACCTTTACAGACTCATACAGGAAGCCCTGAATAATATACGGAAACACGCAAAGGCAACCCAAATCAGAATCAACATGGTAGCATCATTTCCCAACCTACTTCTCCGGATAACCGATAATGGAACAGGCTTTGATGTCAAAAAACACAATACCGCAGAAGTGAACCGGAAACATATGGGGTTGAGAAGCATGGAAGAGCGCGCCATGTTACTGAATGGGAATCTGGATATCCAGTCCAGACCAGGAGCCGGCACACGGGTATTAATTGAAGTTCCCATTTCAGACAGAAAAAATTTTTTCCATGATACCCTTCCGGCAAACACAAACCCTTTGTTTTCGACCAGCACACAGGATTCGAAAAACAATTCTCCATGAACAACCATGCAAACAAGGTTTTCTTTTTCCATATTTCTATGATATTTTGAAAGCCTCTTGGAGAACAAATCCACTTTGGTTATATTCTGATTACAACATAAATAAAGGTTTAAAAAAATGAATACAGAAGCTCCATCCATACCTTCAACGCCTTCAAATTTCATCAAAACCATTATCTCGGAAGATGTTCAAAATAACAAATACAACGGCAAGGTCGCCACAAGGTTTCCTCCCGAGCCGAACGGATATCTTCATATCGGACATGCCAAATCGATCTGCCTCAATTTCGGTATCGCGCAGGAATACAAGGGGGGAACTTGTAATCTCCGGTTTGATGATACCAATCCGAGCAAAGAGGAAGTTGAATATATGGAGGCCATCCAGTTCGATGTCCGCTGGCTTGGTTTTGATTGGCAGGACCGGCTTTATCATGCATCCGACTACTTTAACCAGCTTTACGATTATGCGGTTGAATTGACCCAAAAAGGCAAGGCCTATGTTTGCAGCCTCAGCCCGGAAGATACACGGGCATACAGGGGAACCTTGCAGGAACCTGGAAAAGACAGCCCATACCGGAACCGTTCCATTGATGAAAACCTGGATCTGTTTGAGCGTATGAAAAAGGGTGAATTCCCGGAAGGAGCGCATGTTTTACGGGCAAAAATCGATATGACCTCCCCGAACATGAACATGCGTGACCCAGCGATTTATCGAATCAAGCACGTCACACACAACCGCACAGGAGATGCATGGCCGATTTATCCGATGTATGATTTTGCCCATTGCCTGTCGGACTCCATCGAAGGAATCACCCATTCCCTCTGCACCCTCGAGTTTGAGGACCATCGTCCGCTCTATGACTGGATACTGGATCAACTGAATGTCCCATGCCATCCGCAGCAGATTGAATTCGCGCGTCTGAATCTGAGCTATACCGTGATGAGCAAAAGAAAACTACAAGTGCTGGTGGAACAGAAATTTGTAGCTGGCTGGGATGACCCGAGGATGCCGACCATTGCCGGAATCCGCAGACGGGGATACACCCCTTTATCCATCAGAAATTTCTGCGAACGGATCGGTATGGCCAGAAGGGACAGCATGGTGGATGTGGCTCTTCTGGAATTCAGCATACGGGAAGACCTGAACGAAAAAGCGCCCCGGCATCTGGGAGTGCTTCGGCCTTTAAAAGTTGTGATTGATAATTATCCGGAAAACCAGACAGAGGAACTGGACGCCCCGCTTCATCCGAACAACCCGGATATGGGGTCCCGAACCATTCCCTTTTCCAGGGAAATCTATATTGAAAAAGATGATTTTCTGGAAGATCCCCCGAAAAAATTTTTCCGGCTTTCGCCCGGACGCGAAGTCCGATTGCGCTATGCATATTTCATTACCTGCACCCATGTTGTAAAAGACAAAACAACAGGCGAGATTGTTGAGATTCATTGCACATATGATCCTGCAACACGCGGCGGCGATTCTCCGGATGGCAGAAAAGTAAAAACAACGCTCCACTGGGTGTCTGCTGCCCATGCCATGAACGCTGAAGTCCGGCTGTATGACCGCCTGTTCAATAAGGAAAATCCGGATGAAGGAACCAACGGCTCCCATTTTACCGATTTCATCAATCCAAATTCCCTGGAAGTGCTTATGGATTGCAAAATTGAACCCGGACTTGGAAATGCGGCCCCGGGCTATTCCTTCCAGTTTGAAAGACTCGGTTATTTCTGTAAAGACATCAAAGACAGTTCCAAGGATCATCCGGTTTTCAACCGCACTGTAACATTAAAGGATGCATGGGTGAAAATTGTCGGAAAAGAGAAACCATGATGTGCTTTTTCAGATTTCATTAATGTGTTTATTGACAACGCCGAATCAATTATGCATAACATGCCCTTTCGGAAAATAACCTATATTGACAACCAGGAGGAAACATCATGATAAAAAAAGCAGCAATCCTGATATTTATTGTATTCACAATGGTTTCTACATCTTTTGCAGAGCCCAATCTCAAAGAAGGCAAATGGGAAGTCACCACAAAAATGGAGATGCCGGGCATGCCGATGCAGTTACCTGCATTCACATACACTCAATGCATAACCAAGAGCGATCTGGTTCCGGAAAATAAACAGCAGCAACAGCAAAACGAGAACTGTGATGCAGTTGACGTCAAAACCAGCGGAAACACCGTAACATGGTCAACCAAATGCAAGGGAGACAATGGTGATACCACGGGAACAGGCACCATCACCTATGCGGGAGACAGCTTTACCGGCAACATGAAAGTCAACCAGGGTGGAATGGAAATGACCACAAAGATGAATGGAAAATATATTGGAAAGTGCGACAAATAGAAAACGCACAAATGCAGATCTTTTTTAACCAACCATAATCATAAGGCTGCTCCATTAAAATGGGTTGAAAACAGATTTTTTAATCCGATATTCCGAAAATAGCAAGGAGAATGAAACCGATGAAAAGCATAATTCGTCTCTTATTAGTCTGTATCGTTATTGTGGCCCTTGTTGGATGTGGTGCTGCCACCATCAAGCCCAACTACACTACCACCAACACCGATCTGCTCCGTATTGGAGGCGAAAAACCAGAGGATAAGAGTCCGGAGACCATCAATATGGGATCTTACTGCCTGCAGGTTGTCGACCAATGGAAAGAGGCCGGCAAGACGCCGGATAACCAGATTATCTGGTCCAAGGATACCTTCCGGAAAGTAATCCCCTGCCAATAATCTTTTGTCGTAACAGTTTAGCTCTTTGAAAATTATGCTGCCAAATTGAATTAGACCATAACATCTTTATCGCCTTGGAGCAACGTTTTGGTATCTTCAAGGACTTTCTCGACAGGATTCAATCCTTGGAGTTCCGCGGACCTGAAAATGCTCATAAAAATCACATGAATTTCAGCACCTCGATTTGACCAGTTCTGCTGGGAAATTTTCCTGGTGACAATTGTTTTTCGAAGTTGCTGCTCAGCATGGTTTGTTATACGGATTGATCTTGTGCTATACGGTGACAAGGTCTCGTTGTTGTCGAGCTTCTCCCATCCTTTACCCGCTCGCATTTGGAACATAGAAAAATGGCTAACAAAATATGCTGCAAGTACGCTTAAATTCAGCCATTAAAGTTATGTCAGGTTTTATCCTGGCCACGCTCTCCCGGACTCTGACGGCGTGAGCAACACTCCTTGCCACTATCCACTCACTTCCAACCCCTTCAAAATGATGCACATTGCTCCTGCCATTATGCACTTTTACCAGTCCAGAAATGCCTTTGTCAATTTGTTTGGCCTGGCCCGTTTCAGCATTGAAAACAGGTTATGCCAAAATATATTTTGCCTTACCAATTAAGTTTAAAAGCTCATTCGCCTGTTCATGATCACAATCTTTATTGGCGGTCTCCAAGAAACCTCTGGCTTTAGGGACTGATCTTTTCAAACCACCAATTCCAAGGAGATGAAATAATCCCATCCAATATAGGGCGTTTTCTTCAGTTCGCTCACAGGAATTAGATGACATGTCATTTTTTATTCGTTGGAAACATTTATATGCAGCCTTGCAATCCTTTTTTGTACCGAAACCAAAAAGATAGCAAAGTCCGACCTGAAAAAGGGAATCAAGATCCCCCATTTCGACTGCACGATTATACCACTTGAAAGCTAAAGATGGTTTTTTAAGATCTCTGTATATTTTACCCATATTATGTGCTGCAGCAGAAGACCCTTGATTCAATGCTTGTTTGGTCCAATAAATCGCTGCTTTCATGTCTCTTTTAACTATTTCTCCAGTGCTCAAGAACCGGCCTAAGGCAAGTTGTGCTGAATCATTACCTTGCTCAGCAGATAATGAATACCAATGAAAGGCGCGCAATGGTTGAGGCTTTACTATAATGACGCCGGAATTATCAATGATTCCTTCTTCGTAATAACAGCCTACATCACACTGTGCATCAGAATTACCACGTCTTGCTTTAGCGAGAAGATTGTTCCATTGGCTGTTATTTCTTATAGTCATGGTTCAAATTATTGAGAGTTGTGAAGGCATAACCTACAAACCTCGCAGTCAGGGA
>CAYTGW010000241.1:0-5430 GCA_964437395.1 uncultured Desulfocicer sp.
GATAATCAATGGATATTGGCCCCAGGTGCTGCCAAAAAATCTCAAGCAGAAGCTCCTAAAAAAGATATATCTGAAAAAAAACTTCCTGCCGGTCATTAATAAAAAGCAACATTTCACTCCAGGAAAAACTCTGATTGCCAAATACCGGGTTGCCATTTCAGAATGGCAATCCGGTTTACCGTACAACTTCTTTTGTTATCTTCTTTTGTTATCATTGATCTCTGCTATGGATGATTGCATTGTATTTCTTTTCAAGCATACGATATTTTTCTTTAAGGCTTCCGTATTCAAGCATTAATCTTGCATTTTGTTTTCGCTCTGCAAGGAGCAGACGAATTATTTTACCCAATATTTTTTTTTGAACCTGATCGATCTTTTTCTCAAGTACTGTCTTGTTTTCCCCAGCTGATATTTCAAGTTCCCGAACCTTTCCTTCAATGCGTTGAATCTCTTTTATCAGATCCTCGCCGCATTCAACCAGAGGGGGAGTCTGTTTTCTCTTTGCATCACGTTCATTCAAAAGAACGAGCTGCTCAGATGATCTTTCTCTTACACTATCCGTCATGATACCCATTCCCTCTTTGTCATCAATCACCTGCTGAACGATGTATTTTCCTATTTTTTCAATTTCATCTGCAAAACCGTAAACAAGGCAGGCATCACACAGCAGGTTAATGGTTCTGGGAATTCCGCCGGAGTTGTCATATATCATATCCATCGCATCCTGCAAAAAAATATCAGGGCTTCCACCTGCGGCCTTCAATCGATGAGCAATATAGTCATAACATTCCTTTCTTGTTAAGGGAGACAGATGATAACTTACTGCGATTCTTTGAGAAAATTGAGCAAGGCCTGGCTCTCTTAATCTCTTTTTCAGTTCAGGCTGGCCAACAACCATGATCTGTAACAGAATCTCCTCATCACTTTGGAGGTTTGAAAGCATCCTGACTTCCTCAAGCGCTTCATCCGTGAGATTCTGTGCTTCGTCAATGATGAGGATAACCTGTTTCCCCACCTTATATTGTTCAATTAAAAACCGATACAGGCTTTCCAGTTCTTTTGATTTATCTCCCTCTGATGTTGGAAGTTCAAACTCAAGAAGGATCAGCTTGAGAATCTGATCGGACGTGACATTGGTATTTAAAATAACCCCCACTTCCATCTCAGATTCAAGTTTATTTAAAAGATAGCGAATCAATGTGGTTTTACCCATACCGATTTCACCTGTCAGCATGATAAAACCGCTTTTTTCCGCAAGTCCATATTCCATATAGGTTAATGCATTTTCATGTCTTGGGCTTAAAAAAAGGGAATTTGGATTGGGTACGATTTTGAAAGGTTTTTCATTCAGATTATAGAATTTTTTGTACATATCATCCGATTTCCATCAAGACCTGTTATGGATATTTTATATTATGGACCCAAAAACAATTCAAACTCTTTATTGATCGAATGGTAAAAAATGATATATGTAACAATTTTTATCACTGTCCGTATGCGTATTCATGACTGGACTGTATATTTCCGTATTGCTTGAAACGAATCATATATTGAAAATGAATTGAAACAAATCATGAATTTTCAGAATCGGCCCATCGAATTGTTGGCACCTGCCGGCAATTTTGAAAAACTTGAAATTGCAGCTCACTATGGTGCTGATGCAGTGTATCTTGCGAACAAAGAGTTTTCATTACGCAACTTTTCAGGGAATTTTACCCTGGATGAAATGGAAAATGCAATTGCATTTTCACATAAAGCCAATATCAAGGTTTATGTGGCCTGTAACATCTATGCAAGAAACCAGGATCATCCTGGAATTGATAACTACCTGAAAAATTTAGGCAGGATTGGGCCAGATGCCCTGATTTTTGCTGATCCGGGTGTGTATTTATCTGCCCGGAATCTGATTCCGGATATTCCACTTCACTTAAGCACCCAGGCGAATACAACCAACTACAAAACCGTTCAATTCTGGGAAGGTCTTGGTGTAAAGAGGATCAATGTGGCAAGAGAACTGTCTCTTGAAGAAATCAAAGAGATCCGCCGGCAAACCTCTGCTGAAATAGAAGCCTTTGTTCATGGAGCCATGTGTATCTCTTACTCCGGCAGATGCCTGCTCAGTTCTTTCCTGACCAAAAGGGACAGTAATCAGGGTATATGCAGTCATCCCTGTCGCTGGAATTATGCTGTTGTTGAAGAACTGAGACCTGGACAATTTATGCCCATTGAGCAGGATTCACGGGGGTCTTATATTTTTAACTCAAAAGATCTTTGCATGATCGAACATATCCCGGAAATGATACAGGCTGGAATCACATCATTTAAAATTGAAGGCCGTATGAAAACGATCAACTACCTTGCATCTACTATTAAAGTGTATCGAGAGGCCATTGACAGCTATTGTTCCGCTCCGGAAACCTATCGTGTAAAAAAAGAATGGCTCGAACAGCTTTGCAGCATCACTCACCGGGATTATTGTACTGGTTTTTATTTTAATGATCCAGACCAGGTTACGCCCAATTACCGGAATGCAAATCCACTCAAGGGCCATGCTTTTATCGGAAAAATTCTTGAAAATACGGTACAAGGACTGACCCTGACAGAGGTTAAAAATAAAATCTTTGTCCATGATCCTGTCGAGATCATTACGGCAAAAGGCCCTCTTCATCTTGACAAGATTTATGAAATCATCGATTCATCCGGAAGAAAAATTGAATTTTCACAACCAGGCTCCATCGTGAACATCCGGTTTGAAACTACATACCATAAAAATGACCTAATCCGAATGACAGGAGAGAGGACTTGAAAGGTTTCAGCCAGGAGTTGGACTCAACAAAAAACATGGGTAAATCGATTGCCGTATTCGGAACCGGTTCCGATGTGGGCAAAAGTATTGTCACTACAGCTCTCTGCCGATTCCTTTTTGAAAAAAAAATAGATGTCGCCCCGTTTAAGGCGCAGAACATGTCCAATAATTCCGGTGTGACTCCTGAAGGATTGGAGATCGGCCGTGCCCAGATTGTCCAGGCAGAGGCATCCGGAATCCCTCCCCATGTGGATATGAATCCCATACTTTTAAAACCAACAAGCGATGTCGGTGCACAGGTCGTTCTCCTTGGAAAACCCCTGGAAAATAATACTGCAGTTGAATATCATGAGAAAAAGAAAAGCTATTTTTCATATGCCTCTGCTGCCCTTGACCGTTTGCGATCTGTTCATGAAATTGTTGTGATGGAAGGAGCCGGTTCCTGCGCTGAGGTCAATCTCATGCAACATGATATCGTGAATTTCCGGATGGCGGAATATGCGGACGCACCGGTTATACTGGTTGCAGATATCCATCGTGGAGGCGTTTTTGCCCAGATCGTAGGAACCCTTGAGTGTATTTCCGCACGGGAAAAGGAGCGGATTGCAGGAGTGATCATCAACCGGTTTCGAGGAGATATTTCTCTTTTTGATGAGGGAATCCGATGGCTTGAAAAAAAAACCGGAAAAACCATTTTCGGCGTTCTCCCGTGGTTTAGTCATATCCGGATTGAAGAGGAAGATTCTGTCGTGATTGAGAAGCCCGATACTCCTCCTGCCGTATCCCGGGATACCCTGATGATCGCGATAATCCGACTTCCACATATTTCCAATTTCACAGATTTTCATCCCCTTTCCGACATAGATGGTCTTTCTCTCCATTTTATCGATAAACCCATGGATCTATCTGTTTTTGGGGCAGTGATCCTTCCCGGCTCCAAAAATACAAGATTTGATTTACACTGGCTGCAAAAATCCGGATGGGCAGAGAAATTAATTGAACATGCTTCCAAAGACGGATATATACTTGGCATTTGTGGAGGGTATCAGATGCTGGGTCTTATGATTCATGACCCAGAAGGTCTTGAAGGTTCTTCCGGTTCCAGCCATGGCCTTGGCCTGCTCCCGGTTGAAACAACATTGTCAGCACCCAAAACCACTACCCTTACATCCTTTTCATGGGATGATCAGGATGGAACCGGTTATGAAATTCACATGGGACAAACCATCCGGGGTAACGCCAAACCCCTGTTTCAGGTTCATTCTCAAAACCAAACCCTATGCAATCATGACGAAGGGTGCATAAACAAGGATTCACGGATTATGGGCACTTATATTCACGGACTTTTTGATATGCCCGGAATCACCCGAAAATGGCTGAAAATAATTGGGCACGGCCATATCCGTATTGACAGAACCGGAGGTCTTGCAGCAAGAGAAAGAGAATATGAAGAATTATCCAAACATTTTCAAAAACATATTCATACAGAATTGATTTTGGATCTGCTTTGACTGAGGAACTGGAAAGGAAAGGATCAACCCGTATGTTGGACAAAATATTGATCATTGGGGGATGTCGCAGTGGGAAAAGCAGCCATGCGCTTGAGCTGGCAGAAAAGATTTCAGGGAAACGAATCTTTCTTGCCACCTGTATTCCCTATGATGATGAAATGAAAAAAAGAGTCTCCAATCATCAACAGGGGAGAAGCCGTGACTGGATCACCATTGAGGCTCCTGTGGACTTGTCTGAAGCGATTATGGAGCACGCTGCAGCTTCGAGTGTTGTGCTGGTGGATTGCCTGACGCTCTGGATCAACAATCTCATGATGAAAAACATCAGCCAGGAGGAAATGGTTCAGGAAGTCCGCCAACTCACCCGTTCGATTCAGGACGCTCCCTGTACGGTCATCCTTGTTTCCAATGAAGTGGGCTCCGGAATCGTTCCGGAAAACTCTCTTGCACGTGCATTCAGAGATTCAGCAGGTCTGGTGAATCAAAAAGTAGCTGCTGTTGCAACCAAGGTAATCTGGATGGTTGCCGGCATCCCGGTTGTAATAAAAGGTTGACCAGAACATGATGAAACCGTTCATTTCCGCTATACAGTTTTTAACCATACTTCCCATTGGGAAAAAAGGCACTTTTGTTCCGGATAAAATGCTGCCCTATTTCCCGCTGGCAGGTCTTCTGATCGGAATGCTCCTTTGTTTCTTTGACCTGATTGCCGGCCGGTTCTGGCCCTTGCCGGTTGTTGCGGTACTGGATACGATTTTCCTGATTATTGTAACCGGCGCACTTCATCTTGACGGCGTTTGCTATACAGACGATGGTTTATACAGGTGAGCGGGTGATCCGAAAAAAGCCCTGTCAATCATGAAAGACAGTAATGCAGGTGCAATTGGAGCGGTTGCCGTAGTTTGTGTATTTGCCGGGAAATCCGCAGGTATTTTCGGCCTGGATGCCCATCGCTTGATTCTTCTGATGATCGTTCCTGCTTATGCCCGGTGAGCCACTCTTTTTTGATTTAAATTTTTACAGTACGGAAGACCCGAAGGTGGAACCGGCCATATTTGTTTCCATAACAAAATGACGGCTTCCTCATTCCGGGGACTCCTGATAGATCGGAAG
>CAYTGW010000242.1:0-981 GCA_964437395.1 uncultured Desulfocicer sp.
GGATTCCTTTAACCCGGTCCGTTACAGAATGCTTTGCGCTCAGAATCAAAACCGGTGTGTTGTTGCCTTTTTTCCGCAGGAGTTCTATGAGTGTGAGACCATCCATTTTGGGAAGCATGATATCGATAACTGCGGCATCATATTGTTCTGTCAGACCCAAATGAAGCCCGTCTTCTCCATTGTCAGCATGATCAACTGAAAAACCAGCCTCAGACAGCCCCTTTTTTATAAAAGAAGCAATTTTTTTATCATCTTCAACAATCAAAAGGCGCATATTTTTTAATCCTGTTCCATAAGTTTGTTCAGCCAGGCTCTGCGTATCTCTACGATTAGAAAACAGAAAAGATTATGAATAGTATATGAAAAAAAATATTGAAAAACAAATTATTTGTGTTTCAGGTCAATCACGCTCATTGAATCATGATAATCGTGCAGTCCTTTCAAGAATGCTGAATGCTGAAATTCATTCAACAAGAATATGGATAGGGTTTCTTTGGGTTTACGAATTGTATCCATTGACAAATCAGTATGATAGTATTACAGACTGTGACAAATCGTTTGCGAATGAGGCTGGGCAGATATGATCCATCGTTTATGGTAAGCGCATTCCGGGATCCATTTTTCATTATCCTTTTCCAGTATGAATCGTTCACCGAGACTGTTGTATGAATTTTAGCAGCATAAAGTTAAAAATTGCAGTAAATTTAGCGGTTATTCTGCTGATCGCTATGGTTTTAATTGATTTTATCGTTATCACCACAGGGCAAAGTAATTTTACGGATACGGAAATCGCAAAAGGTGAATTATTTGCGGCTCTGGTCGAAAAAAATCTGGTTGTATCCGACACAGGGGAATCGGTTTTTTTACCGCTGGATTTTCAAAAAAGAGTGATCGAGATGATCCAGGATTATGAAATCGCACGATTCATACTCCTTGACAAACAGCTCAACCAAAAAAAAAAAAAAAAAGACCGTTTTGAAT
>CAYTGW010000242.1:991-3078 GCA_964437395.1 uncultured Desulfocicer sp.
GGAAACAGCCGCAAAATATTTTTCTATCTATACCCTTGTATCATGAAAATAGACTGGTTGCCGGGGCAGGTATTGTCATTCAACTGGAGGGTTTTTATAACAGCATGAGACAATCTCATCAGATTGTCATTCTATACATCCTATTCAACACAATGATTCTGACCTTATTCGGACTGTACCGCATGGTGAAGCTGATCATCCATCCGATCAACCGGCTTGTAAAAAGAGCGGAAGAATATCGAGATGACAGCCGCATGGTGTTTAAATCGGAAAAAGAGGAAAATGAGTTTGGGCAGCTTTCCAAAGCGCTTAACAGTATGATGAATAAAATTTCGAATGATCGGGAAACCCTGAAACAATCCGTAACCTCACTTGAAAAGGCAAATATTGAAATCAAGAAAGCCCAGAAAGAGATTATCCGGGCGGAGAAACTTGCTTCGGTTGGAAGACTGGCCGCAGGTATCGCACATGAAATCGGGAACCCCATCGGTATTGTTCTTGGATATCTGGGGTTGCTGAAAGGGAACACTATCTCAAGGGAAGAAAGAAATGATTATATCCGCAGAGCAGAAGCTGAAATCAGCAGGATCAAATCTATTATCCGGGAGCTACTTGATTTTTCAAGGCCTTCGGAGGAGATTTCTGAAGATGTTTCTGTTCATGCCATTATCTCGGAAACAACGGATGTTCTTAAAATTCAACCAATAATGAATGAAATTGACATCCGGTTGATGCTGGATGCAAGTCATGATATTGTTTATGCAGATCCCAATCAGTTGCGGCAGGTATTCGTCAACCTGATGATGAACGCTGCAGACGCAATCTCTTCTTCCGGAAAACCGGAGAAAGGTGTTCTGACGGTCAAGACGGAGTTGGATTCAGAATCAGTGTGCAAGGGTTTAAAATCCTTTCTTGTCATACGGATCATTGATAATGGTATTGGTATTTCCAATAAAAACCTGGAAACCATTTTTGATCCTTTTTTTACAACAAAAGAACCTGGAAAAGGTACAGGACTTGGGCTTTCTGTCTGTTTCATGATCATCGAGCAGGCAGGAGGAAATATCAAGGCTGAAAGCACGGAAGGGCAGGGTACGACAATTACGATCTGCTTGCCTGTCCGCTTCATATGAACGGAATCAGAAAATGAGTCAAATAGAGACCTCTAAAAAAGCATCTTCAGATAAACGGCTGCTGGTGATTGATGATGAGGAAAACATGCGGCATATGCTCAGTACGCTGCTGAAAAAGTCCGGTTATTCGGTAGATACGGCTGAAGATGGGTACAACGGTTTGGAGAAGATCAATGAGAATCAATATGATTTTATTCTTTGCGATCTCAAAATGCCGAAGTGTGATGGCATGGAATTTTTAAGGGCCAGCCGGAAACAAACCAATGAAACAACCATTATCATGATGTCGGCATTTGGAACCATTGATTCTGCCCTTGAGGCGATGAAATTGGGTGCATATGATTTTATTTCAAAGCCTTTTAAGGCAGATGAAGTACTTCTTACCTTAAAGAAAGCAGAAGAACGCGAAAGTCTGAAACGAGAGAATCTTCAACTGAAAACGCAGTTGAAGAATATTGAAGCAAATTATAATTTTGGCAATATGGTGGCGAAAAGCAAGGCAATGCAGGACATCTTTACATTGGCTGCCAAGGTAGCTCAATACAATACAACCGTATTGATTACCGGTGAAAGCGGTACGGGAAAGGAATTAATCGCAAAAGGGATTCACTACAGCGGTGACAGGGTAAAGAAGCCTCTGATCGCTGTGAACTGTGGCGGGATTCCGGAGAATCTCCTGGAAAGTGAGCTTTTTGGGCATGTGAAAGGAGCCTTTACCGGGGCGGATCGCAATAAAAAAGGTTTGTTTGAGGAAGCCAATACCGGCACATTGTTTCTGGATGAGATCGGAGAGCTTCCTCTTTCCTTGCAGGTGAAGTTGCTGCGTGTATTGCAGGAAGGTGAAATCCGTCCTGTGGGTGATTCCAGAACGATGAAAATAGATGTTCGGATTATTGCAGCCACATCCAAAAATCTTCAGGAAGAAGTAAAAAATGGAAATTTTCGGGAAGCCCT
>CAYTGW010000242.1:3088-5294 GCA_964437395.1 uncultured Desulfocicer sp.
GCTCAATGTCATGCCGATAAAACTACCAACATTACGCGAGCGGAGAGAAGATATTCCAATTTTATGCCGGATTTTTATCGAAGAATTCAACCGGAGATTTTCCAAAAACATCAAGGGTGTTGCACCTGCCGCAATGTTGATGCTGTTGCATAACCCATGGCCGGGAAATGTCCGCGAGCTGGAAAATGCGATTGAAAGAGCGGTCGTGCTTGCAGAAGATACAATCCTTATTCCGGAAAATTTTCCTCAGGCATTGGAAGCAGGTTCGATTGGTAAAAAAGAAGATGAAATTTTTACCGGCTTTTCACTAAAGGATGCCCAGAAAGTTTTTGAGAAAAGATTGATTGTAAAGGCACTGAAAGAAACAAACGGAAACCGGACACAAGCAGCAAAGCTTTTAGAGATCAGTCATCCATCACTGTTGAGCAAGATCAAGGCGTATGATGTCCTGTTGTAAGGAAAATCAAAACCGGTGATACGTTATTATGGAAGGTTCAGAGGCAATTCAGGAAAACCTGAGAAATATTTATGGCCCGGAAAAGGGAAAGCTGGCTTTTGATCGAATTTGTCCAATCCTTGAATCCTTTCCGGCAAAGAAAAAGAAAAGAAAAGAATATTTTTCCGAAAAAGATATTGTATTGATCACATATGGAGATTCTCTTCACGATTCGGATGCTGCGCCTTTGGACACGTTAATCGGGTTTGCGTGTAAAAAACTGAAAAATATATTTTCAACCATTCATATTCTGCCGTTTTATCCCCATTCTTCAGATGATGGTTTCTCCGTTATTGATTTTTTTGCTGTAAATCCGGAACTGGGTACATGGGATGATATCAAAAGGCTTGGGAACCATTTTGACCTGATGTTTGATTTTGTGCTGAACCATATCTCCTCAAAAAGTGAGTGGTTTATCCAATATCTTGCCGGAGAAAAAGGGTTTGAAGATCTGGCTATTGAAGCAGATCCTTCAACAGACGTATCTATGGTAACGCGACCAAGATCTTTGCCCCTGTTAACGGAATACCAAAAAAAAACAGGTGAATCCGTATGGGTCTGGACGACCTTCTCAGCGGATCAGATTGATCTGAATTTTAAAAGCATCCATGTTCTTGAAAAAATGGTGAAGGTGCTTCTCCACTATATCGAAAAAGGCGCACGGATCATACGGATGGATGCAATTGCCTATCTCTGGAAAGATTCGGGGACAAGCTGTATTCATCTGAAACAGACCCATGAGGTGGTTAAGCTGTTTCGAAGCATTTTTAACCTGCTGGCCCCGGATGTCATGAACCTGACAGAGACAAATGTCCCTCATGATGAGAATATCCGTTATTTCGGAAACGGAAAAGATGAAGCCCAGATGGTTTATAACTTTACCTTGCCGCCGCTTCTTCTCTATGCGTTTGTAAAGGAAACCACATCCATTCTTTCCAGATGGGCAAAGAGCCTTGTGCTGGACTCATTGGACAACACTTTTTTCAATTTTACAGCTTCCCACGATGGGATTGGTATACGGCCGCTGGAAGGGATTCTGCCGGCTGGAGAGATTGATGATTTGATTGAAATTGTAAAAAAAAACGGAGGCCGGACATCTTATAAACAGAACACGGATGGTTCTGAAAGTCCGTATGAACTCAATATCACCTATGTGGATGCCATGTGGCGCAATCTTGGAAAAACCGATGAATATCATGCAAAACGGTTTTTGGCCTCCCAGGCCATCATGCTGTCCCTGCCAGGGGTTCCGGCTATCTATATCCATAGTCTGCTGGGTTCCCGGAACTGGCTTGCGGGTGTAAAACAGACCGGACGGGCCAGAACGATTAATCGTGAAAAATTAAATATTCATAATATTTTCAATGCGTTGGGAGATAATAACTCTTTTCGTTCCCAGGTTTTCTTCCCTTATATCAATCTGATCGCAATACGAAAAGCCCAGCCGGCATTTCACCCAAAAGCATATTTTGAAGTACTGGATATCCATGAAAAAGTATTTGCCCTGAAACGGTCTGCCAAAGAACAGACCCTGATTTCTCTCACCAATGTTTCTGGAGCGTCTCAAACCATTACCCTGATGGAAAAGGATACCCCAGAGATGAGAGATCTGGTATCCGGCCGGATGATCTTTGCAAAAGAGATTTTACTGGCTCCTTATCAGTATCTATGGATACAGGTCGAAAAATAGATCACAATCGTAAAAAAAAT
>CAYTGW010000243.1:0-3625 GCA_964437395.1 uncultured Desulfocicer sp.
CACACAAAACGCAAACGGCCTGGCCATTCGGTTTATGGGCAACGGCGGATTGGACGGGCCGCTCACGGAGTGGACCTTCGCGGAGCGCTAGTACCAAAGCGTCGGAGTGGCTGAAGACTTGATTGAACAAGGTCTCGCGGGTTCAAGCGTCCTGCTCGCATTTCCACTGCAGCCACATTTGAGGGGCGTCTTGCTGACAAGAACGAAGGACCCTTGTTATTTAAAAAGGACGGTTATTTGTCTTAACAGTACAAAAAAAATCAACGGAATGCATCTATTCCTCGATAATTTCATTCTCAGCAGCTTCTCCCCGTGGTTTACGCTGTGTCCGATGGTTGTAAATCTTTTCCCTGGATTTTTTTAACTGATTTTTTAATTTATCTACTGCCAGATCAATTGCTGGCCGCATATTTCCACCGGTCTCTTTTACATGAATATTTAATTTGCTGCCAAGAAGATTAATTTCGACAATGCGGATGTCTTTTTCTTTGGAAAAAACCACGCGTGCTTCTGTGGGCTTATCGAACAGCTTATCGATCTTGTTTAGTTTCTTTTCAACATAATCTCTTAATTTATCGGATGATTTAATATTTTTATAATTAACTGTAATTTCCATATCCAGCCCTCCTTTACCGTTGTATTCAGGATAAACAATTTAATTTCAAGCGATTAAAAAAGGATTGGGCATCCCTTTATTCGAATCATTATATTATCAAGTTGGAATTGTATGTCAAACAAGAAATAAATATATGTGTTGTATATGTCTGAAAAGAAATAAATTTTATAGAACTTCTCACTACTAAATCACGAGTCATCTGAAAAAAAAGGAAAATCTTTTAAACAATCTGCCCTCTGATTTTGCACACTGAAAAATTCGTTAACAACGATGAATATGTACTTTTCGGAATATCCATTTTTAGGGATATTCGATTTGCCGATCTCAGGTATTATACTTCAGGAAACTCCAGATCTATTATTTCAATCGTTGAACCCCAGCATCGCCTGAGCTCTTTTTTTCTTTTCAGGATCGGAAAAGTTTTATAATCTTGAATTCTTAGCTTAAAATGCTCTTTTTGACGTCAAAAACATCGCTTTACGATCCAATATCGCCTCTTTCTTAACCATAAATCCTTGTCAGTTGGGCATTCAGCTTGGTCCGACAAGAAATCAAACTTCCTTTTTTTCAGCATATCCTTCCTCAAGTTTGGCTGGGTCCCATTTGCCCTGATCGTAGATGGTCAGGTCCCACCCAAATGGCTCGGCAAGACTTGTTGCATTTTTCATTATTGGTATGTCATCGGAGTATTCCGGAAGCATTTCACTGGCAACACATCCGCGGGTACACTCGATGCAGCGGTAAAACATGATTCCCATTCCAGCCATATACAAATTAAAAAAGTGGGGAGTCTTAATAAGTTCCTCTCGCTCATCAGCGTTCATCTTATTCATTTTCATCGCAAAACGGTAGAAATTCCCCACATCGTAGGGCTGACTGTACCCGGTACAACGATTCTGTAACACCTTGCCATCTTCGGTAATGGCATTGACAGGGCAGTTCTCGACACAGGGGTACTTACAATTGCTGCACGGATCAAAGTCTGTCAGTGGCGGGTCGGAATCCACCGTGGCTGTGGTGAGTAAAACGCCGTATCGCCCAAATGAACCGTATTTTGGATGCACTGCCAGTGTGTTTCTTCCCATAATTGCAAGGCCGGATTGAACCGCCAAATGCCGGATAGATACCGGCCCGATGATCCTTTTCCAGGTTTCAGGAGTGACTTCAAACGGCCGATGCTGGGGCATGGCATGGGCTTCAACATGATAGGTATCTTCAATAAATTTCCCAACCCGGTAGCTGGTGTTTTCCCAAGCAGTATCCGGCAATTTCAATCCCTGCATCCGCATATAGCTCTGATCCATGTACGCGCCTCTGAGTTCTCGAAAAAGCATAATCACAAAAGATTGAAGCCGTGGCAGATAACGCCTTGGGTCCGGAGAAGCCGGACTGACATAATCTTTCAATGCCAAAAACGATACCTGATCAGCACCTAAACCAAGGGCCATTTGTGTAATTTTTTCTTTGTCATCTTTTGTCCAATGAACGGTATTGGGTTTCATAAATTCCTCCGTAATTGACGAAATATTATACTTGTATAGATAAAAAATTTGATTGAAAAATAATATATTTAAACATACAAATAAAGACCTTAATATAAAGTATAATTTATTTATACCCACAGTATAACTATTTTAAGCCATCAAGGAAATAAACCAATGAACCAAACCACCGCTCTGCTGGAAACGCTCAAAAAGTACCTCAAAGCCAAAGGTATTACATACAAACAGCTATCTGAAAAAATGGAACTTAGCGAAGCGAGCCTGAAACGAATGTTTTCAAAAAAGATTTTTTCTTTGGCCCGTCTTGAAGAAGTATGCCGGATTCTAGATATCGATTTCTATGCTCTGGCCGTCATGGATAAAGAGAGAAGCCGGGACTCCGTTGAGACATTAAGCATTGAGCAGGAACAAGTTTTATTAAATGATGAAAAAATGTTAATTTTTTTATATTTCCTGATCAATGGATGGGACGTCCCACAGATCATAGCGCAGTATGATTTTTCGGAAACCGAGGCCGGCCGGTTATTGCGCAATTTGGAAAAACTTGGTGTCATAGAACGACACCTCAACAATAATGTTCGTCTATTGATCTCAAAAAATGTATTCTGGCAAACCAATGGACCTCTGTGGCAGGCTTACCGTGATGTATTTGTAGAAAATTTCATGGCCAGCCAATTCGGCAGTCCCAATGAACGTCTTATTTTCTGTCCCGGCCAGTTTTCAGAAACATCTTTGAAAATTATCAGCAGAAAAATAGACAACCTAATCAAAGAGTTCAACCAATTGGCGGAAATGGATTCCGCACTTCCCCTTAAAAAACGTCGAAGCACCGGAATGTTAATCGGATTTCGTAATTGGGTTTTCACCGGTATCGCGAATCTCCGGAGGCATAGCAAAGAAGATCGCCGGAAAACATGAACTCCTTCAGTAAATTGTGCTTCTATGTCGAACCAAGCATCAGCCGCGCGACACCGCCGTGCCGGGTTGAATGGGTTTGTTCGCCTGTCATTTCAGCCTTTTCTCCATAAAGAGCGCTGTTGGATCAGGGTTGTACCGGTACGCCTCTATCTCTATGAACCCCATGTTCCTGTACAGTACTGCTGCCTTCTCAAGCCTGGGGATTGTGTCGAGCCGTATTGTTGCGTAGCCCAGCTTCTTGGCATTTTCAATGAGATGCACAGTGAGCGCTTTCCCGATTCCTTTGCCTTGAAATGAAGGAAGCACATACATGCGTTTCATTTCGGCAATACCGTTACCGAGGTCACGTAAGCCGACACACCCCACGGAGACTTCTTCAAATCTTGCAAGCAACAGCGCTCCCCGGGGTGGGCCATACATAACAGATAGAGCATTCAACTCCGCCTCAAACCCTTGAAAGCAGAGGTCTATCCCGAGGAAGACCTGATACTGCTCGAAAAGCTTTCGAGCTTCACGAAAATCCTCAGGTGTCGATGCTGTGATGATGATCAATGTAGTCTCCATGGTCTGCCGAACATTTATTATCCAA
>CAYTGW010000243.1:3635-5260 GCA_964437395.1 uncultured Desulfocicer sp.
TTTCGTGTCAGTGTATGTATCAGTGTCAGTTTTCACTGATCACTGTTCACTATTCACTGTCTTTACGGGTTTTCGTTCCCTTCACGGCTGCGGGGCAGCGGGAGAATAACCTTACTGGTTTACTCCTCTTCCCTGACTTCCAGCCAAAACAAATTTCTAAATGCTAACCTTTAAATTTATTTACCTCCTTTCCAATAAATTTTGTCTTTTTTGTCCCTATAGCTCATTTTTCAATAACATATAAGAAATACAGTTTTTTTCAACCAATTAAAATATACTTAAAAGACAAATTATTACAAGCATTTATTATTATGACAGAAAACAATAATGGTTTAACTGCTCTTTTATCGTCTAATTCAACCTTCAAAACGTCACATTCCATTAATCCATATCGGTTTTTATTTGACCCGCCCAATGGTTTGATTTATAAACATATCATTCATTCGATTCCGTTGCCGGAGTTTGATCAGTTACAACTGGACTCTTTTCGCTATATTTCCAAACAGGATTTGTAAAACAATTTTCATAAAATCCATTGTTTTTCATTAACTTACAAAGAGAGGAGGTTGCTTTATGGCAGGGAAAGATTATTTTACCGCGCTTTACCAGGTAGCCAAAGTTATCAACGCTTCACTCTCACACACCGAGGTGCTGGATAAGATTGCAAAGCTTGTGGTCCAGACCATGGGTGTCAAAGCCTGCTCGTTGAGATTGTTGGATTCAAAAAATCAAAAGTTGCTACTGGGCGCACAACATGGATTGTCAGACGGATACATTCGTAAAGGTCCGGTTCTGGTGGAAGAAAGCGGGTTGGACAAAAAAGCGTTGAGCGGGGTGACCATTTTGCTCAAGAATGTGCAGACAGATCCGAATTGGCAATATCACGACAAAGCCAAGTCCGAAGGGATCAAATCGGTGCTGGTCGTACCGCTTATGGTGGAAAACAATGCAATCGGGGTACTTCGGGTTTACACGGCAGAAGAGCGTGAATTTGATTCCGATGAAATTAAATTTATGGAAGCGGTCGGCAATCTCAGTGCGATATCGCTTGAAAACGCAAGGTTGCATCAGGCGCTCAAACGGGATTACGAACTTTTGGTCGAACACAAATATCGCATCGATGACAATTAAAATAGGAGGTGGTCTATGGCTCGAATCGGCATCAATGGTTTTGGACGAATCGGGAGACAGGTAGTAAAAGCGATCCTGGAAAGGCACCCTGACAAACTGCAGGTTGTTGCCATCAACGATCTGTTCGACGTGAAAACCAATGCCAATCTTTTTAAATATGATTCCAATTATGGCCGCTTTCCCGGCGATGTTCGTATTGAAAACGACTGTCTGATCGTCAACGGCAGAACTGCAGTAAACGATGTTGGCATTGCCGCCGACAAGATCAGCATCTGCTGAACCACCTGCGACAACACCCCCTGTAATGTTCTTATTGCCACCACCGGTGAAAGTCATTGAGCCCGAAACAAGAACAATCCCGTACCACGAAAAGCCGCCGCTGATTTCTAGGTCTCCCTCAACGATGAGAATGCCGCATCCTGAAACGCCGCCACTCAATCTTATACCCGTTCCGTTCGTATTGTAATACACAATATTATGTAAACTGCATGAGG
>CAYTGW010000244.1:0-4769 GCA_964437395.1 uncultured Desulfocicer sp.
GAGAAGGGCTTCCACCTGTTTTTCCAGGACAGCCGGATCTACCTCTACTCGGGCCGAAACCCGCACATATGTCTGGCCGTTTTTAATCACAGGCTCGGATTTCAAAACCTCGGCCCGTACAACACAAGATGCCAGGGCCGTGATCTGATCCATGCTGAGCTTCCCCTTTTCAACCACAACCATTTTGGAAAGATAGGTTCCGGTTTTTTCCACTGCAAGTCGCTTGACCTTCTGCAATGCAAAAGCCTGCGCCGGCTCCTGGCTCTGATTTTTGCTCAGAGCCGCGTCAATAGATTCGTCAAAGGTCATGACCTCCGCAAATGCAACTGCCGAAAACAGCGCAATACACAAAACACTACCGGCCAACATTTTCCACATATCCGCCCCCTCCAATTCAAAATTTTTATTCTCAAAAAAGCTTTGATTAAGTCCATTTCTCCATACCCGCTATCTCTTACCAAACAAGCCGACTTTATAGCAAGAATTTTGATTCATGGCCTCCACTTATGTCATCATCCCGCTCTCCTTGGTAATCTCACCTTATCTATATTACCGCAAAATGGAATTAAGAGAAAAATCCATTTTTAACCACGATCCCCCTGAGATTAAAAGACGGGGGAAAAGCAATTTTTTTCCAATCGCTGAAAATTTTTGAAACATCCCCGAATTTTTGCCGTCTATAATTTTAGGAGGCCGATAATTGAAATACATTTCTTTGAGTTTCTTTACGATCGCTGCGGTAAAAAATCATAACCGCTAATGGATCTCAAGAACGCAAAGAAAAACAGAGATATTAATAAGGAATAAACCTTTATGTTCAGAGTGTTATAATTTTCATGTTGACAGGAACAATAAAAATGATATCGCATTCAAAAAAAGGAGAAAAAATTTGGCTCTGATTTCAGCGGGCCTGAACTCATCATCTTGATCGCATAACCCATATGGATTGAGATGATCTGAAAAGTCATTCTCTATCCAATTTCATGTTCATTATATTAACGGAAATACTCAAAGGAGGATCATATGACAGATTATTCGAGTTGTCCAAACTGTGGGAGAAAAGCCAAGGAATCTTTTTCAAGCAACTTTTTTCCGGTTTACAAATGCAGAGACTGCAATAAGACCTATTGCAAGGAGTGCGGCGGGAATACTTGCCCATCTTGCGCTTCATCCAAACGCGCAGAAGTCGGAAAGGTATATTTCAGGTAAGCAAAGCAATTCAATAGAACTGAGCGTTCTGACAAGAAGGAGATAAAAAAATGAAAATCGTGCTTCGCGACTGCGAACCCTTTAGTGCCATGCATGTGAATAAACAGGAGGCCGCCATATTCACGAGCCATTTGAATGGTGCGGAAACATTTGATTTTGGAGGATACCAAACCCCTAAAAGTATGATGCTGACCAGCCTTAAGTTCAATCTGCCCAAACATAGTTTTGCACATGGATATCTGCTTTCCGTAGATGTCGACACCTTCATGGCTGAATGTAATTCCGGGATGCATTCCACAATGGAACCTATTCTGAAGGCTTATGTTGTGGGTACGGTTGAAATTGAATATGGCGGAGACCTATCCGGTACGAAAATCAATGCAAAAAAACTGAAACTGTAGATCCGAAAAATTATGCCGATAGACGGTTACTTTTTTTCAATTAAACAGGATTACCAAAATGGAAGCAATTCTTTTAAAGGAGGCAATATGTCATATACAGCCATGCAAAGAGAAGTTGTGAATTATTGTGATAAAAATGATTTTATTTCAAATGAAATTATTGAACATTTTAAACAAAAATTAAAGCAAGAAGATAATGTTCACACCCTTATCTATGCACTCTCAAAATTCGTCGGTGGTTCTTGTCCCAAGTGCGGTGAGTCAGGATCATTCAAGTGGCATTTCTTGGGAAAACTGGTTCACCCTAAATGCGGCTTGACATGGTATATCAATCCAGGAGCATACATTGCAGCACAACTTACGGCGGTCTTTCGCACCGGAGTAGAGATAGGTGTGGACGCTGCGGAGCCGGATAAAAAGGGAGAGGGTGGAGGTTTTATAGGAGGTGTGTTTGGTTTTCTCATGGGAGTATCCATTCGTCTTCCTTTCGCGCTACTCATGATACCTATCCAAGCGATCGTAAGTCTTACGCAGGCAAAACCAGATCAAACAATGCCAGAGAAAGGATGACCAAGGCTTCGATGAATTAAGATACGCCGGGCGATTGTGATTCTCCTCGCCCGGCTGAAATGCCAAGGACAATACATTTTTCCGCGGTGCATTAATCGGAATGAAATATTCACCGCTCAATATGCTGAAACAAAATCCTGATGAATTTCGAATAGGTCATCCATGGCATGGCGGATATCCCTTTTACAGAAAGTATATTTGGAATTCTGAAAAACCGGCTCCTGGATATCTGTTCCGACAATACCCGTGACCCACTCTTTTTCGCACAATTCCTGAACAAGCTTTCCGCCAATATATCCTGCTGCACCTGTGATCAGAATATTCATTGTTTTTTCTCCTTTTTCATCTTATGCAAAACCGGATCAGAACGATGGTTCGATTCATGTATGCGAACCAGACCGTTTCGAATCATCGGATTGCATCAATGGTCTGCTGAACAGCTTCCTCAATCACTTCGCGATGAAGTTCAAATGGATATTGCATATTGGTTTTCCTGGCATTTACCTGGAGGGAAAACAGAATTTTGCCGCTTTTCACATCAATCAGCCGGCAGACAAGATCCAGCTTTGCAACCGGAGTAATGATTTTTCCGTAGTCCAGTACTTCCCCTACTAAAATCGCATCAACCCCTAATATCTTTCCTACGGATTGAATCTCTGATTGATCCAGAATACCGCTCTGACCCAAAGCCTTTTCTTTGAGTATGGTCTGCATGTTTTTCCGATCAATGACATCCACCTGTTTCAATACCAGGCCATTGATTATTTTTTCCTGCAGCTCGATCATGAGGTTTGGAAATTCTTCCTGGTCTTCCCTGCTGTCATGAAACGCAACAACAGCGATGCGCATGACATGCGATGGAATCGCAACACCACTGGCGGGCATGATGCTGCTTGTCTGCTGAATGGTAGACGGTATGCACCCTGCTGTAAAAAGCGCCAAAAGAAAAAAGCTTCCGATCCTGTTTCGCATCCTTTACCCCCTGATCCGTAACCATGCCTGCAAGATATTCGCATGAATGCGAGCCGATTCCATCTTGGTTCAACAAAGGCTTTGATTGATAAGATATTGACAAATATCATGCCAGGGTATTTCAGGCAAGTTCATATTTTTTCGGGTTACCTATCATCCCGCCCGGTAAAGATAAAACCGGGTTCACCTGCGATATGGTGTTCAAATCGTTCTTTACCAAGCTATGCCCGTATGATAGAAATACACCCAACGTTTCAATACCGTCAAAAAGAAATCCATATGAAACAAAATGGCAAAAAAATTTTCCTCATGCTCCTCCTGATTATTGTCCTGTCCAGCAGTTCGATCGGGAGAGATGGCCTCAAGGCCGCGTCTTCTGAAAATTTCCTGATTGAAAAAAGCCTGAATCGTCAGCATGATCCTGTAGTTGTTTCCGGAGATCTGTTGACTGGTTTTCACGGTTTTGAAATCAAAAATCTCCGGTTATATTCCTACCAAGAAAACCAGCTCCGGATCATTCCTTTCCAAGTTGATGAACGCAATCCAGAAGGGGAGTTTGTCTTTACCAACGGAGAGGACGCTGGTGAAGATATGGATAAAGGACATTTTGACTATAATGATGAAATCATCTTCATGGCCAAAGACTCCGGGGGGAAAGCGCCTCAGACATTATGGTCAGAAACTGGCTATATCGGTGCAGAAATTGTGATCATCGATCCAAAGGACAGCACTCAAAAAGCCTGGGTCTACCTTATCTGTTTTTCAACCACGCCGCCGCCGCTCTCAGACGAAGATTATGTAACCTATATTCCAGATCAGGAACGCGTTTACAGCAAATATTATAGAATGAAGTACAGGAAAGGTTCTCCATTTTATATGGACCTCAGCTATCCTGAGGAAGTCGGGGGAAATGGAGAGGATTTTTTTGACAGAATAAAGGTCCGGCTTTCCGTAAATGCTTTCTTCAATCTGCTCGAAATCAAAAAAACAGAAGAAGATTTCCGATCCGTTGTGGTCGGATGGAAAGACGGTCCCATACGGGCCATGCGAAAAGTGGAAAACTACTTTCGAATCCTGTTCAACCTTTCCTCTCCCTCAATCTTTTCTGTTAATGAATATTATGAAAGAATGACCTACACACCTGTTCAGCTCACTATACCTTTCAAACTCAAGTGGGTCTTCAATTCTTTTGGCGTGAATGACTGGACATGGACGATTTATGGAGATTTCCCGGGCTTAAAAGGAGGTACTGCTTATACGGATCAGAATACAGGCGGGTTTCAATTTACCGGAAGCCATTCCACGAAATATCTGAATCAGCATATTGATATGTCGCGCTTTTCCTGGGGGTATAACACCAAACCCGGTGTGGGAACATGGTTTCCCAATCTGTTGCTTCCTGAAATATTGTATGGGATTGTTACGCTGCATATTGTAGATGATGAAACCCTCCTCGACCCTCCGGAGGACACACCTGGTTTAATCGGTGCTGGAATGAAAAGCCAATGGAATCTGGTTCATCCGGATCTTATTGAGTTGCTGGAACCAGGGACATACGAACTCTCCATGGACACGTACTTTCCCCATCCAATGATCCGGATTGAGGAGGTTGACGAG
>CAYTGW010000244.1:4779-5170 GCA_964437395.1 uncultured Desulfocicer sp.
GGTGTCCCCTCTGGGTTGAAGTTACAGAAATGCAGATAAATTCGTCTGTTTCACCGCCTTCCGGTCAACCGGAAAAAGCGGAAGAAATCCTGGAACCTGCTCCGGACAATGAAGAGAAAGGATTCAAGGGGGTGATAACCGATACCCGTGGCCGAATGTTTTCCCTTGCCCATATTTTTTTCTACTCCGGTTCCTATCGCGTTACGCCCAGAACAAGCATCCTGGGAAGGAGATTTTCCAAAAATGATTACAGGCTCCTGGAATTCGACGATATCAAACAGATTACCCATCAATATGAAAAGATAGACCCTATCTCCTTGATGAAAAACCCCATGGTTCAGAAAATTGAATTACGGGAAGGCCGGACAATACAACTATTGGGATGCAAGCC
>CAYTGW010000245.1:0-5121 GCA_964437395.1 uncultured Desulfocicer sp.
AAGCCTTCCTGCTTTTATCAGGGATTTTTCAGGGAAAAAAGATTTTTCAAAAATCCCGGGTCTTCTCTATCAGGATAAGGAAAACCGGCACCTGAACCCACCGGACTTTTCCGGAAACCTTGATCATTACCCTTTGTATGCATATGAGAGAATTAATCATAAAAAGTACTTTGCACATGGCGGAATGATCGGATATCAGACCAAAAGAGGGTGCCCTTTCGGATGCGTATATTGCAATTACCGGACACTGGAAGGAACACGTCTGCGATACCGGTCGCCTCAGCTTTGCGTGGATGATATGGAAAAGCTGGTCAGGGAAACCGGTTTCCGGGATTTCTTTTTTACCGATGGCGTTTTTAACTGGCCGCCGGACCATGCGTTGAATATCTGTGAAGAGATCATCAGACGGGATCTGCAAATCCGGTGGATTGCCTATTGCAACCCGGCGGGTCTGGATGATGAGATGGCAAAGGTTTTTAAAGCCTCCGGTTGTGTGGGAATCGAGCTCGGGGTGGATGCGGTTACGGATAAAATGCTGGAAAACATGGGGAAAGGATTTACGCGTCAGGATATCCGGAAGAGCTATCATGCGCTCCTTGGTTCCGGGACTCCATTTGCGGTTTTTCTTCTTTTTGGAGGGCCGGACGAATCCTATCCGGATATGGTTGAAACCCAGAAATGCCTTATGGAGTTTGGAAAGGCGAATGCGGTTTTTGCATCTCTGGGTATCCGGATCTATCGGGATGCTCCCATATATAAGATTGCAATCCGGGAAGGGATTATCACCTCGCAGACCAACCTCCTGAATCCGGTTTTTTATATTTCTCCAAAGCTGGGTGAAGATGCCATGGATCAACTGGACAGGCTTGCGCGTCAAGAGGTTACCTGGAGTACTCCGACAGACTGGGATTCCTTTACCGTAAAATCCGTTCAGAGGATACTGAACCGGTTCCGGGTGATTCCGAACTGGAAAGACATTGAGGCATATGGCACTCATATGAGAAGAAAACGTTGAAGCCGCATTATCATGTTGTTGTCGTCGGTGCCGGGCCTTCCGGTATTGCTGCGGCAGTCGCAGCTTCACGGAACGGATGCAACACCCTTCTGCTGGAAAAAAACAGCTTTCCCGGCGGATTGGCAGCCATGGGGAAGATATCCACCATCTGTGGTCTTTATCATAATTCAACAAAACCATTACCTGAATTTTTATATGATGGATTTCCCCGGGAATTTGCAGTTAAGTTGATGTCGCTGGATTCCCTTGCAGGGCCTGTCCGGAGCGGTCGGGTTTTTGTTCTTCACTCCCGGCCCGGAATGATTGAGGCCACTGCCAGGGAGTTTCTGGAGTTACGGAAAAACCTGGATGTTCACTACAGGGCGGAAATTTCCAGACTGACCATGGACGGAAAACAGATCCGGCAGATTCAATTTTCAGATTCCGGCAGGAAATATATTGTTCAGGCAGATGCGGTGATCGACAGTACCGGAGATGCCGTGATAGGTGAGATGGCCGGTGCATCTTTGCTGTTGCCGGATGAAACGGAACAGGCGCCCGCGCTCCTGTTTTCAATAACCAATTTTGGGGATGCGTTCTCAAACCAGTCAGACATCATCCGGATACGGATGAAAATAAAGCATGCTGTGGATTGCGGAGACCTGCGGGAGGGAATGGATGACGTCGGTTTTTCTCCTGACATCGGAGGAGGATCGGCGACCGTGAAGCTGAATCTCGGGGCCTTGATCTGCCCGGATCATGATGGAGCGGGAATCGGGCTTGAGGAGAAAGCGCAGGAAATGAAACATCATCTGATCGATTTTTTAAAGAAGAATGTTGGCGGCCTTGAGCATGTTCAGTCCTTCGGACAACCCGGCACAGTTTTACACAGAGCCGGAAAGAGAGCGGAAGGGTTGTATCTCCTGACTCGGGAAGATGTCCTGAACAATGCACAGTTTCCGGATGCAGTTGCCAGGGGGAACTGGCCCATTGAAAAGTATTCCTGTTCAGGGGCTCCCCGGTTTTCCTATCTTCCGGATGAAACAGCGTATGACATTCCCGGGCGATGTTTATGCGTGTCCGGTATTGACAATCTTTTTACAGCCGGAAAGTGTATCAGTGCAGATGATGATGCCATAGCATCCGCCCGGGTTATCGGGTGCTGTCTGGCGACAGGCGAAGGTGCTGGAAATCTTGCCGGCCAATTTGTATCAAGGAGTTGAGGCTCCATGATTAGAGGCGGTTATGAACCCAGGAAATGGAACAGGTTAATTCCGTCATGCCGGACTTGATCCGGCATCCAGAATTCGATCCAGACTCCATTTTTTAATTGAATGACAATTGTTGATACATTTTATTGCCGGCGAATTAGCTGGTAAAGATGAGGTCGAGATCGTCCATAAACAACAACTGGTGAAACATTATGAAATTTAAACTGATTTATCCGCGTTGGTCCAAGCTTTTTACACAGACGGAGTTTCATCTCCCTCCGCATGGGCCGGTGGTTTTTGCAGCATCCCTTCCTGAATATGTGGAGGTTGATTTTATCGATGAGAATCTTGAGGAGATCAATTTTGATGATCCGGTTGATTTTGTCGGCATATCCATGATGCTGACCATACAGATCAAGCGCGGCTGGGAGATTGCCGATATTTACCGGAGAAAAGGCATCAAGGTGATATTCGGAGGGATTTCCACCATGCTTCACGCAGAGGATACCATGAACCATGCGGATTCTGTTTTTCTTGGAGAAGCAGAAGGAAGGATGGAAGCTGTTTTTTCCGATTTTCAGAACAACCGGCTGAAGAAGAAGTATGACTTTCTGGAAGATCCGCCGCCGATCGGACTTGTCGGAACAGCGCGCCGGGACATCTTAAAAAGAGATCTGTATAACTACCGGGGTATCCAGATGGTGGATCTTTTCCATGCATCCAGAGGTTGCCGGTTTAACTGCTACCCCTGCGCCGTGGCTTATCTTGGGGGGCGGAAATTCAGGCCCCGGCCCATTGAAAAATCGATTCAGGAACTGGAGAGCATCGACAATAATCGTCTGTTTATCGTGGATAACTCGCTGGCACAGGATGAGCAGTGGGAAAAGGATCTGTTCCGTGAGATGATTCCTTTGAAAAAGAAGTGGTGCAGTCATCCGATCCAGGATAAACCGGAAGTACTGGATCTGGCTGCTCAGGCCGGGGCATGGTATGTCTATCAGGCTGTTTTTGACACATCCGATTATATCCGGGAGCGGGTCAAACGGTATCATGATCATGGGATTCTGGTGGAGGGAACCATACTCCTTGGCATGGATAATCATACCGAAGAGGATATCATACGGTTGATCGATTTTCTGCTTGAAATCGAACTGGATCTTGCTGAATTTACGGTGCTGACCCCTTTTCCCCATACACCGGCCTTCCGGGAGCTACACCAGGACAATCGGATTCTTTCCTATGACTGGGATGATTATTCCGCAGACAAGGTGGTATTTCAGCCCAAACATATGGCCCCAGAACGACTTCAGGAATTATTGAAGTATGCCTGGGACACGTTTTATCATGATGAGCCGCAGCCGGTCAAAATGTTCAAACTGTTTCAGCATGTGATTGAAAAAGAAAAGGCGGACAACACCTATCGTCCCAGGAAAAGAGAACTGGCAAACTATGCATTTGGCAAGAAAATCCGTTGAGGATTCTGCGGGATGAAAATCGTTTTCAGATCGGCCTTGACGGGTCAAGAATCTTCACATGCGATGCAAAATGTGTGAAATGGGAAGTATTAAAAGTGGCAATGGCTTCAACACCGGAATGAATCAGGATTTCAGCGATAAAACCATCGTAAGCACGCCCTCCTGTCGCATCTTGCAGAACGAGTGAATTGATATAATCCCATATGGAAGTTTCGGAAAAAGCTGCAATCTGCATGTTCGGCTGGATTGTTGTTTCCAGAAGCTATCCGGCTTCGGAACTGCTTATCCTGAATTCTCCCGGCAGCCGAGTCAGCACTGCATAAGCTTCAAGAATAGAGTGCTGAACTACAATCAGTTCGTTAAGAGAAATATTACGGATCAGCCAGTCTTATGATATTGCATGGAGAGGATGGTTTGCGTGAACACCGGCAACAATAATACAACTGTCCACTCCAATTTTCACGGTTTCTTCTTCTCTTTTAAAACGTTTTCACGCAAATCGGAAACATCGAAAGCTTTTAACGGTGCAATACCAGCGCCGGTATCAATTGAAAGGAATCTTATTTTATTTCAGCCGGTTCAATGCGGCACGGCACAAACCGGTGCATCGGGGTTCCAAGAGGATCCCGATGGGTGTTTTTGGTCAACCGGTTGACATTGATGCCGTATACCTTGCCGTCATAGATCAGGCCGAATCCGTGCGGTATCAAAACCGTGCCCTTCCGGACCTGATCAGACACCTGAAGTTCGCCGACTTCACAACCGGCCTCCGTTGTTACTTTGACCATCTGACCGTCCTTTAACCCCATGGATTCCGAATCAACCGGGTTGACGGACACGGTACAGTCCCGCTTGCCTTTGTTCCATTCCGGATTGCGCATCAGGGTATTGATGTTATATCGTGTATGGCGTCCGGCGTTCAGGATCAGCGGATATTTGTCCGGTAGTTCCAGTTCCTTTGCTTCATGATCCGCATGCAGATTCTTTGTATCTTCTTCAAGTTCGGGAACATAGACTTCTATCTTTCCGGAAGGGGTCTTGACGGCCTTAAAATTGTCCTCCGGATCCACTTCCCCGACCCAGAGTCCTTCGGGTTTGTCCAGTAATGCTTGAAAGATCCTGTCTCCCTGGTCCGGGCCGGGTTCAAAGCCGATTCTGGCCGCATTTCCGGAAAAGGATTTGGGTGCGGTCATGAGCATCCCCCAGAGTGCTGCCAGAGCCGCACTGTCCCATTCCTTCCCCAGGGTTTTCGCCAGGACAAACGGCATGGCTGCCAGTGATCTGGGTTCGGTGAATGCCCATTCCATCAGTTTTGCGCCGAACGTCAGCCGGTCATTCCCGGCGGCTTTAAATACATCCTCCGGGATATCCGGAATCAAGCCGAGTTTATCCGCCATCAAAGTGAAAATCTGGGATGCTTCCAGGCAGTTTTCCGGTGGGC
>CAYTGW010000246.1:0-5034 GCA_964437395.1 uncultured Desulfocicer sp.
CAGCGGAAGGCTGCCGTCATCCCGCTGTACAGTCTCATAGGCAATGCCGATAACTTTTTTTTTCTTCTTTTTTTTCGTAAGCTCCCTGTCAGCCGCAAGATGAAGATAGGTAAAAAGTATTTGACCGCGTTTCATTCTCTCAAATTCTGATGGTACCGGCTCTTTTACCTTGATGATCATCTCCGCTTCATGCCAGACATCGTCGGCGGTTGACAAAATAATCGCCCCTGAGCTTTGAAAAGCTTCATCCGATATGCCTGAACCTGAACCTGCTCCATTTTCTACATAAACCTTGTGGCCTCTTTCGACAAAAGCCCCGACACCTGCCGGTGTGATAGCCACCCGTTTTTCCATTGTCTTAATTTCTTTTGGTATTCCGATTTTCATTTTGACCTCTTACAGCTTAACCGTTAAAATTTGATGATCAGGATTCAATTTAAATTGAACTTTAGTCAATCAACTAACATAAATTAATTAGTCAGTCAACTAAATTAATATTCTTTTTATTGTTATGGAATAATTATATATTTTTGTGTTGCAAATATTAAATGATCGGCTATAAATATTTTACATTGAATTTATGGTAACAATGCTGAAAAGAAAAACAATTTCTATAATGAGGTATCCATGATGAAAGAGCTTGCATTTTTATCCGCGGTTGAACTGGCAGCCATGATACAACAGAAACAGATCTCAGCCGTCGAGCTGCTGGAAATTTATCTTCAAAGAATCGATCGCCATAATCCAGCCCTCAACGCAGTTGTGGCCGTGGATAACAAGGCTGCTCTTCAGCGGGCGCAGCAAGCGGACGCTGCCCTTGCAAAAGGAGAAAACCGGGGGCGGCTTCACGGTTTACCCATCACCATCAAAGACACCTTTGAAGTGATTGGACTGCCATGCACATCCGGATCACCGAAGTTGAAAAACCACATACCAACTAAAAATGCAGTGGCTGTCCAGTCCCTGCTCAACGCCGGTGCAATTGTGATGGGAAAAACCAATGTTCCGCTTTACGGCGGAGATATTCAATCCATGAATGAAGTCTATGGGCGTACCCGCAATCCCTGGGATGAAACACGAACACCCGGCGGATCTTCAGGTGGCGCAGCAGCAGCCTTGGCAGCCGGACTGACCAGTCTTGAACTAGGAAGCGATATCGGCGGGTCCATTCGTATTCCCGCTCATTTCTGCGGTGTATACGGCCATAAACCCAGCTATGGGATTGTGCCGGATCAGGGTCATATCCCGCCGCTGCCTGGAATTTTTACCGGAGAACACTCTATTCAAATCGATATTATGGTCAGCGGTCCCCTGGCTCGAAGCGCGAAAGACCTGGAGATGGTCATGGATCTGATCAGCGGGCCTGAAAAAGCAGATCAAACAGCCTGGAAAATCCAGTTGCCGCCATCCCGCAAAAAAAAATTACAAGAATACCGGATCGGCTTATGGCTGGATGATCCGGCCTGTCCGGTGGATCACCAGGCAGGAGCTGTCCTGCAATCAGCAGTGGATGCTCTGTCCCGTGCAGGAACCCAGATTATTGAACAAAAGCCGGAAATCGATCTGGCAGGCAGCATCGACATTTTTTTGAGCCTTCTGTCCTCTGTCATGGGAGCCGGAGCCACTCCCCACCAGTTTAAAAAATGGCAGGAAATGACCGCCGGTCTGAAGGACACTGACCAGTCTTACATGGCAAAACATCTGCGCGGCGCAACCCAGCTTCACAATCACTGGTTCATGCAGGATGCCATGCGCCAGATCCTGCGCCAGAAATGGGCTGACTTTTTTAAAGAGTTCGACATCCTCCTCTGTCCGACAGCGCCAACTGTCGCAATACAGCATGATGACCGGTTTTTTTATGACCGTCAGGTTTTGATCAACGATCTCCCCCGCCCCTATCAGGATGTCATGGGCTGGGCCGGGCTTGTCGGAGTAGCCGGACTGCCGGCAACCGTTGCGCCGGTTGGAATCACGGCAAATGGTTTGCCGGTCGGCATTCAGATTGTCGGCCCCTATCTGGAAGACCGCACACCCATTCACTTTGCTCAGCTGATGAAGGATATTGTGGGAGGATTTACTCCTCCTCCGGGATATATTGATTTGTAATGGACGGATAAAAAGAGAGTAGTCTATGTTTCACAAAGTTTGTTCTGATTCAGCACCTTCCGGACTATTTTTGCCAGATTCTGCTGGGAATAGGGCTTCTGTAGGAAATTCACTCCTTGTTCCAGAAGACCGTCATGGACAATATGATTATCCGAATACCCGGAAACATAAATGATCTTTATTGCCGGGAAGCGGGCCAAAGCTTTCTTTGCCAGAGTCTTCCCGCTCAGATTCGGCATGATCAGGTCGGTGATGATCAGGTCAGTCTTCTCCTTGTTTTCAAGGAGGAAGGACAGTGCCTGTTCCCCATCAAATGAATTATGTACCTCATATCCTAAGGATAAAAGACAATTGGTAGCAAAATGGCAGACATCCCTGTCATCCTCGACCACAAGAATGGATTCATTCCCGGAAAGATTTTCAATGACAGGTTCCGGTTTGTGCAGGTTTGTTTTTTGTTCAGTTTGAGAAGCAGGCCAGTAAATTTTGAACATGGTTCCCCGGCCTTCTTCTGAGTAAACCTGAACACTGCCTTTGTTCTGTTTGACAATTCCATAGATCAGTGAAAGGCCGAGTCCTGTGCCTTCATGTTTTGCCTTGGTTGTAAAAAAGGGTTCAAAGATTCTTTTTTGTAATTCACGGCTCATCCCCATGCCGTTGTCGGAAACCGAAAAAAAGATATAAGGCCCCGGGGTGTCAAGGCTGACCCGCTTGATAGTGTCAGGATCAAAAGCGGTCTGGCCGGTTTCAATGGTGATCCGTTTTTTGCGCCCTTCCAGAGATACAGGTTTCAGGGCATCCCTGGCATTAATAATCAGATTGGTAAAAATCTGTTCGATCTGAGACTGGTCGGCGCTGATGGAATCGATATTGTCCTCAAGCACCATCTCAACGCCAATGTCCTCACCGATCAGCCGGCCCAGCATTTTATTGAGAGATAAAAGAGTCTCATTGATATTCAGGGGGATCGGATGGTAAATCTGTTTCCGACTGAATCCCAGCAGTTGGCGGGTCAGGATCTCGGCTCTTTTACCGGCATGTCGGATGGCATTGATTTTTTCAAACACTGGATGGCCCTCTTTCAGATCTTCCAGTGCCATCTCCGCATACCCGTTGATAATGGTTAACAGGTTGTTGAAATCGTGGGCAATACCACCCGCAAGAATACCGATGGATTCCATCTTCTGGGCCTGTATCAGTTGTTCCTGTATTTTTATCTTTTCCTGTTCAGCCGATTTCCGGGACGTGATATCCCTGGCAATACCTAAAATGAAGTTTTCCTTTTCAGGTTTATGAAAAAAGACCGAGAGCCCTACCTCTATCCATTTCATGCTGCCGTCTTTACCTGTTTGCTGCAGTTCCAGTTCTTTTTGCAGCCCGCTTCTTACATCTTCCGGGTTCTTAAAGACCCGGTCAATGGTATCCATAAACTGTTTTGCGGAATCCGGGGACAACAGCCTGTCCACCGGCAGCCCCATAAGCTCTGCCGGTAAAAACCCGCTCATTTTCTGAATGGACGGGCTAAGATATTGAAAACAGCAGTTCAGATCCAGAAACCATATGACATCCGTAACATTTTCTGCGAGAAGCCGGTATCGGTACTCACTTTTTTCCAGTTCCCGGATTTTCTTTTGAAGCTGGGGAAAATAGCTCTTCTGTAATGATTTTTCACCCAGCCCGATCAGCCGGGCAAAGGTTTCTTCTTCTGAATGCGTTTGATTAAAGGGCTTCTTCATAAATAATTTCGATATCCCGTTGGCCGGCTTTTCTCGGATTGGTCAGTAGACACGCATCATTTAAGGCGTTCCGGGCCAGATCGGGAATATCATATCGTTTAACATTGACCAGTCCCAGGGTTTTTGAAATCCCGAGATGGTGTCTGAGATGACGGATATAATCAAACAATGCTTTTTTGACGTCTTTCGGGGTTTTCCCACGTATGTCTATCCCAAGGGTCTTTGCAATGATAGCAAACCGTTCAGGAGCTGCTTCATGGTTGAAGTTAACCACATGTTCCAGCAGGAGGGAATTGCATTCCCCGTGGGGAAGATCAAGAAAGCCGCCCAGGCTGTGGGCCATGGCATGGACGGCACCGAGAACAGCATTAGAAAAGGCGAGGCCTGCTTCCATGCTTGCCAGCATGATGTTTTCCCGGATGTCCATATCCCCCTCTGCCTCAACTACACGGGGCAGATTAAGGCTTAACAGTCGAAGTGCCTCAAGTGCGTGAATATCCGTAATTTTCGAACTTGCCGTTGATACGAATGCTTCAACAGCATGAACCATGGCATCCATGCCGGTACACGAGGTAAGATAGGAATCCATGGTGGTAGTGGTTTCCGGGTCTATCAGGGCAATATCCGGGATAACGATTTTGCTGATGATGGCGATCTTGACCCTTGCTTCAATATTATTGATAATACAGAATTGAGACACATCTGCCGAAGTTCCGGCCGTGGTGGGAATAAAAATCATAGGTGGAAGGGGGTTGGAAATCTGGTCGACCCCTTCATAATCAAGAATATGACCTTGATTTGAAATGATGATCCCGATCCCTTTTGCACAATCCATGGGACTGCCGCCGCCGACAGCAACAATGGCATCACAATTATCCCGGTCATAAATCCGTGCTCCGTTCATCACCTCATCTGATCGAGGGTTGGGTGTCACATCGGAAAAGACGGTATAATCCAGGTCTTCAAGGGACAGGCTTGCTTCCACCTGCCGGGTCCATCCGGCGTCAATGACACCTTTATCTGTTACAATGACAGGCTTTTGCACATGAAATTTTTTACAATATTGCCCGATCAGATGTCTTGAACCGTTTCCGAAAATAATTTCTGGTGCTACGAATTTTCGTAAATGCTGTATGGATGCTGCCATTATTACCCCTTGGGTGGATGTAATATTCAGCGATTGTACGTGATT
>CAYTGW010000247.1:0-4993 GCA_964437395.1 uncultured Desulfocicer sp.
CCGCATGCTGCGTGGTGTGGGGGCTGGGGGAGAAATCCCCCCGGCTACCCGATTCTGTGAAAATTTATGGAATATGCATATGATCTATCCATAGAGAAGAAGTTAAGCCTAAAATAATACCAATGAATAAACCGCCTATCATATGCCCAATACCTACATCTATTGTTGCCCCAATAGCAATGCCACCAACAGCCCCCCAAATTATTTGAAAAAGAACCGGGTTTTTTACAGCCTTTTTTTCAATTTTTGGAAAAGCGAATCCACCTGCAAAAAATCCTAGCGAAAAGACCATCAGCAACCTTTTCCATTCACCAAAATAAAAGATGATCGAAAAGAAGCTAAAAATAGCGCCCAATCCAATACAGACTAAAAAAAATAGCGGAATATGTTGCTTTCTAATCATGCGATATTTCAAAATACAGAACCATTGATTCATAGGTCAATTTGCCCTGGGCTTTTCAGGCACTTTTGCCCTGATAATAGCCAAATCAGGGTGTTTTCAGGCACTTTTGCCCTGATAATTGTACCTGGTATTTTCGCAACAAATCGTCTGAAAAATGGGTTCTGATTCACATGAGATAATGCCCGACTACCAGAACCCGATCCCTGCTAATGAAATGTTTCTCAACAGAATCATTTTATAGAAATGATGTCAATACAAAATGTTGGAGAGGGCAGGGTGCCTTTTCATGAAGATTGTCTTCTCCCTGTTTCCGGAATTTTTGGCAAATCAGAAACAGCCGCGATCTTATTTGAGTGGAGGCTGAAAATTTTTGAACCAATCGGATTTTGAATTCCTGATAAGTCCAAATGCGGTTTCCCTTATTATCCTGCAAGGGTGTAATTAAAATCGTTGGGTAAATGCTGGATGCCGGATCAAGTCCGGCATGACGGTAGTAGCGTTGCCCGTCATTCCGGCGAAAACCGGACACGCAGTGAAGCTATGCGCTGTCCTTATTCAGGTTGAAACCCAACAGTTTTGACTGCACCCGATTGACAGCGTCATCCAGAATAATTTTACCACAAGAGGAACACTATAAGAGCAAACTGGAATTATTCTTGACGAGGGTAATTCCAGGTGCTAATCAGATTTATGAGTGAATACTCACTCGATTGAAAAAAGGCGCAAAAAAAATATTTTGAAAAAGCAAACACTGTTTTGTGAAGCTAACGGCTGATGCTTATGCCAATAAGTGCAAATTAAAATCAAAAAATAATGAACGACGGAAGGAGGCTGTGGATGCATCTTGATCGTAAGCTTATCGTCGGTCTTGTAACCGCGATGGTTCTCGTGTTTTTACCGGTTTCCGTTTTTGCAGGCTCGTCACGTGATGAAGCCATCTCCCGGCGCATTGATTTTATTCAGGAAAGGCTTGACAAGGGCACGACTGCTGCAAAACGCTGGCAGTATAGCTGGATGTTGATCAATGGAGGTGCATCCTACCTACAGTTTGGAATGGCGACCACACTGGATGACAAAGATGAGGAGCATGACCGGTTTGATAATATTGTCGGCGGTATTACAGGGCTCCTTGCTGCAGGTGACTTGGCTGTAAACCCCCTTGTTGCATGGTCTGCTGCTGAAAGGTTACGACAATTACCTGACGCAACAACGGATGAGAGACTTGCGAAATTGAAGCAAGGTGAACAACTTCTGAAAGCTTGTGCAGATCGGGAAGAATATGGTCGTTCATGGAAAACTCACGCATTGGCAGGACTTGTGAATTTGATCGCCGGTATGGCAATTGCCGGTGATGATAACAGGGGACGGGATGGGGCTCTTTCTTTTGCATCCGGCATGCTGGTCTCGGAAATCCAAATTTTCACCATGCCGACTCGTGCGATTACCGACTGGCAGGAGTATTCAAAATTGTCCTCAGATGGTTTCGCGTCCCGTCGGGAAACATTCTGGAAAAACAGATTTTATATTTCAGCCAATTCACAGAAAATTAATTGTTCGATTTTGTTTTAGCTCTCCGATTCAAGGGAAACCATATTCGATAAATCGAGGTTGTCTGTTCAGGGGAGATTGACTTTATGGATGAAATCAATTCAAAGGCACCGCGTTACCGGTGGGTCATACTTTTTGTTTTTTCGGTTATCAATGCCGTTATGCAAATGCAGTGGCTGACCTTTGCCCCTATTGCCCGGGAGGCCAGGCTGGTTTATGGTGTGACACCGCTGCAAATTGATTTTCTTTCCATGATTTTTATGGGGGTTTTCATTCTGGTATGCATACCGGCTTCCTATATTATCGACACTTTTGGTATCCGGATAGGCGTTGGATTGGGTGCATTGCTTATCGGCATTTTCAGTTTGCTAAAGGGATTCTATGCGCACAATTATAATATGATTGTTGTTTCTCAAATTGGATTGGCAGTCGCACAGCCGTTTATCCTGAATGCTGCCACAAAGGTGGCTGGACGTTGGTTCCCGATAGAAGAAAGGGCCACAGCCGTCGGGATAGCAACGTTATCCCAGTTTTTGGGGATTATTCTTGCCATGATTGTGACGCCTTTGCTTGTAACACAAAATTCCGAGGGCGCTTATGACCTTCATGGAATGCTGATGACCTATGGAATTATCTCTGTTGCCGGTTCAATTCTTCTCCTGGTATTTTTAAAAAGACGATCATTACCTGGAGGTAATAATTATCAGGATAACCAGGTTCGGGTTTTTGAAGGTTTCAGATTTATATTCAAGCAACGGGATATGCGTATTGTCCTCATCCTTTTTTTTATCGGTCTAGGTATGTTCAACGCTGTCAGCACCTGCATTGACCAGATCTGCCAGGTTAAAGGGTTGACAACAGAGCAGACCGGGCTGGTCGGAGGAATGATGCTGATCGCCGGAATAATCGGTGCGGTCATTCTGCCGATTCTTTCCGACAAACTCCGCAAAAGAAAGATATTTATAGTGATTGGTGTGGTCTTCATGACACCCGGATTAATCGGGTTAACCTTTGCGACCGGATATGCATCCCTCCTGATATCTTCCTTTGTTCTTGGTTTTTTTCTTTTGGGTGCCTGTGCACCGGTTGGGTTTCAGTATAGTGCTGAGGTCAGCTATCCTTCACCGGAGTCAACATCCCAGGGCCTGATTCTGCTGGTTGGTCAGATTTCAGGGATCGTTTTTATTTTTGGAATGAACAAGATCGGTATCATCCATTCCATGTACATCTTTCTTTTGTTTTCGATCGTTTCAATAATTCTTAGTTTCATGCTTAGAGAATCGACAATGATTCAGGCTGGGCAGGCATGAGATCCTGTGAATCGGCTGTATTTGTCCATATTGTAACCGGATATGGAATGAAAAAAAATGATTTATAAGGAGGAAAAACCGAATGAAAAAATTGTTTGTTTTTTGGGCAGCATGGTCCATCATTCTTTTTTTTGCAGGCGATGTTTTTGCAAATATCGACCAGCTTTCGAATATGAGTGCGGAATGGATTCGTCTGCCAACCCGGAATGCAGCAACAGATTCTACCGATATTGTGGTTTATAATCCAGCCGGTCTGACCAAACTTTCCGATGGCTTCCATGTCAATATCGCCAACCAGACCTTGTCCCGAAAACCCAAACATACTTACAACCTTGGATTGCCGGGAAGGGGAGAGCAAAGTCATGAACAAGATGGTATCGACTGGTTCCTTCCCAATATTTACACCTCATACAAACAAGATAAATGGTCGGTTTTCAGTGGTATTTATATTCCGGGAGGCGGTGCGGTCGTCAACTATCCGGATGGATCCATCAGTACCAATTTTATCGGTGCGTTAACTGTTCTGGGATCAAACGGAGCATTTACCGGATACTCCAATGACTATATAGAGGCATCCTCAACCTATCTTACCGGAACAATTGGCGGAGCCTATTCATTGAATGATAAAATGTCATTGGCTTTGGGATTACGCTATATCAGCGCCACGAAAACGCTGGAAGCCGGAGCTACCTTTACCGACGTGCTCGGCAATTCCTATGAGTATAAACTGGATACGGAAGATAATGCTGACGGTTTAGGCGCGATATTTGGATTCAATATTGCACCAATGGATAAACTGAATGTTGGTTTGCATTATGAAACCAAGGTGGATCTTGAGTTTGAGACAGAAGTGAATCGAAATGATTTCCCGGCAGAGTTTGGTCTGGCTGAATACAAGGGGAAAAGTCAGCGGGATTTCCCGGCTTTATTTGGAATGGGCGTTTCCTATGATGTTACACCCAAACTTATGACGGAAGTTGACTTCAGTTGGTATTTTCAGAAAGATGCGGATTGGGGAAAAACAAGTGACGGCCGCGATATTTCTGATATGGCCGGCGATGCCTGGAGTTCCGGCCTTGGTCTGGCATATCAGCTTACCCCTGAATTACAGGTAAGTACCGGAGCCCTGTATACGAAATTCGACTGGAAGGATATTGCCGGCTATTATGAAACACTCGGGTCTTTTGAAGTGTTATATTCCGACAATTGGAATCTGAGTGTTGGCTGCGCTTATGAAGTGAAAAAAGATGTGAAATTGAACCTCGGCCTGGCCTGGACCATCTGGAAGGATGAAACCATTCCCTATAACATGATTTCTCAGGCTGGATTTGGAGATGTTTCTGTAAAAACGGAAAATTCAACCATTACATTTGCTTTGGGTGTTGATGCAGCTTTCTAGGGGTTGTGTGACAATTCAGGAATCAACAGTTTTTCAATTTACGATATGGAGGAAAAATGAAAAGGAGCCTTATATTATATGCAACGGCCATATTGATATTTCTTGTCATCGGCTGCACGGATTCGCCGAAAAACAATCCACCGGCGGCTGCGGTTATCCCCACACTCCAAGCCGGTGATACGGTCCAGTTTACGATTCTTCAGACCACTGACCTGCATGACCGTGCAAGTGGTTCAGGCGCATCTGCAGAATACAGTCCGGCAGACGGCATAGACAATTCAGGAGGAGCTGGAAGCGTGGGCACTGACGATTCAACCGAAGGGGGGTATGCCC
>CAYTGW010000248.1:0-4976 GCA_964437395.1 uncultured Desulfocicer sp.
AGCCCTTGAAACCGAAGTCAAAACCATTGAGCCAACACCATATTCTCCATTCGGACTGCGGCTTACAGCCCCGAGCACCCCGATATCACGACTTGAATCGTTTAAGAACGGCTGGTTTCAGGTGCAGGATGAGGCGGCACAGATCGTGTCTATGCTGATGGCTCCGCAACCCGGACAGAAAATTCTGGATGCTTGCGCCGGTCTGGGTGGAAAAACAGCTCACCTTGCACAAATGATGAACAACCAGGGTCGGATCATCGCTCTTGACAACAACTCGCAAAAACTTCAAAAATTGAAGCATGAAATGAACCGTCTGGGTATTCAAATTGTCGAAACCTGTGTGTTTGACTTACATCATCCTCCGGGAAATATTCTTTCCGGGCAATTGGATCATGTTCTGCTGGATGCACCCTGCTCCGGCCTGGGAGTGATTCGCAGGAATCCGGATATAAAATGGGAGGAATCCAAAAAAGATCTTGACAGTTATCGGAAAAGGCAGATCCTGTTTCTGTCAAATCTTGTGGATCTATTGAAACCAGGAGGGAGATTGACATTTGCTGTATGCAGCACGGAAACGGAAGAAACCGATCAGGTTGTCGAAAGCTTTCTGAACCATCACCCGGATTTTCAACTGGAAGACCGGCAGGAAGAGTTACCTATCACAATGATTCCGGGAATCTATCATGACAGCCGATTGACAACGTATCCTCATCGCGATTCCATGGATGGCTTTTTTTCGGTTTGTTTTCGAAAGTCAGGTAAACTGTGATTGTCAAAATTGTAAAAACAACCTTGCTCGCACTGCTTTTTTTCTTATCCGCAGGAATCAGTGCGTATATGGCACTCACCTATATAATCAAAAGTGGAGACACGGTGATCGTCCCGGATCTGACCGGAAAAGACCTTGTGTATTCCCTTGAAATTTTAACGGACCTTGGTTTAAACACCAAAGTCAGTGGATCTGAATACAATGAAATAATCCCAAAAAATCATATCATTTTTCAGGATCCTGAACCTGGATCGGAAATTAAAAAAGACCGTGATGTTAGAATCGCCATTTCAAAAGGCCCACAAACCATTGTAATGCCAAATCTGGAGGGCCTCTCCATCCAACAGGCCAGGATCATCGCTGAAGAGAATGGACTCTGCCAGGGAAAGCTCTCTGTTGCTTACAGCAAAACATTTGAAAAAGATATGGTCATGGCACAGTCCCCCTTACCAGGTACAGTTGTGACAAGAGACACTTGCATGGATATCCTTTTAAGCAATGGCATCCAGCCGGCACAATATATGATGCCGGATTTATCCGGCACAACGCTGGATGAAACCATCCGGATTCTCGAGTCTCTGAATTTGACTATAGGAGATATCCAGTCGACCTGTGATACCGGCAAACCCATAAATCAAATTGTTTCTCAGAGTCCATTACCGGGTTATCAGGTGGTTGAAAACAGTATTGTGAATCTGGTCATGAATCGTGAACCAGGATCAAAAAGCCAGAATTTGATCAATGAAACCGGTGGTGTTCATCTTTTCCGATTCAAGCTGGAAATCGGTCTGATGCGAAAGCGTATTCAGATTGATATAAACTGCTTTGGCGTAACCGTCGACCTGATTGATCAATATGCAAAGCCTGGTGAGGAAATATGGACCCTGATCCCCAGAAATCTGGATGCCACCCTCTTCCTGTATCAGGATAATGAGTTGATAAAAACAGAGGTATTTGATACCTGGTAAAAAAAAGGCATTTTACAAAGTCATCATTACATTATTCATGAAGGAACAATCAACCATGAACAAAATCATAGCCCCATCCATCTTGTCAGCGGATTTCACAAAACTGGGAGAGGAGTTGTCTGCTGTTGAAAAAGCAGGAGCAGACTGGATTCATATTGACGTGATGGATGGTCATTTTGTACCGAACATAACCTATGGCCCCATTATTGTAGAAGCCAGTAAGAAAGCAACATCACTCCCTCTGGATGTGCATCTGATGATTGAAAAACCGGATCTCATGATCCCGGAGTTCATTCGGGCCGGTGCAGATCTGATATCGGTGCATGTCGAAGCTTGCATCCATTTGAACCGGACCATCAACCTGATTAAAGAAAGCAATGTCAAGGCAGGTGTTGCCCTCAATCCTGCAACACCTTTGTCGACCGTTGAATGGATACTGCCGGATCTGGATTTTATCTTGATCATGAGTGTAAATCCGGGTTTCGGAGGTCAGAAGTTTATTCAAAACGCATTGGAAAAGATTGCAACCCTGAAAAAAATGATCCAAACAAAAGGTCTTAAGACCCTGATCCAGATCGATGGCGGCGTCAATTCCAGTACCATCGCTGAAATTGCCAAAGCGGGAACAGATTCTTTTGTGGCCGGCTCTGCAATCTTCGGCAGCAAAAACTATCAGGAAACAATCCAGGACTTCCATAAAAAAATTGATATGGCCCATGAGAAAAGAAGAACGGAAGAAAGCTTCTGCCAACGACCATGACAACTGAAAAAGGAGTTCAAAATGGGGAAAAGCAACCGCCACAATATACTGGTTATCCATGGCCCGAACCTGAACATGCTGGGTAAAAGAGAACCTGAAGTATATGGCAATAACACCTTGGAAAATATCAATAATGAGATCTCGTCAAAAGGTTCGGACCTGGGCCTTGAAGTTGAAACTTTTCAATCCAATCACGAAGGAGCGATTGTGGAAAAACTTCAAAACGCTATGGGAAAAATAAGCGGTCTGATCATTAACCCGGCAGCCTTTACCCACACAAGTGTTGCAATCCGCGATGCAGTTCTGCTGCTGAATATTCCGATTATTGAAGTTCATCTGTCCAATATCTATAAGCGGGAATCATTCCGGCATAAATCAATGCTTTCAGATATTATCACCGGGCAGATTGCAGGCCTGGGAGTAATCGGATACATGCTGGCCCTTGAAGCAATCTCCAGCATGTTCCAAAAAAAATAACCATCAAACCAGCCAACGGGTCAACCGGCAAACGGGCTAACGGGCTAACGGGCTAACCGGCAAACCGGCCAACCGGCCAACGGGCTAACGGGCTAACCGGCTAACGGGCTAACCGGCTAACGGGCTAACCGGCTAACGGGCAAACGGGCAAACGGGCAAACCGGCAAACGGGCCAACCGGCCAACCTAAATCGTATCTACACGGGCAAACTCCGGTTCATGAAGCGGCAGCAGAATATCTGCTATTTCTTTTATTTTCAACATGATATCATAAGATTCATAAACATTTACATGAGTCCCTGGCGGTATCACCTCCATCTCCATGGCCCGGATCTCGGCAGGCGGATAAAAATTTTCCTTGATCACACAAAACCCTGTAATGGCCGCCCTGCCCTTTACAGTATCCACCAGAACCGTCAACCCGCCACGGGTATGAACCGGTGTGTGCATGACCCGTATTCCGGGTACGATTTCCCTGTCTTCCGTAACCACCTGTATCTGGCCGTTTTCTTCCACGTCCTCAATATAATCGGCCAGGTATCGATAATCCAGGGGATGGGGATTGTGGATCGCTTCCAGTTCCTTTTCATGAACATATATTGCAGCATTCCGGCATTTATAATCGTTCTCACAATGATCATTATGCAGGTGCGTATGGATGACGATATCGATATCTTCCGGTTTCAGATTCCACTTTTCAAGTCCCTGCTCAAAAGTATAAATTCTGCCGCCCAGGGATTGCTCACGATCCTGTGAGCGTATCGGACTCATCTCGCCTGTATCCACAAGAATGTTCCGATCTCCTCCCTCAAGATACCAGCAGTAAATGGGGATCACATATGTTTCTCCATTCCCATACTGATAAGTCATCATACTCTTATCAAAAACCTTGGTTCCCATCACAATGGGATGAATCTGAAAAGTTTCCATCTCAATCCCTTTTTGAATAAAAGCACTCTCCCTGATTGAATTTATCAGCAATCTCTTTCCGTGAGCGGATGTAGTGGTTTGAATCTGTCTTGGCAGACCAGCCCCATGTCTTTCCAATAATGTAATGGACAACCGGAAGTGATGGAGCCGGAATCTCCGCCAGATCTTCGATGCTCGAGACCACCTGGGAAGATTTTCCTTCCAGACGATACAACTCTGACACCACCCAGAGCTCCTCGTTGACTCGATGTATTTCCAATATCCGAACCCGCCACCCTGAATCCGGAACATTGACGGTAACGGAAATTTTCCGCACAGGATACCGGGAAGCTGAATTTCCCTGCATTCCCATACAGGCCATGGCACTGAACAACATTATGACAAGCCACAATTTTTTCATCTTCGACTCTCTTTGATTAAAATATATTTTATCTGAATGCACCAGATACATTCATACCATTTTTCATCCCCTTTTGCGAGAGGGGCATATCAATTATGAAAGAACCGTATGGATCGCTGCGATAAGTTGTCCCAGCTCGTTTTCCGTGATGATATAGGGAGGCATGAGATAAATCAGTTTTCCAAAAGGACGTATCCATACCCCCTGTTCCACAAATCTCTTCTGAATATCAGCCATGTTGACTGGATTTTCCATCTCCACGACCCCGATTGCCCCCAGGACACGGACATCCGCAACACCATTGATTTTCCGGCAGGGAGCCAGACCTTCTGCAAACTGAATCTCTATTTCCTTTATCTTTTTTTTCCAGGGAAATGATAACAGCAACCGGATGCTGGCAAACGCCACGGAACAGGCAAGTGGATTACCCATAAAAGTCGGACCATGCATAAACTGCCCTCCTCCCCAGGATGAAATCCCTTCACTGACTTTTTCCGTAGTCAATGTTGCGGCAAGGGTCATATACCCTCCGGTCAATGCCTTGCCCAGACACATGATATCCGGTTCAATGTCAGCGTGCTCACAGGCGAACAGTTTTCCGGTTCGTCCGAATCCGGTTGCAATCTCATCCAGTATCAGCAGGATATTGTATTCATCACAGAGCGCCCTCACT
>CAYTGW010000249.1:0-3651 GCA_964437395.1 uncultured Desulfocicer sp.
GAGTAAAACCGACAACAATACAAGCATATCCAGTAGAGTCAATCAGATCCAGAGAGGGAAGACGTTTGTAAAAAAAGCCATGATTTTTCGTTTTAATGGCATGTTCCTGGGCCAGGTAAAGCATGCCGGCACCACAAGCCAGGGCAAAAGAGGCTTCCCCGATAAAAATAATCGATACATGGGTAATGAGCCAGAAATTTTTAAAAACCATATTGGGTTCAGATGGATAGCCTGGCAGAAGAAAAGAAATGATCATCACAATGGCCGATAATGGTGCAGTATAGGTTCCTAATATTTTAAGGTTGAATTTATATTTCAACAATAAGAAGACCCCTGCGACCGCTCCGCCTGCAATCGACAGGTTTTCTTTAAGATTACCTGCCGGAAAAATTCCAGTGCTGGTATACTGAGTTCCTATACCCAGGATATGAATGATAAAACCTGTAAAAAGAAGATAATAACCAATGTGATGTAAAAAATCTTTCTGTTTTATAAAATAAGCGGCATAGAATGCAGTGCTGGATAAATAGAACAGGATGACTATAAGATTGATACTTTCCATGATCCCTCAATTAATCATTTGTCTTGTCGGGGAGCAATGTTTCAAACATATATCCCTTTCCAAGAGTTTTCAATAACAGGATATTGATATCCTCTATTTTTTTCTCCCGTATCATGTCCAATATCCCAGCGTCGAGAAGCTGTTCAAATAAATGTTTATGTGCCTCAGGTTTGTGGGCCTGGGCGAGCAGTTTTTTGCGAATCGCACCCATCAAATTCAGAAGAAGGGCATATTCTTCTCCAAATTGTTTTTCGAGATTTTCCCGTAGTTTTTTAGCAAAAGCCGGGCTGTTTCCGGAAGTGGAGATCGCTATGATCAGATCTCCCCTTGTGACAATTGCAGGCAAAATAAAATTGCATGCTTTCGGAACGTCCGCAATGTTACATAGGAGGTTCTTCTGCTCAGCATCTTCACTGATCCGGAGGTTTAATTTTTCATCATTGGTTGCTCCAATGACGAGAAACAAGCCGTGTAAATCCGATGAAGAATATTCCCGCTGCTTGATTTGGATTACCCCTTTTTCTGAAAGATCCGTCAGTTTGGAGGAAATAACCGGGCTAACAACCGTAACCTTTGCGCCACACTTGACGAGCGTGGTTACTTTCCGCGTCCCTACGGCTCCCCCTCCCACAACCAGGCATTTTCGGCCTCGGATATTTAGATTGACAGGGTAGTATTTCATTTGATCTCTGTCTTTTCTATTGGTTAATGAATTACCAGTTTCATAAAATCTCAATTTTCATCAAATCCTCTGCAAGTAAGAGATCGCCACTATAGGTTTTGCGGCACTCTTTTGCAATATCAACTTTTTCACACTCCGGATAAAAATGAGTCAGCAGCAGTTTTTTCGTCCTGGATTCCGACGCAATTTTTCCGGCAAGAGAAGGTGTGAGGTGGCCGGATACTTTCATGTCATCCGGCAAAGCGGATTCACAGATGAACAGATCGGTTCCGGCAGCAATATCAGCCAGATTGGAAGTATAATCGGTATCTCCGGAATAGACAACCGTTCTTCCATCCGGGGTTGCAATTTTAAAAGCAAGGCTTTCATCGTTGTGTTTTACCGGGATAGAGTGAACGGAGAAATCTGGAAATCGGATGAAATCCTTGTCTGTGTTATCCAGTTCGATAATATTCAGAAAATTATTCTCAAGCTTTATCCATTGTCCGTACACCTCTTCCAATTTTTTAAAAAAACGGGAAAACCCGTTTCCGGCAAGTATGGTCAGCGGTGTTTTTCTCAGGCTGAAGTTTGCATATTTTGTGGAAAATAAAAAGGGCACCAGCTCACCGGTGTGATCCGGATGAAGGTGGCTGTAAAAGATATGTGAAATATCATAAATGGTGACACCCGCCTCCAGCAGTCGCCTCATGGTTCCCGGTCCGGAATCAAACAATAATTTTTGATTACCGATTTCCATGAGAATAGAGCATGAACTGCGTGTTAAGGACGGGACACAGGTTCCGGATCCCAGTATTGTCACAACAAATAGTAGCTGACCCATCTCGATCATTTTCTCCACGTTGTATGTAAAATAAAAAGCCACGTCCAGATGTCAGACGTGGCTTTTTATGTGTATTGTCAAATGCTATTTCCAGCAGAAAAGCCGTTGTGTATGGCATCGATTGCCTGGGCAACATGATCTGCATCACCGGTTATTCGGAAAGGGATCCCTTTTTTCTTCAATACGTCGGAAAGTGCGTTCAACGGTTTGGAGCCGGCAGCAATCACAACTGTATCTGCTGGTATTTCTTCAATTTTGTCCCCGGCCTGGATTTTTACACCGGTTTTGGTGATTTCAAGCGCTTTGGTGCCGATCCGGCGGTCAATTCGACTTCGTTCCATTTCCTGGAACATGCACCATTTGGTTGATTTGCCGATATCTTTTCCGATTGTTTCCATCATTTCAATTAAGATAATATTTTTCGTGCCTCTTGTGGCCAGATCGCACAGGGTTTCAGGATCTTCTGCATGATTGGTCAGGAGAAATTTCACATCTTCTCCGGAAAGGGTGCCTTTTTCCGCAAGGAACATGGCGGTTTCAACTCCGACAGCGCCCCCACCGATCACAACTACATTTTTTCCGGTGTAGATTTTATCCTGCAACACATCCCAGGCTTGCACCACATGGGGCAGGTTCAGGCCAGGTATCGGTGGAACGATAGGCTCTGCACCGGTTGCCAGGATGACCTCATCCGGGACTTTCTGTTCCAGAAGCTGTTCATCCACTTCTGTATTCAGGACGGTTTGTATGCTGCTTGCCATCACCTGCCTGGTAAGATCGTTTGCGAGTATCGCGAATTCATCTCTTCCAGGAGGAGCGGCTGCCAGAAACAACTGTCCGCCCAGGCGATCTGATTTTTCATATAATGTAACCTGATGACCGCGTTCGCAAGCTGCCAATGCAGCGCTCATTCCTGCAGCTCCTCCGCCGATTACAATTACTTTTTTGGGGTTGTCAGTTCGGGATATCCGTGTTTCTTTTTCATGCCCAGCTCGCGGATTGCAGAGACATTCAACAGATTTCAATTTAAACAGATTATCAAAACATCCCTGGGCACAGGCAATGCAGTGAATCATTTCATTTTCTCGTCCGGATTTCATTTTTTCCGGCAAGTATGGATCGGCAATCAGACTTCTCCCCATCGCTACCATATCACACATGCCATTGCCAATCATTTCACGTGCGGTTTTGGGATCATTGATTCTATGGCTTGCAATCACCGGAATCGTTACCTGCTCCTTGATACCACGGCTGAGGTATCCGAAGACTCCGCGGGGAACGGATGTGACAATTTGAGGTACCCGGGCTTCATGCCATCCAACATTGATGCAGAGGGCATTGACATTTCCCGAATCAGATAGTGCTTTTGCATATTTTTTCAATTCAAGCCGTCCCTGGCCTCCCGGCATGAAATCATTTCCGTTCATGCGGACGATCAGCGGAAAATCAGGTCCGACTTTTTTCCGGATGGAAGCCATGATTTCAAGGCCGAACCGCATTCTGTTTTCCAGGGGGCCTCCATACTCATCTTCCCTCTGATTGGTAAGAGGAGAGAGAAATTCACTGATCAGGTATCCTGTTCCG
>CAYTGW010000249.1:3661-4959 GCA_964437395.1 uncultured Desulfocicer sp.
GCACCTCTACAGCATCAAAGTCTGCTTTTTGAACCCTCTCGGCAGCCTCGGCAAATCGGTTGATAATCTCTTTGATTTCTTCTTTATCCAAGGCTTTCGGTGTTTCCCGGGTTAACCGGGAAGCAATTGCGGATGGGGCAACCGGTTGTTTGCCGTTCAGAAAAAAAGAGTGATTGTATCGTCCGGAATGGTTTAACTGAACTGCGGATCGGGCACCGTTCTGACGAATTGATTCCGCAAGGCTGGAAAGACCTGGGATAAAGTCATCATGATGAGCACCAATTACCTGGGGATTTCCGGAAAGTTCATCGATTGTAGCATATCCGACGGTGATCATGCCGGCCCCGCCTTTCGCCCTCTCAGCGTAGAAATCTACAAGTTGATTTGTGATGTAGTAATTGTCGGCCATACCAAGATGCATGGCCGGCATGTAAGTTCGATTTTTGATTTCAAGTTGATTGATTCGAATCGGGACGAGAATTGGGTCTTTCATGGTTCCTCCTTCATTGTATGAGTGTAAGAGAGGATTAATCTTTAGTGGAGAATCACGTGGAATCGATATTTGTTGCTCAGATTGCTGTTTTCATCCTCAACCTGTACTTCGAATAACCAGTCGCCTTGATCCCCTTCAAAAGTTATCGGCTCTTTTAAATAGAAAGTGGTTCGTTTCTTATCATGGGCATCAACCTCAAGGGGGCCATATTCGATGCTATGAATTTCTGATTCTCTGGGAAGATAGCCTCGGATAAACAGTTTTGTAATATTCGTATTTTTGTCATTAACTGTAATCCTGAATGTACCTTTTTCTCCGAGATTGAGAGATGTGCTTGCAATATAATCGTTTTCTATGATTCGACAGGATTGAACGTTTGTGATGATGGGTGGTTTAACATCCGTTTTGGCGATTTTTTCTGTATTTGGTTTTGAATGAGAGCATCCGGAGCAGATAGAAATTGTAATAATACATGTCATGTATAGCAAGAGGTGTCTGAATCTCATATTGTCAGCCTTTGGCGGAAAATCGTTTCTAAACAAAATTATTACATTATCGTAATCGCAAAATAGCACCTGTGTTTTTTTTTTGTCAAGCTTATTTGTTGTTTATATTCAGAATAGTCAAATCAGGTAAGTGGAAATAAGAGTTTCGGAAATAATTTTTTTTGTCGCGGTTTTAAGATTGCAGAAGATTGAAGACTGCATTTAATAGCAGCATTGATAATTTCATGAATTTATCTCTTGACTTATTTGTGTCGTTGTTAAAAAAAAAAACAAAAAAATGGATGCTGTTTTATGAGCAC
>CAYTGW010000250.1:0-4939 GCA_964437395.1 uncultured Desulfocicer sp.
TCAGATTATTCTGGAACATGAGGGGGTCGATACTTCGGAAATCTATGCCAGCGGGCTGGGTAACAGTCTTCCCTTTGAAATCCAGCTTCAATTTTTCCGGTCCGTAAAGGGACTGGAAGAGGTCGAAGTCATGCGGCCTGCTTATGCCATTGAGTATGACTATGTGGATCCCATTCAGCTTACGCCGACCCTTGAAACCAAACGCATATCCGGCTTGTACATGGCCGGGCAGATCAACGGAACCTCCGGGTATGAAGAGGCTGCGGCCCAGGGATTGTGGGCAGGCATCAATGCTGCCTGTAAAATCCAGAGACGGAATCCGTTTGTGCTGGACAGGTCACAGGCATACATGGCTGTGCTGATCGATGATCTTGTGACACTGGGAACCAAGGAACCGTATCGGATGTTTACGTCCAGGGCGGAATATCGTCTCATGCTCCGGGAAGACAATGCAGATCTGCGGTTGGCTGAAATTGGAAATGAGTTGGGACTTGTTTCTTCAGATATGATGGCGGATGTCAAAGAACGAAAGAAACAGATTCAAAAGGAGATCAAAAGAATTCAATCCATCGTCATCAAGCCTGACCAGAAGACCAATGCCTTTCTGGAAAATTGCGGGTCTAAACCCATTGAGACCGGGGTTCACCTGGATCAGTTGTTGAAAAGGTCTGAAATCAATTATCAGGTAGTGGAAACCCTGTCTAAAAGTCCGGAGTCCATATCACCAAAAGTCGCAAAACAGGTGGAGATCGAAGTGAAGTATGAAGGGTATATCCAGAAACAGTTGAATGAGATTGAAAAGTTTAAGAACCTGGAAAAGATGCGAATACCGGAGGGCTTTCAATATCAGGCTGTACATGGTCTGTCTAATGAGTTGAAAGAGAAACTTGCAAGGATTCGGCCGGCATCTTTAGGGCAGGCATCCAGAGTTTCCGGTATCACGCCGGCAGCCATTTCCGTACTCATGGTTACATTGAAATCCCTGGAGCGATCATTTTCACCTTGACACAGGCTATGTTGAAACTTATTTTAACTCCTGAATAATATTTAGAATTGTGAGCCAATTTCAAAACTATTAAAAAGCGTCACACCGGCGAAAGTCAGTGCCCAGAAAAGAGCCGAAAATACTGGATTCTAGTTTTCGCCGGAACTACAACAACAGACTTTTGAAATTGGCTCTTGTAGATGGCGGAATATTTTTAAACCCGAAGAAGGAAGACAACTATGGCAGATACCGATTATTATAAAATTCTCGGTGTGAATAAAGACGCGACTCCGGATGAGATTAAAAAGAAATATCGAAAACTTGCCATGAAGTACCATCCGGATAAAACAGAGAATGATAAGGCAGCGGAAGCCAAATTCAAGCAGGTCAGCGAAGCGTATGCGGTGCTGAGCGATCCGGAAAAACGGAAGCAATACGATACCTTTGGGTCATCTGATTTTCATCAGAAGTTTTCTCAGGAAGATATTTTTAAAAATTTTGATTTCGGTTCCATTTTTAAGGAATTTGGTTTTGGAGGAGGCGGCGCGCGGTTTTCCTTTGGAGGAGATGACTCCATGCCTGGGGGAGGACGCGGCAGGAGAGGCACCAGGCAAGCACCCGTAAAAGGATCGGATATTGTCTACGAGCTGCCGATTACATTGGCAGAAGTGGCAACCGGGGCAAACCGTACCATATCGCTTCAGCATGCCGGGCATTCGGAAAAAATAACCGTAAAAATTCCAGTTGGCATGACCGATGGAAAAAAACTGCGACTCGTTGGTAAAGGTGAGGCCAGCCGTTTTGGAGGGCCGTCCGGTGATCTTTTCATCCTTTCCAAGGTTCTTCCGGACCCGGTATTCACGGTAGAAGACACAGACCTCCATGTTATCCGGGAGATCAAGCTCACGGAAGCCATTCTTGGAACCACGATTCTGGTTCCGACAATTGATAAAAAGGAATACAGCCTGACCATTCCTGCAGGAACAAAGCATAAAACCAAGATGCGGCTTTCCGGTCAGGGCTTGCCTACAATGAAAACCGGCACGCGGGGACATCTGTATGTGCATATCCATATCCGGATGCCGAAAACATTGACCGAGGAACAGAAAAGGCTGGTATCTGAACTTTCAAACACCGGGCTGTAACAGGCAGAATTCAATTCCCTCTATTTTGGTTCTTCCTCAAGCAAATGGGTTGACAAAAGGATATAATCCATATAGGGCTATCCAAGGATATAGGTATAATGAATCAAATAGGATACAGTCAATTCATCAGATTGATAATGAACCTGTGAGGTCTGATGGATCGAAAATTGATCTAGTGCTTTTTATTATCAAAAATGCCTGAACTGGTCCCTGTCCTGTCAAAAGATGAAATCCGTGAGATGGTTTCCGTGCTTGCACGGGAAATCTCTTCGGAATATGAAGGGCGATCGCTCGTTCTCATCGGCGTTTTAAAAGGGGCATTTGTTTTTTTGGCAGACCTCACAAGAAATATTACCATTCCGCATGAGATTGACTTCTTACGTGCCGCCAGTTATGGATCAGGCACGACTTCATCAGAAAAAATAAAGCTGACCCAGAAAGTTGAGACAAAATTGCAGGGAAAGGATGTACTGCTGGTCGAAGATATCATCGATACTGGAATTACCCTTGAGTATTTAATTGAATATGTTAAAAGTTTACAACCGGCTAGCTTAAAGGTATGTACGCTGATCGATAAACATCAGCGGCGTCGGAAAGAGATAAAAATAGACTTTGCTGCCCATATCGCCCAAGAGGGATTTCTTGTCGGATATGGTATGGATTATGCGGAGGGCTATCGAAATTTACCTGAAATTTACCATCTGAAATTATAACCAGTGAGGAAAACTTATGATAATTACCTGTGAGGAATGCGGTATCAGCTTTAATTTGGATGAAAGCCTGTTGAAACCATCTGGGTCCAAAGTCAGATGCTCCAAATGTAAAACCGTTTTCACAGCATACCCTCCCGAACCGGAAATAAAACCGGAGCCACCCAAGACAGATCAGGGTGCTGCATCTGAATCAGACAGTGATCTGGATTTTTCGGATTTGGAGGAGATGCTGGATTCGGATGATTCCATTCCGGATGATTCGGAAAAGAAGGATGAATCAGGAACTAAAACCACTGAGGTTGACGATAGCATTGATGAAGAAATCGATATTTCAGGACTCGAGGATATGCTTGACTCGTCAGATGATCTGGAAGTGCCTTCAAAGGATGACCTTGATCTGGATATATCATTTGATACAGATGATGATGCTGAAGCCGATATGATTGAAGAAGATATTGCTGCGGACGAGGATCTGGATCTGTCGCTGGAATCGGATGAAGAAGGCGAAGAAGAGACAGCAGGTGCTGCGGATGAGCTGGAAGATCTGGATTTGGATCTGTCGCTGGAATCGGATGAAGAAGGTGAAGAAGAGACAGCGGCCGCCTCAGATGAGCTGGAAGATTTGGATCTGGATCTGGATCTGTCGCTGGAATCGGATGAAGAGGGCGAAGAAGCGGTTGCTGTAGACGAAGAAGGGTTGGAGGATCTGGAACTTGAACTGGATGGTGTTGAAGAGGAAGGTGCGCTGGAATCCGATTTGTTGTCCACAAAGACCGTTTCTGAAGTTGAAGATGATTCCGATGATCTGAATCTGGAATTGGATATTGATGAAGATGCCGGTGAAGAGGATGAGGAAGAGATTGATCTGGCTGAGTTGGAACAGACACTTGAGATGGAACTGTTATCTCCTGTTGATGGCGATGAAGACTCCGGGAAAGAAATTGAAAATGTGGACCTTGAGCTGTCAGATGATGAAAATATCGTGGATGATGTAAGTGATGTGGATGAAGAACTGGATATTGCCGACGATGCAGATGTATCGGATATTGAACAGATGCTTGAGATGGATTCAGATGAAGAGGTGGAGGAGACTCCGGATGAAATGGAATTGGAATTTGATGTTGAAGGCGCAGGAGATAAAAAAGAGCCTGTTTTTGAGTCAGCAGCAGCCGACGATGACGATATTCATACATCCCTGGATTTGACAGCCGGGGAGAAAAAAGAAAAGCCGAAATCGCGACCGGATTCAGGTGTAAAACCAGTCGAGAAAAAGAAGATCAGCACCTCTCTGGTTCTATTGATTATTTTCCTTTTGCTGATCGGTGCGGTGGTGGGCGGATATTTTCTGTTAGTCAGTCAGGGTGTGAAGCTGCCCTCCCTGAAGGAATTGAATATTCCGTATATCAGTGATCTGCTCAATCCAGATGCAAAAAAAGATCTGGGCATGGTGGAAACCGTTCAAAGCATGGTGAAAAGTGAGTTTGTTGATAATACCACGCTTGGAAAACTGTTCGTGATTACAGGAAGTGTAAAGAACAGTACATCCAGGGCATGTCATTCGGTTAAAGTCACGGCCAAGCTGTATGCCACAGGGAAAAAACTGGCAAAATCCAAAACCGTATACGCAGGAACCAAGATGTCAAAAGAGGAGTTATCCACCATTGATCTTGAAACCTTGAATAAAAATATGGCAAACCCGCTTTCCAGCACAGGTCAGCCGATCCGGATCCTCCCGGGTGGAGAGATTCCATTTATGATCGTGATTCCCAATCTGCCGGAAAACCTGGAAGAATATAAGGTTATGGTAACCGAATCCATAATGGAGTAGGTGAGGATTTTTCAGCTTGACTATCCGGATTTGAACTGTTAAAAACACGTTCTTTGTTCATACAGGAGCAGTTGAACCCGATGGACAAGAGATAACAATTTATAATAATAGATTTTTTAATGGCGATGTAGCTCAGTTGGTCAGAGCATGCGGCTCATATCCGCAGTGTCCGGGGTTCAATTCCCTGCATCGCCACCATTTTAAAAGATAACCCGCTGATATCCATTGTCAGCGGGTTTTTTGTTTTTTCAGCGGCACTATTTCGAAA
>CAYTGW010000251.1:0-1268 GCA_964437395.1 uncultured Desulfocicer sp.
CGCTTTGTTTAATAATAGGAGAGGTATGGAAGCAATGAATCGGGTGTGGGTTCAGATCGGTTTGATCCTCATTCTGGTGTTCTTGCACCTTGAAAAAGTTGCCGATGCAAATATGGATTCCATTCACCGGATTCTGATCAAAGGAATTGAAGCCAATTTTTCCGGTGATTATGACCGGGCATCTCAGATTTTTTCAACCATTCAGAAAGAAGATCCGGATCATCCGTCACAGGCTTTTTATCAGGCGGTTGTGCTTTTCTGGCGAAACAGCTTGGATACCGGTAATCCCCGCTATACAAACCAGATTCGGCAGTATCTGAATCAGGCCAGGGAGCAGGCCGGGCAGATGCTGGCTGTTGATGAAAAAAATCTGGATGCATTGCATTATATGGGCCTTGTGTATACCTACCTGGGGAGACTGGAAGCTCAAAATGGCTGGCTCTATCAGGGAGGGGTTTTGGGAGAACGCGGTCGCAAGTATCTGGAGCAGGCCATTGAGATCTGCGGACTGCAGGGAGCACGAGAGCCTCAATTGGATTTTGACCGTACCAACCCGTGTGAAGATCTCTATTTCCCATATGGCGCGTACAGCTATTTTGCAGGGCGTCTTCCGGATTTCGTAAAATTTTTTAACCTTTTGTGGTTTATTCCAATAGAAAGAAAGTAATTGTAACAGCCTGCATTTTCATGTACATAAAAAATCAGGTTTAGAAGAGACATATCGGATCAACAACCCATTCATTCAGGAAAAACAAATGCTTCCACGTGTATCTCTAGTCAAATATCAGTCGGATTCAGCATCTTTGAAAACAGCCGTACAGTTATGTGACGGGTTTACCCGTTTGAAACAGACAGACCGCGTTATGATCAAACCCAATCTGGTGGCCTGGGAAGAACGATATCCCATTGCGCCGTTTGGTGTGTACACAACCACAAGACTGGTCGAAGATCTGATTATCCTTTTAAAGGATTTCGGCTGTCAGCATATCTCCATTGGAGAAGGATCGGTTCAGATACAAAAGGGCGTGGGAACCACGCAGGCCTATGAAGGTCTTGGCTACAGGGAACTTGAGAAACGGTATGGCGTGACCCTGCTGGATCTCAACAAATCCAAAACGGAAAAGTTTGTTTTTCATGATGATCAGAGCCTGCACATTGCCAAGGATGCTGTGGAAAGTGATTTTCTGATTAATTTTCCGGTGTTGAAAACCCATGGTCAGACAAAGGTTTCTCTGGGGCTGAAAAATCTGAAAGGGTGTTTGAAACGG
>CAYTGW010000251.1:1278-4846 GCA_964437395.1 uncultured Desulfocicer sp.
TGTAACTCTGGATCTGGAATATTGTTTCTCTCTTATCGCGGATTTCCTGAAGCCAGCATTGACCATCGTGGACGGGATCTATGGGCTTGAAAAAGGAGCCCTTCATTTTGGTAAGGCATATCGAAAAGACCTGATCATCGCATCCACCCATATTCTGGGTGCGGATATGGTGGCAGCCAAAACAATCGGGTATGACAGCGCTGATATCAAGCATTTTGAATATTATGCCAAACGCCATAATCAATCGCTTTCCCTTCAGGATTATGAAATCCTGGGTGAAAATCTGGAGGAAAATATTACGCCGCTCAAATGGGACTGGGCCTGGACATCGGACAATACCGGGCCGGGTATTTTTCAAAAATTTGGAGTAACCGGGGTCGCGCTTCCCAAATATGACGATTCCCTTTGTTCCGGGTGTTCTCCGATTGCCAATCTGGCCAATATTCTGGTTCTGTCCGCCTTTAAAGGCCAGCCGCTGCCCAAGGTAGAGATATTAAACGGGAAAAAAATGCAAGCCCGTCCTGGTTATGCAAAAACAATCCTGCTGGGTAACTGCATCAAAAAGGCCAATGAGACCAATTCAAACATACAGGAAGCGGTTGAAGTCATTGGTTGCCCTCCTGTAATGCAGGATGTTGTTTCCGCCCTGAAATCCGCAGGGCTGGATGTGAACGAGTCGGTTTATCATGGCTATATGAAAGAACAGAGTGAAAAGTATGATGGAAAAGAGGGATTTGAAAAGAAATTTTTTCAAGCCTGATCCAGGTGAAATCCCTGTTTTTTTCTGTCATTTGATTTTTTACCGTCCACACGATCCGTTCCTTTTATTACCGGTTCGATATAAATTATCTATTTGAATTTAAGAATATATTTTTGATTTGATTGGGATTGTTCTAGACTTCCTGTCCCCTCAGATAAAATTTTTTTTTCAAAAAAAAATGTTTGTTGACCTATGTCAAGGTATTGTCAAACCCCCTGAGGTATAAAACAGTCAAAACAAAGAAGAAATAGTATTTGTAGCGATTGAAGTGAACATTTAATAATAAAGGAGACAGGATTATGTTTTGTTATCAATGTGAGCAGACGGCAAAAGGTGAGGGATGCACGAAAATCGGCGTATGCGGGAAACAGCCGGATGTGGCAGCGCTTCAGGATATGCTGATTTATGCACTGAAAGGTCTCTCTTGTGTGGCCGTAGAAGGCAGAAAAGTTGGTGTAATAGATGATGCCGTCAACCGGTTTACCTGTGAGGGTGTCTTTTCAACGCTGACCAATGTTAGTTTTGATGCAGATCGTTTTGCCCGCTTGATTCATGCGTGTGCTGTCCATAAGAGAGCACTGCAAAAAAAGGTCAAGGCTGCCGGCGGGAATGTGGATATGGTTGAAGAGTGCCAATGTGACCAGAAAAGCAAAGATGAACTGGTGGCCATTGGCGAAACAGTCGGCATCCAGGCAGACACAGCCGAAAATGCAGATATCCGGTCTTTAAAACAGCTTTTGATATACGGGATCAAAGGACTGGCTGCCTATGCAGACCATGCTGCAATTCTGGGGAAAAGTGATAATGCAGTTTTTGCATTCATCCATGAAGGGCTTGCGGCGACGTTGAAAAAAGATGCAACAGTAAATGAGCTGGTCGGGCTTGTACTCAAATGCGGAGAAGTAAATCTCAAGGCCATGGAACTTCTGGATGCCGGAAACACGGAAAGATATGGTCATCCGGTTCCGACTCAGGTTCCGCTGGGAGCCAAGGCAGGAAAGGCGATTCTGGTTTCCGGACATGACCTGAAGGATCTGGAAGATATTTTAAAGCAGACAGAAGGCAAAGGAATCAACGTCTATACCCATGGTGAGATGCTTCCCTGTCATGGGTATCCGGGATTGAAAAAATACAGCCATTTCTATGGCCATTATGGAACAGCATGGCAGAACCAGGCAAAAGAGTTTGATGCATTTCCAGGCGCCATTGTAATGACGACCAACTGCATACAAAAACCAAGGGATTCTTATGCAGATCATATTTTTACCACCGGGCTGGTCGGTTGGCCGGGAGTTGCCCATATTGCGGATAAAGATTTTTCACCAGCCATAAAAAAAGCTCTGGCAATGCCGGGTTTTGCATCGGATACCGCAGGTAAAACAGTCATGACCGGTTTTGCCAGAAATGCGGTATTGGGGGTTGCCGGTAAAATTATTGAAGCAGTCAAGGGAAAAGCTTTGCGGCATTTTTTCCTGGTTGGCGGTTGCGATGGTGCAAAACCCGGAAGAAACTACTATACCGAGTTTGTGGAGAAGGTACCGAAAGATTGTGTGGTACTGACACTTGCATGCGGGAAGTTCCGTTTCTTTGACAAAGATCTGGGGAATATCGGAGGCATTCCAAGGCTTCTCGATATCGGTCAATGCAATGATGCATACTCTGCAATACAGATTGCCGTAGCACTTGCCAATGCCTTTGGGTGCGGTGTCAATGATCTGCCGCTTTCCATGATTCTCTCCTGGTATGAGCAGAAGGCATGCGTGATCCTTCTTTCCCTGCTGCATCTTGGGATTAAAAATATCCGGCTCGGACCAAGCCTGCCGGCTTTTATTACCCCGAACGTGTTGAATGTTCTGGTTGAGAATTTTAATATCATGCCGATCAAAACAGCGGATGAAGATTTGAAAGCGATTCTCGGATAGTAGATCCGAATCGGAAGGAATCTGTTATGTGCCTTGGAAAACCAGGGCATGAAACAGGTTCCAGTTTCACTGAGAAGGTAAAAATATAAAATGATGCAGTTAGTGGAGGAAGAATCATGAAATGTCCGGGACAGGATAGCAGATACTGGAAACCAGGGGCTATTTTTGAAGCCAGGTGTCCGAAATGCGGAAAGGAAGTGGAGTTTTTCAAGGATGATACCGCCCGGAAATGTTACCAATGCGGTCATCGATTTATCAATCCCAGTATTGATTTTGGATGTGCATCCTATTGCGAATTTGCCGAGCAGTGTATTGGAACACTCCCTCCTGAGCTTCTTGCGCAAAAGGAAAATCTTCTGAAGGACAGGGTGGCCATTGAAATGAAGAAGTATTTCAAGTCGGATTTCAGACGAATCGGACATGCGACGCGGGTTGCCAGATATGCGGAACAGATCGGAAAAGAAGAAGGCGGCAACCTTGCGGTGGTATTATCCGCAGCCTATCTTCATGATATTGGAATCCATGAAGCGGAAAGAAAGTACGGAAGCACGGCTGCCGGATATCAGGAGCTGGAAGGCCCCCCAATCGCAAGGGAGATCATGGAAAAACTGGGAGCGAAAAAAGAATTGACGGAAGAAGTCTGTGACATTGTCGGGCACCATCACAGCCCGAGAGAAAAGGAAACAACCAATTTTATGGCTGTGTATGATGCGGATCTGATTGTCAACATTGAAGAGAACCACAAAGACGGAAAACCGGATACAGAACGCCTGGAAAGGATTATTGAGAAATCCTTTTTAACGGAATCCGGAAAGAAAAAGGCAAAGGAAGTCCTTTTGAGCTAATTTCAAAACTATTAAAAAGCGTCACACCGGCGAAAGTCGGT
>CAYTGW010000252.1:0-4825 GCA_964437395.1 uncultured Desulfocicer sp.
ATAGTCAAATTGCACCAGAATTTTTTTCATAAAGTCGGCTGTTTTCCGATCCGGCAGGTTTTTATGCCAGTGTGTGAGATAGTAGGTATTATTCAGATATCCTTTTGCATAGTTGGGCATTAGATCGCTCCACCCGTCTCCGCCGAAAATAACCTTATCCATTCCCATTTTCCGTGCAGTTTTGATAATCTGTGCAGAATCCCTCGAATAGCCCGGGATCATAACTGCATGAAAATCAAATTTCGAAAGCTTCTGGATTAATTCCTTGAAATCCTCCATGTTTTCAACATAGTCCAATTCTGCAACAACTTGATTACCAAGTGCCTTGAAGCTTTCTGTAAATTGTCGGGCAAGATCAATGCTGTAAATCTGATCTGCATTGGTTACGATAACCACATTCTTGACTTTCAAGTATTCATGGGCGAATTTTGCCAGGATTTCACCCTGAAAAGAGTCAATAAAACATGACCGGAAAATATAGTTTCCCACCTTTGTCACGCCTGGATTGGTTGCTGTGGGCGATATCACCGGGATACCTGCTTTCTGAAGGTCCGGTGCCATGGCAAGGGTATGGGAACTCCATGATCCGCCGAATACGGCAATAACATCCTGTTGAATCGCTTGTAAAGCCGCCTGTTTCGATCCCAACGCAGTACTTTGGTTATCGATTTCAATCAATTGGATCTTTCGGTTTAATAACCCGCCGTTTGCATTGATTTCATTTACTGCCATCCGGGTGGTGACCAGATGCTCAATGGAGACGGAAGCGGCTTCACCTGTTTCAGAAAATATGGCTGCAATTTTAATTGTTTCTTCTGCCATGGCCGGATTGCAGGAAAGTATACTCATATACAAAACAAGAATTAGTTTTTTCATAGAGCACCTTTTTTGGGCTGTTGTGTTTCGAATGAATCACTATTTTTCTGAGAGCGGCAGCTTGATGATGAAACGGGTTCCTTTTCCAGGATCGGATTCTACTGTCAGCGTTCCTTTGTGACTTTCGGTAATAATAAAATAGGACACCGATAATCCAAGTCCTGTTCCCTCCTGAGGATTTTTAGTCGTAAAAAAAGGTTCAAAAATATGTTTCTGCTGATCCTCTTTTATGCCGGAACCATTATCTTCAATTTCAATATAGACCCAATCCGCATCATGCTTTAATCGAAGGATAAACATGGGCTGTTTTTTCCTGTTTGAATAATTTTCTGCCATTGAATGGGCACCATTGTTCAGGATGTTTAAGAGAACCTGCTGGACCTGGCTTTGATGACACATCACTTCCGGCATATCCGGGTCATATTCCCTACTGATTTTGATCTGGCGGAAGTCATATTTTTTTTTGAGATCATAATCAGTAGCCGCGATTTCAACGGTGTTATCCAGAAGCAGTCGTAAATCCGTAGAAGCAAATTGCGAATTGCTTTTCCGACTGAAGGAAAGCATATTATCCACAATTTTTGCCGCACGCAGTCCTGATTCAACAATCGAATCAAGCATATGTTCTATTCCTCGTTTTTGTATGTAAGCGCCAATCGCCTCAATGGTTGTTTCGCATTCTTTTGCGGTGAGGATGTTTTTTTCCATGTTTTTGCTGAAACGGTTGATCATCACCTGGGCATTTTGAAGGATGCCGGCAAGCGGATTGTTGATTTCATGTGCCATGCCTGCTGCAAGACCACCCACGGACATCATTTTTTCAGTCTGGATCATGATTTCCTGGGTGTGCTTCCGCTCACTGATATCCCTGACAATAGCCTGAATATATAAGGATGACTCAAGTTCGATCGCTGTCAGGCTGATTTCGGCATCAAACAATGTTCCATCCTGTTTGCAGTGAGTCCATTCAAAAATCTGAGGTTCCCCGGCAATGGCGAGTTTGATTTTTTCAAGCGCTTTTGTTTCAGATTTTTTCTGGTCCGGCTGGGTTTCCGGAGAAAAAACATACGGCTTATTCCCGATGATATCGTTGCGATTACAACCAAACAGCTTCAGGGCTTTATGATTGCAGTCAATAAAAATGTCGTTCTGCAGGATCAGTATTGCATCACTGGCGGATTCGAAAAGAATTCTGTATCGGGTCTCACTTTTTTTCAGTTTTTCCTGGGCTGTTTTCCGATCTTCCACTTCATTCTTCAATAATATTTCTCTGCTTTTTATTTTCATGGCCATTTCATTGAATCGTGTGGCGATTCCTGCCAGCTCTTGATGTTGAATCGTATTCAGGGTCTGTGAATAATCGCCGATGGCAAGGCTGTCAATTCCATTCTTCAGAATGTTGAGGGGTTTGTTGATCAGTATTCTCAGGAGAAAGCCTGTGGCGATGAGGATTACGATCAAAGACACGCAGAGAATCAGAAAGATCGAGTTCCTGAGTCTGGACAGCTCATCGTTGTATTTGTCCATGGAAAGGGATAATTCAGCGATGCCGATTCTTTTACTCTTGAAATGAAGATGGATGAATCGGGAAAAACGTTTTTCAGGAGAGGTGTTTTTTTTGGCATAAAAAAGGACATCCCCCATAATATCCGTTACTTTCAGTTCGTGCAGCAATTCGTTTTCCATATAGCCGGATCCGATTTTGGAAATCTGCTCGGTGTTGTATTCCCATACGGGAATGATGAGTACCTGACTCAGGTTGACAGCATAGGTTTCAGCCTTCCGGTCCAGTTCACTGATAAGGAAGGAAGTCTGTTGATTATAGATAACCAGCATGAAAGTACCTTCTACCAGGATAAGAAGGAGAATCAAACCAAGAGTGATCTCTTTTGAGATTGAGCGTGTTTTGAAACCCGGAATTTTTTGTAACAGAGATCGCATAGGGTCAGTTTGTGTTTTGAGTGGGAGATGGGTTATTTTTTTTGATATGATCAAGGGCTTGTTGCCAGGCATTGACAATTGAATCCGGCGTCTGGATGGAGAAGACGATATAATTGTCTACCGATTTTATGGTGTAGGCCGTTTCAATTTTTTGTGAATCCACACCCGCCTGGCTTGCGATGTATGGCATGCTATAATCAGAGCTGATCCACAGGTCAATATTTCCCTTTATCAAATGCAAAACATTGGTCGTGTTATTCGATGAATCAACCAGGTTTGTAAAACCATTTTTTTCAAGAAACAGTTTTTTTCCATCCTCTCTGTATGTCCCGATTCGTTCAACCTTTTTTGCATCCTCGAGGGAAGCAACCCGGATCGGATTTCCTTTTTTCTTATAAAGTACCCATGTTTGGGTGTAAAGGGGGCCAACCCATTTAAACAGCTTCTCCCGTTCCGGTAACCGGGTTGTTGAAAAAAGGGCAACATTCGGTCTTTTCAGAGCAAGGTTATACCCCCTTGCCCAGGGAACCATCTCGATCGTATCTGGTTGTCCAAGGTGATGAAGGATTCTCCGGACAATATTCACGGCATCTCCTTCTAATTTGTCATTCACCTTGTAACTGGCTGGCGGATTGTTCTCTGTATAAATCAAAAGTTCCTGGGCAGATACAGAGGCTGTGATCAGAAGAAATAGGATGAAAAAAAGATAGAATTTCATGGCAATTGTCTCATTCCGGAATCTGTTGATGGATAAGCCTCTGTATCGCATGGTTGATCTTGCCGATTGTTTCATCACGGACATCCTGACTGAACATCAGGTATCTTTTGTTTCCCGCCGGGATGTCCGGCATAGGGATGGAGATAAAATCATCTGGATTATGACCTGAAGATTGAAGAAGCGTATCAATCTCTTCCGGTGCAATGAGCATGAATGTCGCACGACCCTTCATGATCAGTTCCGGGATAACGGATTGTTTGCTGGTAATTTCAATTTTTGAAAGTGATTGGTTTTTCAGCAAGTCATCTATGTAGGAACCGTAAGAAAATTCACTCATGGCCCCAAAGATCATGGTTTTATCTGAAAATACATCTTTCAGGTTCCTGTAGGATTGAAACAGTTCCTTTTTATTTTTTACGGTCAGGATTACCATCGATTTGTCCGTGTAGATCGGCAGGCTGAATTTTGCGAAGCTTTCCCTCTCCGGATTTTTAAACCACCCAATAGAACAGTAGTTTCCATCTTTGGTTTTGATCATTTTGATGATTCTTTTCGGCGGCATTTCAGAAAATGTCACCTGGATACCAGCCTCCTGAAAAAGTTTTCTGGAGAGTTTCACCAGAAATCCGTCTGCCCGTTCATTCACCGTAAAATAATAGGGGGGTCTCTCAAGATAGAGGACGTGCAATGTCTCTGTATGAGCCATGTCGGTCAAAACAAAAGAACAAAGCAGAAAGATAGCCTTATACCATTTCATTGCGCTCTCCAAACAACTCTGCCGGTTAATGTTTTTGGGAAGAATATTTGTTGTTTATTCAATATATCTGTTATGATTTCATATGATTCGCTCGATGAAAAAACAGATTTGTGAGCCAATTTCAAAAGTCTGTTGTTGAAGTTCCGGCGAAAACTAGACACGCAGTGAAGCGTAGCGCTATCCAGTATTTTCGGCTCTTTTCTGGGCACCGACTTTCACCGGTGTGACGCTTTTTAACAGTTTTGAAATTAACTCTTATGATTGTTTGTTATTCCTATAGCAAGAACATCAGGAAGGGTTGAAATTTAATTATATTCCTTAATACCATAAAATATGGAAACAGATCAAGTTATTAAATATTCAGAGGCAGGGCAATCGTATAGCTTTATGGAACAGAATTTGCTAGGATTTTTCTTTTTCGCATACCTTCAATTATGATAATTACCTGTTCTGCTGAACAAAACAGTAAAGATTAACGAAAGAGCCAATTTCAAAAGTCTGTTGTTGTAGTTCCGGCGAAAACTAGAATCCAG
>CAYTGW010000253.1:0-4797 GCA_964437395.1 uncultured Desulfocicer sp.
CCATTTCCAGTATGGCGAGAAAAGTAACAATCACATTATTTTTTTTTTTTTTTTCGGTAAACAGTTCTTCAAATACAACGGAGCCTTTCTGTTCAAGCAGATGGATAATTTCATTCATTCGGTCTTTTACCGATATCCTGTCTGCCTTAAAATCAATTTTATGTTCCGCTGAGATATTATTCAGTATGGCTTGAAAGGCATCGATCAATTCAAAAAGACCGACTTTTATCATTTCCTCACTTTGATCTGCCGGAACATATTCTTCTTTACCAGCAGATCGAGAAAAGGTGTCTTCCCCCAGAAGGGATCGATCCATCAGTTCTTCTGCTGCGTATTTGATTTGGAGATATTCAGACAGAGGTCTGACAATCTCCATTCTCGGGTCTTCATCCTCTTCATCCTCTTCATGGATAGGCAGCAGCATTTTTGATTTGATCTGGGTCAGTGTTGCAGCCATCAGCAAAAAATCACCGGCAAAATCGATATTCATCGATTTCATCCAATCCAGATACGCCAAAAACTGATCGGTAATCAAGGCGATCGGAATATCATAGATATCAACTTTGGCCTTATGAATCAAGTAAACGAGAAGATCCATGGGGCCTTCAAAAATATCGAGTTTAACTTTATAGTCGTCTTCAAACATCGGGTGTCCGGTTATGTTAAATTTGTATTTTTGATCGAATTTCTTCCATGGTCTGTTTTGCAACCTTTCTGGCTTTATCATCACCATTTTGAATGATGTCCTCAACCAGTTTGGGGCGCGACTCATAGAAAGATCGTTTTTCACGGATTGGTTTTAAGGCTTCTGCAAGGTTTTTTGCCATGATTTTTTTACATGCAACACAACCGATTGTAGCTGTCCGGCATTGATGATTGATCTCCGCTACAGTGCTGCTGTCTGAATACAGTTTATGAAAATCAAAAACATTGCATACATCCGGATCACCCGGATCATCTTTTCTGGCTCTTTGTGGATCGGTTATCATCCGGCTCACGGTTACGGAGATCTGTTCAGGTGTATCGGAAAGGTAAATGGCGTTGTCATAGCTTTTACTCATTTTACGACGATCCGTTCCCAGTATTTTAGGGGTTTCTGTCAGGATTGCCTGGGGTTCCGGAAAAACATCGCCGTACAGAAAATTAAATCGTCTTGCGATCTCCCGGGTGATTTCCACATGGGGTACCTGGTCAATGCCTACCGGGACGCCGTTGGCTTTATAAATAATGATGTCGGCGGCCTGAAGAACCGGGTAGCCCAGGAAGCCAAAGGTGGAAAGATCTTTGTTGGAAAGCTGGACGATCTGATCTTTATAGGTTGGATTTCGTTCCAGCCAGGAGACGGGTGTAATCATGGAAAGGATCAAGAAAAGTTCTGCGTGTTCTTTAATATGGGACTGGACAAAAAGAGTACTTTTTTCCGGGGTTAGACCCACACTTAACCAGTCGAGGATCATGTTTTTTACGAATCCGGATATTTTATCCGGTTTTTCATAGTCACTGGTAAGAGCATGCCAGTCTGCAATGAAAAAGAAACAATCATATTGATCTTGAATTTTTACCCAGTTGGCTAATGCACCGTGATAATTTCCGAGATGAAGAGGTCCGGTAGGCCGCATCCCGCTTAAAACTCTTTTGGTATCCACCATTTTTCTGTTTTCTCCCTATGAAAGCTGCTTTTCTGATTTCTCAATCATGGAATCAGATTGTTTTATCAATAATGCGAAGTACTTTTTTGCAAATGCAAGCTCATCTTTTTTGGTTTTAATCTTTCCATTCATTCGCTCGTCCCGGATAGCATCCAGAATTTTACCGAAAATAGGTCCCTGAGGAATGCCCATCTGGATCAGGTCTTTTCCTTTTATAAAAATCTGCACCTGCTGAAGATTTGTAAAATAATTTGAAATCGCTTTTTCAACCTGTTTTTGTTTGGTCACAACCATCATATACAGGATCAGTTCGGTTTGAAAAACATTCAACTGCTTAAATATGGTACTTTTCCTGATCGGTAGCTTTCTCTCAAGTCCATACATACACTTTTCCGCTTCAAATCTTTCTGAACTGAAAAATTTTAAATACCGGGGAGCCAATTCCAAATTTCTGCAAATTTCCTGTGAGGTCTCTGCATCACAGTGCCGGATTAAGACCAGAAGATAAATGGCCCACTTATTATAGTATTCTTCTAGAAAAAGCAAATCATACCATGTGATTACTTTGTGCACGGCTTTCAGCAGATCAATTGTTTTTTTATTGATTGTAACCGATGGATGGATAAATTGAAGCAGGTTATAATCGGACAGCCGGATGATTGCCGGTGTAGGATTTTCTTCTTCAAATATTTGTCGCAGCTCCATAAATACCCTTCTGCCGCTTAATTTTTTAAAAAAATCCATTTTAACCGCATTTTTAATCAGACTGGAAGTTAATTTGCCAATGGAAAAACCAAAACGCTGTTCAAATCGAATGGCACGGAATCCTCGAGTCGGGTCTTCAACAAGGCTTAAATTATGAAGAATTCGAATCACCTTTTCTTTGATATCACGCTGTGCGGAAAAAAAATCGATCAGCGTTCCAAAAGTTTTGGGTGATAATTGAATTGCCAGCGTGTTGATTGTAAAATCCCTTCTAAAAAGATCCAGTTTAATGGAACTCATCTCAACGGTAGGAAGTGCGGCCGGGCTTTTATAATACTCTATTCTGGCAGAAGCCACATCAATCTTGAATCCATCCGGAAAGATAATTACGGCTGTACCGAATTTTTGATAGGCATTTACGCGTGCGCCGGTAATTTCCGCATATTTTTTTGCGAACAATATCCCATCACCCTCGATAACAATATCAATGTCTTCATTTTTTCGATATAGAAACAGATCTCTGACAAAACCACCAACCACATAGGCACTGAAACCGATTTCAGTTGCGGTTTCCCCGATGGCTTTGAGGATATGGATCAGCTTTTTGGACAACCGTTCTGTCATCAGCCTTCGAACATTCCTTGTTCTTGCTGTGATCTGTGTTTGAACATCTCTGGACTTTTTTCCGTTATTGAGTTGCGCCTGATCGACCAGGATGTTCAACAGATTTGTTCGTGTGATTACTCCTTTGATCAAGCCCTGGTCAATGACCGGCAGGATGCGCTGCTTGTTTCCGATAATTTTTTCCTGGATTTCATTGATGTCTGCTTCCGGTGATACCGAAGCCAGTTCCATACTCATATATTCTTTTACAGGAACATGCTTCAGGTCATGAAAAAGAGCTTTTTCAACCACCTGTCTGGAGATAAAACCAAGCAGGATATCTTTTTCATCCTGCCTCTCTGTTACCAACAGAGCATTTACATTGTACCGGGTCATCCGGATGCCGGCATCATTACAGGAGATATCCGGACCGATTGTAATGGCAGGGGATGACATGATTTCTGCGGCAATCTGAAAGGGTTTGATGGTGCGATACAATACTTCAAGCACCTGATGTTCAACCTGGGCAAGGGTTTGATCACGTATGGTTGCGGATGCTGCGAACCCATGCCCTCCACCTAGTGGTTTCAGAATAGCTCCTGTATCCACTTCTGAAATCCTGCTTCGGGCGATAACATAAATTTTGTTTCCCATCCGAGCGATTGCAAATAGAACATTTAAACTTTCGACTTTCATCATTTTATGAACGATGATGGCAAAATCAGGAATATATCCTTCGGATGATACACTCGTAACCGTAACATTCACTCCATTGATGTTATAGCGGGTTGCAGATTGGAGCATATCGTTGAGCACATTTACCTGTTGTGGGTTGATCTCTTTTGAAATCAAGTCGGAAATGATATTCAGATTGGCTCCCTTGGACAGAAGAAATGCCGCTGACATCAAGTCCTGCTCCGTAGTTGAGGAGAAAGTGAAGGAGCCTGTATCTTCATAAATACCAAGGCACATGATGGTTGCTTCATCCGGTGTCAAATCGATCTGTCTTTCCTGGATCAATTGAGCAAGAATGGTTGTTGTTGCACCGGTTTCTTTATAAAATTCCACATTGGCCTGAATATCGCCCGGCCCTCGGGGATGATGGTCATAAATATGGATATCAATTTCCGGTAAAGATAAGAGAGGAGAAAGATTTCCGATACGGTCCCCCCGTCTTGTATCTACAAGTACGAGACAATGGATGTCGGAAAGTTGGATGTTGCTGATATCCGTCATATTGAAAAGATAGGCCATGGAGTCAATAAAAAAATTCCGAAGATTTTTCTCATATGATCCCGGGAATGCAACCAGGGCGCCGGGATATATCTTTTGGGCGGCAAGCATGGACGCAATACCGTCAAAATCAGCATTCATGTGGGTGGTAATGACCGTCAGATTTTTTTCCCTCTCATTTTCCATAGTTTTCAACAGGCATCACGCAGAAGGTTATCGATACTATTAAAAAAAATTTGATCGCTATTAAAGATTTATTCTATTAGGTCGTGATACACCGTTAGGAGCGGTTTATCAAGTTCAACCGCAAAGAATCGTCATGAAATCGATATTAACCCTCTTAAACCAGTTGTTGTTTTAATCAGACTGTGATAGCAGGGGGTTCGGATGAGCTGGTTTTCAAGGTTTTATAATTATTTCTTGAGGGTTTTTCTCACACGATACGATTGGTTCATTGAGCCAATTTCAAAAGTCTGTTGTTGTAGTTCCGGCGAAAGCCGGACACGCAGTGAAGCTTAGCGCTATCCAGTATTTTCAGTTCTTTTCTGGGTCTCGGCTTTCGCCGGTGTGACGCTTTTTAATCGTTTTGAAATTGGCTCCATTGTTA
>CAYTGW010000254.1:0-4764 GCA_964437395.1 uncultured Desulfocicer sp.
GCTCTTTTCTGAGTACTGACTTTCGCCGGTGTGACGCTTTATAATAGTTTTGAAAGTGGCTCGATCTGTAAAAAAAATAATGAACAAAAAACGCCAGGCAGGGCTCGCCAAGCGTTTGTCCCATTTGCACCATCCAGATGCAAGAATTATCATACTCCTCAGGCCCTTCCATTGAATCCGATGATCACTTCTCCCTGCTCGACAATCACCGGAACTTTCCGGAGGCCATCGGAATATTTCAGCATTTCTTTCAGATTGTTCTTATCCTCCAGGACGTTGAGATATTCAACATCTTTTCCTTTTTTGACATAGGCTTCACGAGCCGCAGTGGTAAAAGGTCATGTGTTTTTTCCATAAATGATAATTTTTTCAGACATGACGAATTCCTCAATGAAAATAGAGTGGATTGTGGTTTTCAAAAAATGATTTCCTGAAGTAAATCAACAAAAATGTATAATAAATAAAGATGATTGTATAAACTTGTCGCATGATGTCCTCCTATCAGTAGAGGCGGTTATTGTCAATGTTTTCAATTTGACTTATCCAGTCTCCCATGGTAAAAAAATTTCCCAATTGGACTTAATCTTTAATGAATGGATTATGAAATCAAAAAGCTATCGAAATGTGTAAACATTCAAAATAAATTGGGTCTTCATGCAAGACCGGCAGCCCTTATCGCTGCTATTGCCCAGAAGGCAAACAGCAAAGTCTGGATGATCCGAAATGAGGAAAAGGTTGATGCATCGAGCATCATTGATATCCTGACCCTCGCCTGTCAGAAAGGTAAAGAGGTTACAATACAGATTGAAGATTCTTCCGATATGGATGTTCTGGAGAAGATTGCCGATTTATTTCAAAAAGGATTTGGAGAATAGACGAACATGTCTGATGCAGGCACGGGAGAAAGGATTTTAACTGGGATCAGTGGCTCACCCGGCATCTGTATTGGCAAAGCCTATATCGTTGACAGGGAAGGTGTCAATGTAATCGAAAAATATTATATCCGGAAGGAAAAGCTGCCGGATGAAATTCGACGGTTTAAGGCTGCTGTAAAAACCGGCAAGGATGATCTGGCTGCGATTATAAAGAGCACACCTGCAGAACTTCGACATCACGTCGATATTCTTGAAACCCATATGGCCCTTTATAAAGATAAAATGCTGTACGGCCGAACCATTGAAACCATTGAACGGGAAATGGTCAACGCGGAATGGGCGCTGAAAAAAGTGTCTTCAGAAGTAAAGGTGATGTTTCAGAACATATCGGATCCCTACATCAAGGGCAGAGCAACCGATATTGCCCATGTATCGGACAGGATTATGAGAAACCTTGTCGGAGCCGGGGAGTTTGATATTGCAGCAATTGATAAACGGGTTATCCTTGTTGCCCGTGATCTTTCACCAGCCGATACCAGCAAGATAAAGCTTGAACGGGTAAAAGGGTTTGTTACCGACCTTGGGGGGAAGACATCCCATACCGGAATCATAGCAAGAACGTTAGGGATTCCAAGTGTCCTGGGGCTTGATAATGCAACATCCCAGATTAAAAGTGATGATCTTATTGTTGTGGATGGACGGGCAGGGATTGTTGTCGTGCATCCAACCGATAAAACCATTGCCCTGTATGAAGATCGTCTGCAGCAATATGAAGAATACAAGGCTGTAATCACCAGAAGCAGCCAGCTTCCAGCGATAACTGCCGATGGTATTCAGCTTCAGGTCATGGGAAATATTGAACTGCCGGAAGAGGTGGTTTCGGTTATGGATCATGGGGGGGATGGAATTGGATTGTTTCGAACCGAATTTCTGTATTTACGGAGGACATCCTTTCCGAGTCAGGAGGAATTGTACGAGCAATATAAGGAGGTTGTCGAGCTGATGGCTCCGAAACCAGTGGTGATTCGGACCCTGGATATCAATGGGGACAAAGCGCTTTCTTATGTGAACAACTCCGATGATGAAGTCAATCCAGCTCTTGGTCTGCGGGCAATTCGGTTTTGCCTGAAAAGACCAAATGTTTTCAAAGATCAGTTAAAGGCTATTTTACGGGCTGCTCTGCATGGCAATGCAAAAATCATGTTTCCCATGATATCAAGTCTTGAAGAGGTTCAGGAGGCAAAGCGGCTGTTGGAAATATCCGCCGAGGAACTGGACAAGGAGGGCATCCCCTTCCAGAAAGGCATCAAAACCGGTATCATGATTGAAGTGCCTTCTGCGGTGATCATGGCGGATGTGCTTGCCAAGGAGGTTGACTTTTTCAGTATCGGCACAAATGACCTGGTTCAGTATTCCCTTGCAATTGACAGGGGAAACCGCAAAGTGGCCTATCTTTACAATACCCTGCATCCGGCTGTCATACGCATGGTAAAACATGTGGTGGATGTTGGTAATGAACAGGGTGTGAACGTGCTGATGTGCGGTGAGATGGCAGGAGATCCTTACAATATGCCGGTTTTGTTAGGTCTTGGAATGAATGAGTTGAGCATGGTTCCACAATCCATTCCCGGAATTAAAGATATAGCCAAAAAGCTAAAGACAGAGGATTCAAAGCTTTTCCTTTTGGAGGTATTGAAGCAGGGCACAACTAGTGATGTTTTAAATCTAATTCAGAACACTTACGGAAATTTGCTTCCGGAAAAAAAATAATCCGGATCATTTTTCCTACCTTCTGCCTGTAAGCTGGAAATCCTGGAACAGGTATTCAATTTAAAATTACAGTCAGTTAAGATTCCAGCCTGTCTGAAGAGGATCAGAAGCGTTGGAACGGGAGGAATATTTTTTTGGATACAAAACATGTAAAAGTCATGGCTGAAAATCGTAAGGCAAGGCACAATTTTTTTATCGATGATGAGTATGAGGCCGGAATGGTTCTCAAAGGAACCGAAGTCAAATCCATCCGGGGAGGCCGTGTCAACATCAAAGACGCATATGCAAAAATAAAAGACGGTGAGATTTTTCTCTATCAGATGCACATCGGCGAATATCCGTTTGCTCATTATGACAACCATGATACATTGAGGGTACGAAAGCTTCTGCTCCACCAGAGAGAGATTCGAAAGCTGTATGCCAAGGCCAATGAAAAGGGATATGCCCTGATACCGCTGAGTGTATATTTTAAAAACGGGAAAGCAAAGGTGCTGATCGGCCTGGCCAGGGGGAAAAAAGCATTTGATAAACGGGAATCGATCAAGCAAAGAGAAGCCAAGCGGGATCTGGACCGCGTGAAAAAGAATTATTGATTGTTGCAATCGCTTGACAACCGCCGGTTTTGGCCCTATCATTAGGCATATGGGTGATGAACCCGGACACGGATAAAATTTTTTCCGTTTGTAAAATTTCATTGTTCTTTGGAAAATCAATATGGGGGCGAAACGGCTTCGACGGGGATAAAGAAGCTGTGGTTGCATGCCGAGTCCCGTCGTCTCGTAAAAAGATGGAATTATAAACATAATCGCAGACGATTATAATTACGCCTTGGCCGCGTAGTAGGCCAACGCTTACCCAGATCCTGCCTGCAGATCTGGAATGAGCGTCGATTCGCAGGCTGGCTGATCACGGATGCCTGTTTCATGATCAGCAAGACTTTCACAGGATAGCCTTTCAAGAATCCTGCCTGAAGGAGATTTGAAAGTGCGAACTCTAAAGTTCAGGATAAGCATGTAGACGCCATTGTGGAATATTTTCGGACGCGGGTTCGACTCCCGCCGCCTCCACCATTGTTTTGATGCAAATTCAATATGTTAAGTTGAATTTGCATTTTTATTTGGTATCCCCATTTATCAATATAATTTCAAATTATTACATAAAAATTAACAATATAAATCATTTTCCCGGCAGAAATAATCTAAATACTTATCTTTGAAAACTTTGCTGAAGCCAGGGCCAATTGAATATTGATATTTTCCTTTAATGTCATTAACAACAATATCTGATAGAGGAGGATCGACAGTATGAAATATTATTTGTGCAATTTTAATTCCGGGACTTAATTCTAGAGGGATTGTTCCATTATTACTTAATTCTAATGTAATTACTCCTTTAAACATAGGATGTATTGTAGTAGCTGTCGCAATAGTTAAGCCTAATCTAGCCCACGAACTTCTACCTTCAACTTGAGCTTCAATATCTCTTGGAAGAGCAATATATTCTAATGTAGAGCCAACAATAAATCTTCCGGGGTGTAAAACGATATTTTTTCCTTTTTTAACTACAACCTCTTCCTGATATTTCTCTATATATCCTTCATATTCTGTAAGTCGTAATGGGTTAAGAGATCCTTGAAAGTGCTCTTTAAAAATAATGAATTGATGACCTAACCTTAAATCGATTTCGACTCTTCCGAATTGATCATTTTTACTGAACAGGGGGGTAACTATAATTCTATCAGTATCATAATCTGTTCGTGAAGGATCTAACCGACGTTTAATCTCATCTATACTAATAGTCATGGCCGCATCATTTTTTTATTATTAAAGTCTTTTTGGTAGTAAGAAAGCTCAATTGCTTTTAAGCTAAGAAGATTTGCGTTAATTAATTCCTGAATATATTTTTTGTAATCACTTTTATCAATTTCACATAGATATATCCATGTACCCGCGACAATATTCCTGAGCCCAATGGGTGTTTCATTTAATTTTTCATCGATAACACAATTAGGAATTATTCCATTTTGTAATCTCTCATACACAATTTTTTGATACATTTCATTATAACTTGACAGTACCGAGTTCTTAACCTTTTCCAGGCTCAAAAATCCGATTCCGGG
>CAYTGW010000255.1:0-4762 GCA_964437395.1 uncultured Desulfocicer sp.
TGAATGACCCGTTATGATCCCGCAGTATTTTTTTCAGAAAATCCTTTTCGGAAATGATGCCTGAAACACGTTGTTCATGATCGAGAACTGGAAGACCTGAAATATTATTGTGAGCCATCTGTTTGGCTGCAAAAAGAAGAGGATCTTCTTCTGCTACTGTTATGACAGGCGTTGTCATAACATGCTCTGCTTTAATGGATTTTTTCAGCCGTTCCATGGCATGTCTGGATGCGATTTGATAAACCTCCTTGAAATCCGACGGGGTTATATCCAGATAGCCTGTAATATCTCTCATGGCTTCAACAATATCATCATCGGTAAAACCGATTGTGCATTGATTCAATGTGTTGTTTTTCATAATTCTCCTGAATGCGATAATGTTTCCGTTTTAAAGCCGTTTCTAAAATCCTATGAGCAGGAGGCAACCCTGCCACGAACAGACAGGGGCAACCGCTACGGTTGCCCCTCTGAAAAAAGTACAGAACCAAAAAATCATTGATTGTCAAATCAGTTTAAAAACGACCACCTTCACTGATTTCAACTGGTTTCAATTTTGTAATGGCTTTCAACATGAACATCAGGAATCCAAAAGATCCCAGAGTGAGGATCAAATCCGGAATCAAGCGGATATTACCCAGCGTTTTAATGATCTCCTGATTCCAGAAATCATCGGAACGGGCATGCCAGAATCCATGTTGTATGTTATCCAATACCTGAAGGATACCGACCGGCAGCAGAGTCAGAATGAACATGCCCAGCAAACCGATGTTGGTTCCCCAGAACGCCATTTTCAGGTAGCCCTCACTCCATCCATCCTTGTTTACCAGTCCTCTCATAGAGAACAGCAGCAGACCGATAGCGAGAATTCCGTATGTGCCGAACAGGGCAGTGTGACCATGATTAACCGTCAAATATGTTCCGTGTTCAAAGTAGTTGACAACCGGTGTGGTAATGGAAAGCCCCATAACGCCGGCTCCGATAAATTCCCATGTCACGGATGCCATCAAAAACATCAGCGGATAGCGATAGGGGAAACTGCTTCCTGCTTTAACCAGTGCCCTCTGACCATGCCACACCTCTGAGAGAAGCAGCAAAATCGGTATAGGCTCAAGAGCGGAAATTGTTGACCCCAGTGCAAGCCATAATGATGGCTCGCCGAACCAGTAATAATGGTGCCCCACGCCGATGATTCCGGAAAACATCGCAATGCTGACTGTAAAATATACAGTGCGAAGTCCTGACTTCAGATCCGTCAGTCCCAGGTTGACCAATACAAATACAATGGCAGCCGAAGCAAAAAACTCAAAAGAGCCTTCTACCCATGTGTGAACCACCCACCAACGCCAGAAATCAGCAATTGTTAAATGGGAATGAGAATCATAAAACAGTCCGAAGCAGAAAAAGCCGACAACGGCAATTCCGGAATATGCCAGAAACGATGGGAGACCCCACCTGTCCTGACTCATTGCAGAACGTAAAGCGCGAACGACAAGAACCAACCATATAACAAGCCCTGCAAGAAGGAGAATCTGCCACAAACGCCCCAGTTCCAGATATTCCCAGCCCTGATGCCCAAGCCAGAACCAGTATTTGCCGAGTAAACCTTTCAACCCGAGCACTTCACCGGTCAGACTTCCGACAACCACGATCACGATTGCAACAAAAAGTACATCAACCAGAAGTCCCTGAAATTTCGGTTCTTGTCCCCCGACCCGCGGAGAAACAAACAGAGTCATGCCGATCCATGCGGTGGCAATCCAGAATACCGCCAGTTGAAGGTGCCATGATTTCACCCAGTTATAGGGAATCCATCTGGCGATATAATCAAATCCATAGAACGAATCCGGATGGATAGTATAATGTGCCATCAGACCGCCCATGTTGATCTGAACAAAAAATAACGCAGATACAACAAAAAAGAATTTGGCTGTTTTCCGTTGGCTTGAAGAGATCTTTCCGTTTGCAAGTTCGATTGCAAGCTCAGGTTTATAGGCAAGCGACCCCTGATTAAAACGGTATTTATGGTAGATAAAAATGATCACTCCGAGAAAAAAACCAAAAACAACCAGAGAAATGGCAGACCATACCAGTGATTTTCCGGAAAGCACATTTCCTGCTTCAGGATCATGCGGCCAGTTGTTGGTGTAAGTGTGCGTATCCGAAGGGCGGGTCGTCCCTGCACACCATGCTGTCCAGAAGAAAAAATCCGCTACATGACGCAGCTCTTCCGGATTCCGTATGGTTTCTGCCCGGATCGGACCTTCCGGATTTCCGGATGTGAATAAATTGCTGTAGAATTTTCGATTTTCAAGAAGTGAATATTCCTGAAGGGGACTCAGTACCAGGGTGTCGGTATTCTTATCATAGCGGTTGGTTTTGATCTGTTCGATTACGACGGAATCCACAGAACCTCTGGATTGCGTATCCAGTGTGGAATAGGAAGCCCCATATCTTTCCCCGGCCAGTTTTTCCCGCATATTTTTAACCATGGCGTGAAGTGCCTGAGCTGTAAAATCCGGACCTCTATATGTTCCATGTCCCCACACGCTCCCCAGATCCATCAGACCATATTTCTGCCATACCTGCTGGCCAGCCATGATCTGATCTTTTCCTGTCAATAGGTTTCCACCTTCCGAAACAACCTGCTTTGGATATGGTGGTAAATCCTGTGCTGTGAAATAATACCCGATCAGTGCAATCAGGACTGCACCTGTAAATGAAACCACAAAAAACATTTTAAGCCGTGAACTAATCATGATTTATCTCCTTTAACTTTGGGGATGAATAATAGTTCAGGATTCAATGAATCCGTGCGATCCTGATTTCCACTGTTTTTGGTGCAGCACACAAATAATCACGTCAAATGGTGCTGTATGATCAAGATACTCAATTTATTTCCCTGCCATCATCGCCTGGATGTCCGCCTCTGCCTCTCCGATGAGTTTGATATCAAAATTTTCAACCAGAACCTTGAGAACACCCGGAGATACAGATCCCGGAAGTGTCGGACCAAGGCGGATTCCCTTGATCTGGAGATGGAGCAGTGCCAGAAGAACCGCAACGGCCTTCTGTTCATACCATGCGATATCAAATGAAAGCGGAAGATCGTTGATATGTCCAAGACCAAAGGCATCCCGTAGTTTCATTGCAATCACTGCAAGCGAATAACAGTCATTACACTGTCCGGCATCCAGAACCCTTGGAATGCCGCCGATATCGCCAAGGTTGAGTTTGTTATAGCGGTATTTTGCACATCCTGCGGTTAGAATAATCGTGTCTTTTGGAAGTTTTTCAGCAACTTCTGTAAAATATGCCCGGCCTTTCTGTCTTCCATCGCAACCAGCCATGACGATAAACCGCTTGATTGCGCCGGATTTGACCGCTCCGATCACCTTATCCGCAAGAGCAAGCACCTGATGATGGGCAAATCCGCCGACAATTTTTCCGGTCTCAATCTCCTGAGGCGGGGCACATTTTTTTGCAACCTCGATGATTGGTGAGAAATTCTTGGCTTTTCCGGATTCTCTGTCTGCAATGTGTGTCAAGCCCGGATAGGAGACCACACCGGTTGTAAAAGTCCTGTTCTGATAGGTGTTTTTGCTCTTGATCGGGATAATGCAGTTTGTGGTCATCAGAATCGCGCCATTAAAGGTTTCAAAATCTTCATTCTGTTTCCACCATGAACTGCCATAGTTTCCTTTCAGATGTGAATATTTTTTAAAAGCAGGATAGTAGTTTGCAGGCAGCATTTCGCCGTGTGTATAAACATCCACACCTTTTCCCTCTGTCTGCTTCAGGAGTTCGTCCATATCTTTCAAATCATGTCCGCTGATCAGAATTCCCGGGTTTTTCCCGACACCGATATTGACCTCTGTAATTTCAGGATTACCATAAGCTGTAGTGTTTGCCTGATCTAAAGCTGCCATCGTTGTCACAGAACATTCGCCGGCTTTCAGCACCCATCCGACCATCTGATCCACAGTGAGGTTCTCTGTGGTGGATGCAAGTGAACTAAGGATAAACGCATAGATTTCATCTTTTTCAACACCGAGAATTGCTGCATGATCCGCATACGCAGAGATGCCTTTCAGTCCGATGATCAGAAGCTGGCGCAAAGACCGGACATCTTCATTTTCCGTTGCAAGCACACCAACTGTTTTTGCCTTTGCCTGATAGGTTGCCTCATCATCGGAAAACCAAAGGGCGGAATCATCAAGAGCCCCGGTTACTTTTCCTTCCATTTTATTCTTCAGATTTTTTTTGTATTTCTGAGCTTTTTTGATCCACTGGATCAAGTCAGCATCATTAAAATTGACATTGGTGATTGTGGTGAAAAGTCCCTGTGTGACAAACTGTCCGGCTTCTTTGATTATATCCACTCCTGCTGCCTTTCCTTTTACAGCAAGAACAGCAATACCTTTCAGGTTAAAAATAAGCAGATCCTGAAGATTGGCAGTAGTCTCTTCTTTTCCGCAAACACCCTTTACTGTGCAGCCTGTTCCTCTGGCTGTCTCCTGACATTGAAAACAAAACATGATCAACCTCCTTGATTAAATCAATATGGTTATTGGTAACAGTATGATCATGATTTTTCTTTTCTCACGCGACCTTGTCATTCCTTGATCCGGAACTCTCTACCCGGTTATTGAATGCTATATAGGGTATGTTGAAAAGAAAAACCTTGACCTGAGTCAAAAAAAATATAGTGTTTTCTATAAGGTTCAACATGGACAGCAACATGTGTTATCATAACCATTTCCTC
>CAYTGW010000256.1:0-4719 GCA_964437395.1 uncultured Desulfocicer sp.
CGTGCCTTCCTCAGATCCATGGAGATCGATTTCGTCTTGCAGTTCCGGGCGCATATTCCGCAGCCCAGACATACTTCCGGATGGATTCGAGCTTTCTTTTTCTTTGTGTCTTCACCTGATGGATCCGATACCACTTCAATTGCATTGATCGGGCAGACCGCTAAGCATTGACCACACCCGGTACAGGTCTGATTGTCAATTCTCGCGATAAAATTGCTGGTATAAATCGGACTGAAAGAAGAAAACCGCTTTGCAGCAAGCATGGCTTCACAGCAGCAACCGCAGCAGTTACAAATAAAATGGACCTGTTCCCGTATATTTTCACCAAACTGAACCAGATTGAGATCATAAGCTTTTTGCAGCAGATCCAGCCCCTCCGATACGCATGCGGCCCTCCCAATATGGTGTTTGATCAGAGAGGCCGCAACGCTGTTGAAGGTCATGCAGATATCCAGAGGGGCTTTGCACGCCCGATTCAGATGAGCCATCTTATGCCGGCAGTAACAAAGACTCACGCTGATATGAGAGGCATTCTGAATCACTGAGCTTGCTTTTTCATAATCCAATACATGAACTGCATGCTCATCCGGAATAACCGATTCATTGATAAACACGCGGCCCAGCCTGGCCTGACCTATGGAAAACAGCTCTTTGATAAACACCTCTTCCACATTCAGGTATTGATAAAAAAGTTCGGCAAGCGCTTTCTGGTCAATATCCTTCCGTATCCGCATCATGGAAAACTCGAAAAAGCCGGCCATGGGGGGTGGTAAAACATAAACCGTCTCTCTATTCTGATCTATATCCAGCAGTATCCCACGATCCGCCAGTGTGTTCAGGATCTGTTTTGTTTCGCGTAGGCTAATTTTCCATATTCTGGAAGCAGCCCTGCTTGTAAATGGCTTTATGGGCAATAAGGATACATAACCCGCTTCTTTTTCAGAAAAGAGCATCCTCAGAATCTGATACAGATGTTTTCCTGATGGCGCATACTGGGGAAACCGGTTCAATCTTTTGATCAATCGGGTGTAGTGTAATGAATTTCCATGAGCCATGGAGCATTACCCCTCTGGTCTTATCAGATAATAACTGTCACAGTATCATTGAAACACGGGAATGGAACGATATGGCCGGCTATTTCTTTTCCGCAGATGAATCCATGCATTTTTTACAGGTTATTAGATCCGGGATTTTGCTTCCACATCGTTTCATAAATGTTTGAAGCCATTTTTCACCTGTCCGCGGGCATTTATAAACAAAATCAAAAAAACAAACCAGACGGTCGAGCGTCTCTTGATCAACAGTATGCTCCATACGACAGGCGGTTGCTTCTGCTGCGGCTTCATCAATCTGTAATATCTTATGGAGAAAATCTTTCAGTACGGAATGACGGGAAAAAATTTCCTCTGCTATTTTTTTCCCCTCCGGTGTCAGGGTAACGTAGCTGTAAGGTTCGTAATTGATCAGTTTTTTTTCCCCTAGACTTTTTAATGCACTGGTAACCGAACCCCGTTTCACTCCGGTTTTTTCTGCGATATCTTTGGCTCTAGCAACTTTCCGGGTTGTTTCCAGCTCCAGAATCACTTCAAGATAATCTTCAAGACTTTCTGACAGTTTTTCCCCTTTATTCATGTGTCCTCTCTGGATTTTTCTAAAATCCATCTTATTCTATTCATTACGTTCTAGTTTTCATATTATTTGATTTTATTATTTTTTTTTTTTTTTTATTCAAATCAAAAAAACATATGGACCAAATTTTTTTGTAATTACAATACTAAGTATTGTGCGTCTAACTTTTTTTTTTTTTTTTACGAAAAATTTTATGGGAAAAGTGTCAACTGTGAAACGCTTGTCAGAACAGATTTTTCCATTTTCTACAGAGGAAGGCAGGAATAATATGGGTAAAAAAACCAGCAGCAGATTGGACAATTCCTGTGAGAGTCCACACCCGGGGATTGCTGTTGTCGGTAACATGAATGTTGGTAAAACAACCCTGTTTGAAAGAATGTGCAAAAGCAAAAAAGAGAGCTTGAATATTCCCGGAAATACAGTTTCCGTTTCATCTGCGAATATTAAAGGAACAGATTATGTTGCCTATGATACTCCCGGAATCTACTCTATATTTTCTACCAATGAGGATGCACAGATTTCAAGGAATATTATTCTTCAGGCCAATGGATACTGTAACATACAGGGTGTAATTGTTGTCGCTGATGCAAAAAACATGAAACGCTCACTTGCAATTGCGCTTCAGTATGCTGAATTTGGAATCCCCATGATACTGGATGTAAACATGGTCGATGAGTCTGCTTCTCTTGGCATTCAGATCGATACCCGGAGTTTATCCACCCTTCTAGGTATCGATGTTGTCAGAACGGTTGCAAGAGATGGTATTGGTGTACAGAAATTGATTTCAGGAATCTCTGAGATGAAAATCGCCAACAGCCTGATCGAATACCCGGACTGGATCAGAGACTATCTTACGGTGATTGAAGATTTTTTCCAGGCAGAAGAACCCAGCTCCAAGATCATCGGGATACTGCTATTAACCGGAGATCCGGGTGTTGAAAACTATATTGAGAACCGATTTGGTTCCGGAATGCGGATGCAGTTAAAAAATCTTGCGGCAGATGCGAACAGCGGAAAAAATACAGATGCCGCTATTTTACTGACAAATCTGTTTTACAATAAAGCAGAAAAAATTATGGCTGAAATCCAGACAGATGAACCTCCCTTAAAAAGCCCGTTCATCGCCAAATTTGGGAACTGGTGCACCAGTTTCGGGACAGGCATCCCCATTGCAGTGATCATTCTGTTGATTTCATATTTTTTTATTGGATCATTTGGTGCCACTTTTCTGGTGGACAAGATCAACAACTCCATTTTTAAAAATATTCTGATTCCTGGAGCTCAAAAGTTGATTTCTCCCATTCCAAATGCTTTCATCAGGGACATGATCATAGACCCGAATTTCGGAATTCTGCCCACCGGCGTGTTTCTGGCCCTAGGTCTGGTTTTGCCGGTATTATTCTGCTTTTACATTGCCTTTGGCTTATTGGAAGATTCCGGGTATTTATCGAGGCTATCCATACTTCTGGATAAAGTTTTCCAGAAAATGGGCCTGAACGGCAAAGGTGTTATCCCGCTCATCATGGGATTTTCATGCGTTACCATGGCCATTCTCACAACCCGGATGCTGGATACCAATAAAGAGAAAAATATCGCAACCTTTCTTCTGATCCTGGGAATGCCCTGCGCCCCCCTTCTTTCGGTTATGTTCATTATCCTGGGGAAAATGCCCGTTTCCGCCGCAATCACAGTGTTTGGAATCATTTTCACTCAGGTTTTTATTGCCGGTATATTGGCCAATAAAATTTTACCGGGCAGACGCTCTCCCCTTTTAATGGTTATACCCAGTATGCGTTTGCCCAAACCAGATCAAATTGTTAAAAGTGCTGCGATAAAAACCTATTTTTTTATGAAAGAAGCCATACCGATTTTTATTTTTGCATCTTTTCTTGTTTTTTTATTTGACCGCCTGGGAGGCCTTTCGATGCTGGAATATATCTTCAAGCCAATCACCAGCGATTTGATGGGACTTCCGGAAAAAAGTGTTCAGGTTTTTATTAAAACCATTATTCGCAGGGAAAGCGGAGCAACAGAAATTGAGCATTTGAGCTATTCTTATACCAATGTACAATTGGTGATCAACCTCCTGGTCATGACATTTCTTTCCCCCTGCATCAATGCAACCATTATTCTGTTTAAAGAACGGGGAACAAAGGCAGCCATAACGATTCTTTCTGCTGTTATGATATATGCGGTTATGGTTGGAACCGTATTAAATTATTTCTGCCGGGCATTTAAAATTACATTTACCTGATTGAAAAACTCAGGTGTCCAATAGCGATGATCGCATTTCAGTATAAAGGAGATGAATATGTTAAATGAAAAGCTGGAAGAAATTATGGAGGCGATCTGGTGTGCAGCCGAAAATAAAACCTACTCCATTGATTCAATACGAAAAAACTGTTCTATCGACTTTCTGGGAAATGATCTTACAGATCTTGAAAACCTGAGCATGATTATGATCAAAGACAATAACATCCTGTTTTCGAAAAATGGAAACGCGGTTGCCCAACAGATCATTCGTCGACATCGCCTGGCCGAAGTCCTTGTATCCAGCGTCCTTAAATTAAAAGACGCGGCAATGGAAGAAGTCGCATGCAAGGTTGAACACAGTCTGGTTCCTGAAGTGGAGGATTCCATATGCACCCTTCTTGGCCATCCGGAGATATGCCCAGACGGTAAACCCATTCCAAAAGGACGATGCTGCCAACGAAATCTGAAAGAAGTAAGTAATGTTGTCGTCCGGTTGACTGATATTAAACCCGGAAAAAAAGGAAAAATCACCTATATCAAGCCGGGAAGCCATTCCAATATGCACCAACTCCTGTCCATTGGATTACGCCCTGGTACCATTGTAACGGTACATCGTGCAAGTCCTGCTTTCTGTATCAAATTTGAAAACACGGAACTTGCTCTGGATGAAGAAATTGCAAAAAATATTTTTGTCTGGGAAATAAAAGAGACTCCCTGAGCCAATTTCAAAACTATTAAAAAGCGTCACACCGGCGAAAGTCGGTGCCCAGAAAAGAGCCGACAATACTGGATTCTAGTTTTCGCCGGAACTACAACAACAGACTTTTGAAATTGGCT
>CAYTGW010000257.1:0-4681 GCA_964437395.1 uncultured Desulfocicer sp.
CGTGTCTAGTTTTCGCCGGAACTACAACAACAGACTTTTGAAATTGGCTCAAATGAATAAATCTCTCTTTTGTTGCAACTCAATATGCGGTATAAGAGATGGATCATCTATGGGTGAACTCATTCTAATCCAAAAGATCAGGCTGTTTTGAACGACAGGAGGGAGCAGCATATGCCGATCACCAAAATACTCCAGGAAGCAGAGAAGTTTGAAGTGCAGGTCTACCAGAAACCCAAAAGCCTGGCAAAATTGAGGGAAACACACATCCCCTTTACAGGAGCGCCGCGGAAACATCCCACCAATCCGGACATGGTATTGCTGATTGCAGATCCGTACAGCAGCAACATGATGTATTATGAGTTCCGGACACAGGATATTTCCTATGCAGAGGAGTTGCCGACGCTTGTAACCCTGGATGGAGAAAGCATTCCCATGGGCAGGATCTGGGTCAGGAAAAAAAGCGTGGGAATCCGTTGCACGCCCTTTCTGGTGGAGGATCTGCAAGCCATAACCAAGAAAAGTCCGTAATGATCCATACACATCGCAACGGTTGGGCGGCCGGGGGTCGGACCAAATTCCGGTCATTCTGTATTGACATAATATCAATAAAATGGTTCAGATTGTGAATCTTTATCATTGGCAAGGATTGGGTTTTTTTGTTAATTGGGTTCTGTTATATACGAAACATTTCACTTTTTTCAAACGATTTGTTGCGAAAAATTGAAATCTTAATATCAGGGCAAAAATGCCCGAAAACCCCCTGATTTGGCTATTATTAGGGCAAAAATGCCTGAAAAGCCCAGGGCAAATTGACCTATGAATCAATGTTTGGGCAACAGAAAGGAGGCAATAAAATGCCTGAACATAATGATAAAACCATTGCGCACATGAATATGATTCAGGGTGTGATAACTCGTTTGGAATCAAACTGCTTTACACTTAAGGCCATGGCAATGACTATGGCAGCTGCCCTTTTAGCATTTTTAGGAGCGATTGAAAACCCAAACTGGATATACCCATCCGCTGTTTGCTTACCTGTTGTGGTTTTTTGGGCGATGGACGCGCAGTATTTACGTTTGGGGCGATGTTTTCGTCATCTTTTCAATAGTGTTAGAAAACAAGAGTGCATTGATGCCTTTTCAATGGATATATCGCAGTTCAAGCAAAATGAGCAGAGCGTCATCCGCATTATGTTCTCATGGTCAGTATCACTCTTCTATATGAGTATTCTGGTAGCCTTTATCTTCTCAATGGTTGTCTTTCTGAGCAGAAATCCTGATTTTAAAAACACTGGAGCAAAGGCAACCCCTGCAATTACAGAACTAAGACAAGGAAAATGAGAGGCATCCAATGGCAAGAAAGACATTCATTAGCTACAAATATAGCGAGGCCCAGAACCTAAGAGATAAAATTATCAAGAAACTTGGTGATGATGCAACATTCTACAAAGGTGAGACATCTGACTCTCCCGACCTTACAGACACATCGACCGAAAATATTAAAAAAAACCTTACAGATATGATATACGACACTTCAGTTACTATTGTAATTATATCTCCGAAAATGAAGAGCAGTAAATGGATTGATTGGGAGATTGAATACAGCCTTAAAGAAATCACTAGAAAAAAGCGGACATCAAAAACAAACGGTGTTGTCGGTGTTATTCAAAAAGTCAACGGAGGATATGATTGGTTAGTAACAAGAAAGACCAACCCAGATGGTTGCAGTGTTCGTGTCATAAATGATGATCTTCTGTATGAAATTATCATTAAGAATAGATACAATCTTCAACAGAAGAAATATACATGTGATCAATGTAAATGCATAAGTCAATTAGACGGTTCATATATATCACTTGTTGATGAAGAAGACTTTCTGGATGATCCAAATAAATACATCGAGAATGCGTTTAAAAAATCTGAAAATGCAGACGATTTTGACCTGACAAAACAAAAATAAATTGCCCAACCAGTCGCGTCACCGGACCCAAAAAGCGGGCCGGTGCGCTCAATCGTTCTGCAACAATATGACTACTGAAATGATTCAAAGAATGTTTTTTATTATAATTCTATTTGTAATTGTGATCGGATGTAGTCGATTTGACAGGGAGGAATTTTTTCATAGAGTATTTGGGAAAGATATTGAAAAATTATCCGAAAGAAAGGAGTTTCAATATAAAGATGGCCTCCTGGAAATAGATGATGTTTCCCAAAACGATATAATTTACCGGTCATTTTTTAACCAAGAAGATGATTTTACAATTTCAGAGAATGTGGTGGTTGAGTCTGTACAAAGGAAATATCAAGCAACTTCAGATCAGAAGATTTATTATTTAGTGCTTGGTCAATTAAATGAATATATGAAAGTTGTCCTGTATATTCCAAAAAAATCAAAGATGGTTTTTGTATATTCAACCTTAATAATGTGATTTTTTGCAGAACCAGCCAGTTCAGTGGACATCCAGGGCCGGTGCATTTTTGAAAGTTTGTCTGAAATTGGAATAAATCGTTTTTAAACAAGTTCAGTGGGAGCCATGGATGCCAAATGACAGGCATCGTTATGTGAAACCGAGAATAGGCTGAGAGGTACAAAAGTATGGAGTCTCCATATCTAAGCAACCTTGCAATCAGTGTTGAAAAGCAAGGACCCAGCCGTATTTCAAAGGCGAGTTTCCCGCTCCGATATGGCAGGTATTCAGAGATAAGAACACATGAATACGAATTCCTGTTTAATTTGAATGGGGAGATTAAGTTTATCAGAGGCCTCAATGTAAACTGGCCCCATCCGGCTGAGCAGCTAAAGCGCACAGATGGCAATGATTGGGTGTATTACTCTATCGGTGACGACAGCAGCGAAAATGGAGTCATTTCTTGGCTGGGCGAATATTATTTGCCTTGTCTTCCATATCCAAGCAACTCAATTTGGGATATTAATTACTTCTCTAAACCTGATGTAATGAACGCATTCGCAGCGTGGCCTCAATTGTATGCGAATTTATACGGGTCTGGAAGAGACCGGCTACATACCAAAGCTAGGGAGCTAATAGGACTCATCATAGACAATCATGACGGAGTGCTGCATGAACGATCTCAGAGATTGAATAAGATCATAGGCGGAAGGGTTTCGGTTCTCCCACCTGACACGCGGCATGTTGATTATGAGATTATTCCGGTTATGATTTCAGACGGATGTCTTTATCACTGTGATTTCTGCTGTGTCAAATCAACCAGTAAATTTCAGGCGCGCTCCAGGACCGATATCCTGGAACAGATTGGAAGATTAAAGGATTTATATGGTCGCAATCTTGAGAATTATAACGGCCTTTTCTTAGGGAATCATGACGCCCTTGAGGCGGGGGAAGAATTGATTTCCGTTTCAGCCTTGGAGGCGTACAGCGCCTTTGGGTTTGGGAGGCCGCGGGGAATGACTCCTTTGCTTTTCTTGTTTGGAAGCGTGCATTCCCTGCTCAAGTCTGAAAGTAAACTATTCGAGAAGCTGAATCAGCTACCATTTCATGCCTATATCAATATAGGGTTAGAATCGATTGACGCGCCAACCCTGGCATACATTGGAAAACCTGTGGATGAATTAAAGGTCCATGAAGCTTTCAATAAGATGCTCGATATTAATGCTACCTATCATAACATTGAAGTAACGGCAAATTTTGTTATCGGAAAAGGATTATCTGCTGAACACTATCAATCTATAAAAGAGTTGCTCCGAGAAGCGCCGGTTACATCCAGGGGCAAGGGGGCTATATACCTATCGCCCTTAAAAGATAGCCCAAAAAAGCGTGAATTGCTACCATTGATTAATGAAATAAAAGAACAAAGTAGAATTCCTGTTCACGTCTATTTAATTCAACGACTGTAAGGTGAGTATGAATAGGATATCACATCAATCTCTTCCAGCGGACAGCAAAAAGCCGCTGCCGCTGAAGAGTACGATATACCCCAGGAAATAAACCCTCACCCTTAATGTTATTATGTGTTATTTTTGCAATTGACATTATGTTATAATATGTTATACATTTCCTCATGAACGAAATTATTTGGCATAACCGAGCGCGCAAGCAAATGAAAAAGATACCCATTCATTACCGGGAGGCTATCCATAACAGTGTGGACCAATTAACGGATTTCCCAAAATGCAAACAGCTTGATATTTCTGAATTGAAGGATCACCGTTATGATTACCGGCTAAGAGTGGGCCGTTATCGAGTGCTCTTTAACTATGCCGGTGCCGTAAAAATAATAGAGATACAAGAGGTAAAAAAAAGAGATGAGCGCACATACTAATCCTCAGATCATTTCACAAAACGGTAAGCCTGCATTTGCTGTCATTCCTTGGAACGAATACCAGGCTCTGATTAATAAACAAGTCGTGGCTGATGAATCCGATGTCTGGTTTCCAAATGAGGTTGTAAAGGCCAATGTTCGCGGAGAAAGCCTGATCAAGGCATGGCGGGAATATTTCAGGCTTACCCAGGCTGAATTGGCTACAAAAGCAGGAATGAAGCAATCAGCTTTGGCAAGGTTGGAAAGTGGCAACGCCAGCCCAAGAAAAGCCACATTGTCGAAATTGGCAGAAGCCATGGGAATTACCGTCGAACAGCTTATTGATTAATGGCATATCCATACACTGCACAGGACGCCAAACAGCCGGCGCCTGTGAGTTTTCT
>CAYTGW010000258.1:0-4680 GCA_964437395.1 uncultured Desulfocicer sp.
TTATCCATCTGCTTGAACAGAAAGGCTCCGTTGTATTTGAAGAACTGTTTACCGGAAATTATACAAAAAATAATGTGATTGTTACTTTTCTCGCCATCCTGGAAATGGCTAAAATGAATCTGATTCAAATTGCGCAACATTTACAAAGTGGCATTCTCAGACTTTTTTATCTTTGATACTTTTGCATATGGAAGAATTAAGAAATATTATAGAAAGCCTTATTTTTGTTTCAAAAGATCCGCTTCCTATCCATGAGATGAAAAAGATCCTTCCGGATATTGATCTCAAGGAAATCAGAATGACGCTTGATGCTCTTACTCAGGAGTATGAAGAAATGAAACGCGGTTTTTATCTGCGGGAGGTAGCCGGCGGATACCAGTTTCGCAGTCGGCCTGAATATCGAAACTGGATTTCTGCGCTCATCAAGCCAACACCTGTTCGATTGAGTAAGGCTGCTCTGGAAACACTGGCGATTATCGCCTACAGGCAACCCATTATCCGATGTGATATCGAGCATATCCGAGGTGTTGATTCAGGAGGAATCCTCCGGATGCTGATGGAAAAAAAACTGATTCGCGCCCTGGGCCGAAAAGATATTCCCGGTCGTCCTCTAATTTATGCAACCACGAAACAGTTTTTAGAGGTTTTTGATCTCAAGGATTTAAAAGACCTGCCTTCCCTCAAGGAGATAGAGGAGTTTGGCAAGCAGTCACAGGTGCTTCTTGATGAAGAACATGACGATCCCCATCATCCTGAAGAAGCGTTAAAAGAAGACAAACCTGTTGAATCCTCTGCTCATCCCCCGGATAGTTCGGATAACCTGTTATTTCCAAATGATATATCGGATATCGATGAACCATAACCCTTATGAACAACTGTATAGTGAGTGTCAAAGAATTGACACTCTCTTTCCTTTAGGCTATAAAACTTTTTCAAAAGATGCACGTTTACTTTTTAAGGGATATTATTCATGTTTATTGAGATAACAACAGGATCGCCGGCTCGACAGCATGATGATATCAATATCATTCTAAAAAAACCCCGGCAGATTACCTGAAAAAAAACGGAGGTCGCAATCGAAACCCCAACTGAAAGAAGGCGTGTAAAAAGATTTCTCTTTCCGGACAATGCTGAAATCACAGCCTGTTTATCCATGCGCGATCAGAAAGATGCTGTTGTAATATCCGAGATCCTGAACATGAGTGAAGAAGGGATTGGTTTTAGTTTTAAAATCAATCCCAACCCTTCCCTGAAAACAGGAGATCGTTTTTTTATAAAAGAAATAAAAGGATTAAAGTCTGCTGATTTTCTGATCAATGTTGAAATGGAAATCAAATGGATTCTGCGGTACAATCCACAACGCGGTGCCCGTTCCGGATGCGAGTTCTCCCGGAAATCCGAAGTATTAAGTGAAAAAATCAGACGATTCATCGATCATCAAATTGCTCAGAACTTTGATATTGCAGGAGAAAACCCTTAACGTTTTAAAAAAACAGTTTTCCGTAATCCCTATATTTTTAAACCTTCACGACAGAATATCGAAAAGTTCTGATGGGTAAAAACAATTGAACCGTTACCCGTCAGGACTTTTCAGCCTCATACTTTTCAACAATCAACTCCACCTTCTTCCGGATCTCTTCTGCCAGATTCCGGATATCCAGCATTGATATTTTTTTAATATCATCGGACAGCGCAGATACCTCTTCTTCATCAATTTCAATTGTCCGGTTTACCATGAACGAATCCACCTCTCCCTCTTCAAGCAGCAAACCGCATGCGCCGACACTTCCGAGAAATACGTCCTTCATGATAATGGGAACTACCAGTTTGACAAGACCGGCATCACATTCTTCAATCACCGGCGCTTTTGTTTGAAAAGCCTGGGAAGCGATGTTCATATGTGCCACTGCACAGATAAAAGCCTGTCCTTTATCACTGGCTTTTATCACCGGGCACAGCCGGTTTACCCATTCCTTATAATTGGATATCCGGATGCCATCGGTATTGAAAACACTCACATCCAGACCGGATTTCGCATGCAGCTCCTTCTCAAACGTTATCCATTGTTCTAAAGGCAATAGATCCTTAATATTCACACCATACTCCTTTCGATTCAGATTCAATATACGAGGGTTGACCTTCCTGTTTCAATCCATTATGATCCGATAAATTTTTTATACATTAACATGAATCCTGAAAGAAACCAATGACACTCCATACACATGAATTTGTTGAAACCTATGACGGTTTTTTGGGTTTTGGACTCAGCCGTGAAACCGATGAAAATACCGTAATCTGCTACCTGCAAAAATTTTCTGATGATAAACTGATTCAGCATATGGTAAAGCGGATGGCCGATGAAGATCTTGATAAAGTCTTTGAGATGATCAGTCAATTATTGAAAACCTACTTGTCTGAACCGGAATATCATCGACTTTTTCTCAAAGACAAACATCCGTAAGCCCTGACAAGTAATATACATCGAACCGGTAAATATTTAGAGAAAGGATCATCCATGCTTACGGAAGCCCACCTGGATCGTTATGCAGAAATTCTGTTATGGGGATTGGAAATATCCAGAACAGGCAAAACAAAACAAAATGATATTGTACTGGTTCGATACCACCTTCCGGCAATACGGCTCGCAGAGGTACTGCAAGCCAAACTTTTATCCAAAAGACGGAATCCGGTTCTCCGAATGGTGCAAACACCAACCATGGAAAAACAGCATTATGAACTGGCCAACAACGATCAACTTGCCTTTCTTCCTCCAGGGGAGGAGGTCTTTGCGAATAACCTTAACGGCAATATCTTTTTACATGCCCCGGAATCCATAACCCATTTAAGCAATATTGATCCTGAAAAAATCGGAAAAACCGCAATCTATCAGAAAATAATAAAAGACATCCTGACTCAGAGAGAAGAAAAAGGACTTTTTAGCTGGACCTTGTGTGCATATCCTACAGAAACATTGGCAAAACATGCGGACCTGTCGTTAGCCGAATATGAAAAACAGATAATCAACGCATGTTTTTTAAACAGCAGAAATCCGGTTTCTCTTTGGAAGGAAATATTTACACAAATCGCTTCCATTAAAAAATGGCTGAACAGCTTAAAAATCCAGGAGCTTCATATCCAGTCGCAACATACAGATCTTGTTATAACTCTTGGAAAAAATCGGAAATGGCTGGGTTTGTCAGGCCATAATATACCAAGCTTTGAAATATTTCTGTCCCCTGACTGGAGGGGAACAACCGGAAAATACTATGCAGACCAGCCATCCTTCCGGAATGGAAATTATGTGCAAGGAATCCGGATTGAATTTCAAAAGGGAAAAGCAGTCAGAATTAACGCTGAAAAGGGTGAGTCTTTTGTCCGGAAACAGTTCGCGATGGATAAAGGTGCCAGTAGAATCGGAGAGTTTTCTCTTACGGATACACGATTTTCTAAAATCAACCAGTTCATGGCCAATACCCTCTTTGATGAAAACTATGGAGGGAAACATGGTAACTGTCACATTGCTTTGGGTTCTTCCTATTCCAACTCCTTTACCGGAGACCCTTCTCGCTTGACCAAAGCGATGAAAACCCAATTGGGGTTTAATGACTCCGCCCTTCATTGGGACATTGTGAATACGGAAAAAAAACAGGTTATTGCAAAACTTTCATCCGGTAAAAAAATGACCATTTATGAAAATGGTCGATTCATCAAGTGATGTTTTGTTAGCCCCGCTATCCAGTGACCAGCAACCTTGCAATATATATTGGCCCGATTATTGCTGTTTATATTGTCATTGATTTACAGTTTTTAATCGGAGATTAGAAAATTGCACGATTCTTCAAATATCCTTTTGTATACCGCTCCCTCTCATAGGGTTGCAGTCAAATTACAAAATACCATTCAGTCCATTTCCATGGAGAACAACATCATTGTTGTGACAAGCATGAAAGATCTGTCTGAAATTCTTCATAAACCCTTGAACAGAGTTGATGCTGCCGTAATTTTCCACGCAACGCGGAAGGGCCTGATCAACCTCCTGAGCTTCCGGGATGAGCTTCTTCGCCTTCCTGTCATCCTTATTTTACCGGATCAAAAAAATGAAACCATTGCAAACGGCCATTCGCTTCGGCCAAGATTTCTCAGCTACATGGACAGTGATTTCTCGGATGTCCGGGATGTGCTTCAAAAAATTCTGCAAAAACAACACCCCCTTAATTAGTATAACTTTTTGTAATTAAACAATAAAATTAAAAAATTCAGCGGATACTCGATGCTATGAATAAAATCGCGATTGATATTCATGTTGGAAAAATGACGATGGCGACATACAAATGACAACTCACTGTAATCAATTTAATTTTTTATCAACACCCACCGGCAATAGACCGCAAAAAAATCATGGTAACGATTTTTCATAGAACCCTTCTGCCAAAACTTATAACTTTAATTATAATAATATGGATTATAAAACCAGCAGCATCAAATGATATCGCATGCGAAATAGCATGACTGTATTTCATGATCCTGATGAGATTTCCACACCATCCGGGACACTGGCCTTATACAAGATTCCCTGGCCCACCATTCCATACTGGGATGCCCTTGCAGGAATGATCACGGACTGTCCTTTGGAAAGGGATACCTGCTTTTTGCTTTTCATATCCATCAGCATGGCATTCC
>CAYTGW010000259.1:0-4670 GCA_964437395.1 uncultured Desulfocicer sp.
CACTCAGAGAGATTCCCAACCTGCTGCTTCGGGAACCAGACACCGGAGAACTGCACTGCAGCCCGGTTCGGATTTTGGATCTGACCAGCACCTCTCAGCCTGACTACTCGGATCTGGACCTGGACAGCTATCTTGCCCCGAGCCGAACCCTGTTGTTTGCGCCTGCACGGGGATGTTACTGGAACCGGTGTTCTTTTTGTGATTATGGGTTAAATCGTTCAGGAAACCATGGCTACCGAGAAATGGAAGCAGGAGAAGCTGCCCGCGGACTCGTTGCGCTTTCCAGAATGCATGATGTTCGGAATTTCTATCTTTCCGTGGATGTGCTCTCTCCCAAATTCGCTCTGGCCCTGGCCCGGGAACTGATTGCCCTGAAAGCGGATATCAGGTGGTCAGCTGATTTTCGCATTGAGCCCTATTATACCCCGGAGCGATGCCGGATGCTCTATCAATCCGGCTTGAGGGCTGTGGCCTTTGGCATTGAAAGCGGGTCGGATGATCTGCTGAAAAGCATGCATAAAGGCATCACTGCCGAACAGATCTGCCAGGTGAACAACGCCTTTCACAATTCCGGCATTGCTACCGCCTGGATGGCCTTTACCGATCATCCCGGTGAAACACGATCTCAATTACAGGCTACCCTGAAACTGATCCGGAACCAGCAACCTTCCATCGACCTGTTCATTCTTGGACAATTCGGACTTACCGGCGGCTCGGATATCGCTGCCTGTCCGGAGAATTATGGCCTGAAGCGAATCTTTTTCTGCCAGGGAGACGACTTCCGGCTGTTTCCCCTTTTTGAAACCAAAGAGCAAAAACCCAATACCTCCCAATACGCTGAAGACAGCATTGCCCGTTTATCATCCGGATTCTACCTGGACCACTACCCATGGGCCGGAGCGATTTCCACTCATCACTCCTTCCTGTATATGCTCAAATATGGACAAAAGGCTTTCCGGAATCTGGCCAAACGACCGTTTCGTCCATGGTCTGTCCCTCGAAAAGGCAAGTTTCCGAAAGGTCTGACAATCCCTCCTTCATTTCCTATCAGCCGCTTGCGCCAGAATTGCAGTCAATTCATGGAGCGTTTCTGGCAACGTGCCCTGAAACCTCAAAAAAATGGGCAGACGCCTCTGGATGAAGCCTTTTTTACCGAATCTCTGGAAAAAGGATTAAAACCTTTCCGTAAAAAACTGTCTAGAAGTACTGCTGAAGTCCGGTTGTGATGAAGTCAAACGGGGCAAATTGACTGTACAAACAGGCGTCTGTGATCATTGTTTCCGGCTCACGGCAAATCACTTCCTTCTCGAAAATCAATCGTTGTTCATGGCTCAGGAGGAGATTGGTGCAATGCACCTGCCTCTCGACAACAATTTTCTTGGCGGAATTGACGCGAACCTCTTTAAAAGCATAATGATAGGAAACGCAAGGGCTAAGAATCGCTTCGGCATAGCTGATCTGCAAATCATAGGCAGAAAAATCCATCAGCGGCCAAAGCTGCTCATGAAAATACAGACAGGTTTTATTGCCGGTAAGATTCAACTGATGGGGCCCCACACCCTGGGCCGTCAACTGATCCGCTTTTTTCTGCAACTCCAGTGCATCTCCGACCAATGCCATGGTGCGGATAAAACCGCTCTCTGTCAGGGATTCGTGTCCTTTCAGAATAAACCGCGCATTGCGCTTCCGGGAATCGGCACGCTGAAACCGGTGTTTATAAACATACGAGCAGTAGTTGATCGGAAGCTTCACCCCTTTTGCAAGAGCTGTTTCCATCAGTTTCAACACCATCAGCTCAGACTCCAGCACTGTAACCTTGTCGCCATGGAGAAATGTGTAATTGCGGGTTTTCAAATTTACTACATTGTAGGGAGTCAAACGGAGCTGATGCAGATTCAGGTGATTCACGCCCACATCGTAAAGTATGGGAAGCAAATTCGAGACTTTCTCCATATCCTCCGGAATGGCCGGAATTTCAATTGTCACAATGGGGATATGTCCCACGGCCATCTGCAATTTTTCAAGATCATAATCCTTTGCGCTGATATCAAACCGGATCTCGTTCAATCCTTCATCCTGTAGCTTCTGAACGATCTCCCGGGTGAGGAGCGTTCCGTTGGTATACAGCCAGAGATGCAGGCAATCCCCCATTTTACGACGAACAGCTTTCAACTGTTTCAGGGTACGATCAAGAGTCAGCAAAGGCTCTCCGCCGCTGATGCTGACTCCCCTGAAATCAAAATAATGCACATAGTCAGCATAGTCCGACGGTTTATCAAAGGGTATACGGTTGGTGGTAGGGACACCGATCTCTTTCTGAGCTGTTGGACAATAAAAACAGCGGCAGTTGCATTTGCCGTTGATGAACAGGCAGGACCATCCGCCCTCGCCGCAGATAACACAACCAGGGGATAAAGGTCCCAGTTTGGGCTTGGTTCTGTGAAACGCCAGTTCGATGGCGTTGCCTATGACCGCCAGGCAGTTTTTGCGATCTTCATCCGCCTTCAGCGCCTGGCTTCTGGTTATCCAATGCAAATCCTGGGATTGTCCCTCATATTCAGCCAGATTGGCTGCAATCATTTTAAGGCGCGGGGCTTCCGGAACTGCCGTGTAGTGTATGAATCCGTTCATTTTATCTTTATCTTTCTTTTGGATATGTCTGGACAAGCTTTGTTATCGTCCATGCCGGAAGTTTGTTTAAAAATAAGATTTCAGCTTCTCCATCATGTTTATAAAACGCCTTCCATATGTATAGTGTGGGGTTTTTAATCTCTTCAGGGCTTTTTTATATTCCGGATTCCCATAATCGTGCTGAACGTGGCCATTCATCTGGCAGGATCTGCCCCTTGATGTACAGATAACCTGTGTGGATTTTAAAATGGCATCCATCGACCCGTCCTCAAAACATTCTTCGGCAGCCTTTTGTAAAACAGGAGGGCCGGCCAATCCAATAATCCGATCCCTGATGGTTACAACCGGGACATGCTTTCGAAGCTCTATTTTTTGATCTCTCAGCTCAAAACCTCTATATTCGAGATTCGTTGTTTTGTTTTCTATGTTTTTTAACGATTTTTCCGCAGCTCTCAAAAATATTGGATTTTTCGGAACACTGATGATCAGCCACTGACATAGATCATAGTTGACACCCAATTGAGTAACATACTCGGAATCCGGTTTTATCCATTTGCGCAGAGGATATAAACACCTGCAATCCATATCTGCATACACCCCTCCGAACTGATAGATCATCAGATATCTCCACAGATCCGCCCGGGATGCGCCATATTTAATCTTTTTATATCCTTCCGAATATTCCGGAAAATCACTCTTTATAAAGCGGATAATCTCATCATCATCACAAAACCGATACTCATATTCAGGATTGTTTTCAATCCAGGAGTTGGAAAAGCCTTTCATGATGGAAGGAACACGATTCGATTTCATGGTTTGCCAGATGATCTGTGGTATTTTCTGAGAATAATCCGGTTTTCCTGATGCCGGAACCCGGTTGGGTATGATGGAGTATTCGGGCAAATTGTTCCTTTTCATCTGCATAGCTGCCCCACAGGCTCACTATGACTGTACAAACTTCAGGAGGGGAATGACATTCCCATTGTCCGCCTCTTGAAGAGCCTTGATGTACCGGTCTCTTGTTTCAGTTGATCCCGATAAATCCCGCTTGCCCCAGGTAAACCGTGAGCTGTGCAGAACATTCTCCATGAAGATATCGGTCATTAAACGCGCATGGCGTCCGTTTCCATTAGAAAAGGGATGAATCCACACGAGACGATGATGAAACCGTACAGCCATTTCTACAGGTGATTCATTATCGAGTTCCATCCAATGGATGACATCATCACACATATTTTTCAGACACATCGGAATCTGATGCCACAGGACACCAATATTTTTATCCGACTGACGAAGCTGCCCTGCCCATTTCCAAACATTCCCGAACATTTTCTTGTGTAGCTGCATGATAAACTGCTCATTGAGAATATCCGTCGGCCTTGTCTTTTCTATCCAGGCCAACGCCACCAGAATGTTTTCCTGTTCCCATCGGTTCAACTCGCCTTGCGTGGTTATATGGTTGAGAATCAGGCCCTCCGCTTCGTTCAGGTCAATGGGTGTAGCCCCATCAGGATATTTCAGTTCAATCATAACTTGTCCCAAATACTGGAAGGTAGCTTACGAATGAGTTCATCAACCAATTCCGCTGAAGCCTCGTCGTTCTCCTCCTGGCTGAGTGCCTGATCTTCCAGACCCATGGTTTGAGATGCCCGGGCAAGGCGCTGAGCTGCAACTCTTTTCGCCTGACGGGTAACGGTATCCTCCAGACTTGTCCTCGGCACAAAGCCATAAACAAATACGCAATCAAGACCATCCGCAATCCGACGCATGGTTTTGATGGTAACCGAGCCCGTCAATTCTTCTTTTTCAATACGAGCCACAGCCTGCTGAGCAACACCAAGCCGATTGGCCAACTGTCTGGCAGTCATCCCGAATGCATCACGGATAGCCCTGATCCAGCCTTTTCGAGGCATTGCAGCATCAAGCAAAGGACGAAAACCGTGGAGCGAAACATCAAGCTGTGTCCTGATCAGTTTTTTTTTGTTCATGATATTGGTTTCCTGAGTTCATGGGCTATTGGCTCGATCATCCAGGATAGA
>CAYTGW010000260.1:0-484 GCA_964437395.1 uncultured Desulfocicer sp.
AATCTTCTCTGGCCGGTTCCGGTGTGTCTGGATATTACGGAAAGCATCGCCCGCAGTATTGAATCCGGACAATCGGTTGCCCTGCGTGATCCTGAGGGATTCCTTCTGGCAGTGATGCATGTGGAAGATGTATGGCGTGCGGATAAAAAAAAAGAGGCAGAGACTGTTTACGGAACCATGGATGTTGATCATCCAGGAGTTGATTATCTGTTGAATATTTCAGGTGATTTTTATATCGGCGGTCAGTTGGAGGTGATCAGCCTGCCATTGCATTTTGATTTTAAACAGCTTCGTCAGACACCCGGGGAAATACGGGATATCTATAAAAAACTGGGGTGGAAGAGAGTCGTCGGATTTCAAACAAGGCATCCCATTCACCGGCCGCAGTTTGAAATGACACTGCGGGCCATGCGCGGCGCCCGGGCCAACCTGCTCTGCCTGCCCAGCGTCGGCATTACCCATCCCGGCGATTTCGACCATTACA
>CAYTGW010000260.1:494-4642 GCA_964437395.1 uncultured Desulfocicer sp.
AGCCAATTTATTGATCATGCCTGTATCCGGAATGACCAAACCAGGGGATTTTGACCATTACACACGGGTTCGGTGTTATCGAAAGGTAACCCATCATTATCCGCCAGACTCCTATCTTCTGAATTTATTGCCATTGGCCATGCGGATGGCCGGCCCCAGAGAAGCGGTGCTCCATACGATTATCGCAAAAAATTACGGATGTACCCATTTTATTGTCGGACATGGTCATGCTGTACCGGATCAGTCTCCAAAGGGTGTACAATACTATCAAAATGATGAACCGAGAAAGCTTGCCTCGGATTTATCCAAAGAGATCGGTGTCACCATCGTACCTTTTGAAGAGATGGTGTATCTTCCTTTTGAGGATGAGTATCGTTTTGCGAGTCAAATCAAGGAAGGTACGGAATCGATCTCTCTTTCCGGAACCGATATACGGAAACGGGTGATTGCAGGAAAAAAGATCCCTTTCTGGGCAACATTTGATGATGTTTCAAATGAACTCATAAAAGCATACCCACCACCACGAAAACAGGGGTTTACAGTTTTCATGACCGGATTGTCCGGAGCAGGCAAATCCACCATTGCCAAAGTTCTGTATTCAAAATTTCTGGAAATCGGAGAACGGCCGGTAACCTTGCTGGATGGGGATATTGTCCGGATGAATCTTTCCAGTGAATTGAAGTTTTCCAAGGAACATCGGGATATTAACGTCCGCCGAATCGGTTTTGTCGCCAGTGAGATTACCAAAAACAGGGGGATTGCGATTTGTGCCCCGATTGCACCATATAAAAAGACCCGATCGGAAATACGAAAAATTATCGAAGCATATGGAGGGTTTATTGAGGTACATGTGGCAACTCCCATCGAAGAATGTGAAAAAAGGGATCGGAAAGGGATGTATGCCAAAGCCAGAGCCGGTCTTATCAAGGGGTTTACAGGTATTGATGATCCCTATGAAATTCCGGAAAATGCAGAGGTCCGTATCAATACAACCAGTCTGACCCCTGGGGAAGCTGCGCAGGAAATTCTGCTGTTTCTAGGTCAAAAGGGGTATATTTGAAAACTGTCTTGGGAAGACAAATCCAGAACATGATTTGTAACCCATTAAGTCAATTCAAAATATGGTATACACAAAGGTATTGACACACAACAACCCTTCAGATAAAGTCGAAACCAAAAATATATTTTTATCTTTTTTTAAAATTTTAATTCTGCTTATGCCTTTTAAAAGACTATTACATTCTCTCACGGTTCTTCTCGCATCGCTGATTATAATGGCGCAGCCATCTGCCGTTGCTGCAGCCAATAAGACGAAGCTTGATAAGAAGCCGTCTTTTCAGGGTTCGAAAAAAAATAAATCCAAAAGCTTAAAAGAAAGCAAATCCAAATCCGAAAAAGCGAATAAAAAGGTCAGTGCAAAAAAAAGCAAGTCGAAATCCGAAAAAGCGAATAAAAAGGTCAGTGCAAAAAAAGGCAACTCCAAATCCGTAAAAGCAAAGAAAACTTCTTTTTTAAAAGTGAAAAAGAACCAATCTGCGAAAGTAAACAAATCGGTTTATTCAAAAGGGAACAAATCCAAAACCGCTAAGGTGAATAAAGCTGTTTACTCGAAAGCGAAGAAATCCAGATCAAAGCAATCCATACATGCGAAAAGAAATAAACACGGGAACTCGAAAAAATATCAAACCAAAAATTCAGAATGGTTGAAATCCAAATATCTGATCGCAGACTCAATCCAGATGGCGGATGATTCTCAATGGAATGATGAGGCTGTCGAAGCCAAACTTTATGAAGAAGCGGAAAAGCTTTTAGGAATCCCCTATCGTCCTGGTGGTGCCGGGTTAAGAGGAACAGATTGTTCCGGGCTAACCAGACAGGTTTATGCCAGTTTATTTGGAATAAGTATCCCGCACAATTCCAGGGATCAAAACCGTCTTCCCTTTATGAAAAATGTGACGTCAGATGATTTGCAACCAGGTGATCTGATTTTCTGGGGACCTGGGAAAAAACGCATTAATCATGTCGGAATTTATCTGGCTGATGGCAAATTCCTGCATGCTTCCAGAAGCTCTGGAGTTACCATCTCTAACCTTTATGATCGTTACTGGCAAAATCGGCTTATCGGCTCCAAACGGGTCAGGGGTTCCTATGCAGACAGCATCCGGGCAGCATCTCAAATGGAAGAAGATTTTTATGTGCCCACAGATCAGACATTTGAAGTGGGTTACAACACAACACTGTTCAGTGATATCACGAATTTGAAGATCGGCGCTTTTATGGAATTCAATCATTCCGAAGCAGACGCCAATTGGGACTACGTTGGTTTGAACCCATCGTACCGGTCATATGATATGGATTTCCGAAAAGGTGCATGGGTTTCAACCCATACCAGAATCATGGATTGGTTAGCCATTTCTCCATCCCTGGGATATGTTGACGGATACTCATCCTTATATGAAAAAGACGGCACAAGACAGATCCTGGGGTTAGGGGCTCAGATGTCGCCACTTAATTCAAGATGGTCACTCATTATGTCTGCAGCATACAGTACGGTGCCGGATGAACCGTTGGAATGGTCAACTCTCTACCACAGCGACTGGAAAATGCTGGACATGACTTTCGGGTTGAGTTACACCTTCACCGACTTGCTGAGGTTATCCGTAACCGGAACCAGGACAGGCCGGGAACTTGATGATAGCCAACAGCGTTTGAACGAACAATTAAGACTGGATGATATTCTTTTCCGGTTTGATCTGGGATTCTAACCAAACACATTTCCATCCATCTATCGTCGTAATAAATCGAAAAAACATCACATTGAATTATTAACCCGTCAAATACATACAAGAATTTCGTCATGCCGGACCTGATCCGGCATCCAGTGTTTTCCTGATTGCTGCGTCTGACGGCTTCAGAAACAGCACAGCATGTGCGGCTTCCACCGGAATTACAAATCCCGGTGTAAAAATTGATTGCCGGAGTAATACTGCCGGGAAAGAGGTGAGGGGTTATGAAAACCAATCAAAATTCCAGATGGACGTGGTTGTTCAGCGACGCCTTCAGACATTATGCTTGAAAGCGTCGCTAGTCTGGAAGATGATTCTTAGCGCTGAGCAGATCGTGGTGCTTTTCCAGCCAGCGGATTGTATAGCTTGAAGATGGCGGCTTTCATGACATCCAGGGTTTTCATCTGACTGATAATATCCAGAAGTTTGTTCTCGGCTTCAGCCGGCAGAACATAGGCATTGGACGAATCAATCTTAAGATCCGGAAAGCCTTTGGATAATTTTTTTTGTTCTTTTTCCGAAACCTTCACTTGAATCGCTTTTTTCCCCCCAATGTCCTTGACCTGGCCAGCCAGCCCGGCACCTTCGATTACTTGCATTTTTTTGTCATCCAGGAACAGGTTAATTGAATAATCCGACATAATATACACTCCTTTTTGTTAATGGTTGAGTTCGAATAAAATCGGTTGTTAATTATTTTCATGGTCTTTTATGCGGAATTTGTATGTTTGTCAAGAAGCACATGATGCGGAAAACAGGATACAAGATACAGGATATTTGCTGGGGCAATCCCTCAGCTTCCCAATTCGCTGCTAAACAGCTTGATGGGTATTGTCTTTTGATAATTTTTTCAACATTGTATTACAACACCCGGAACTCCACTTTGCTTCGTAAAAGCAATGCCTATTGCTCAATAGAATAGGGGTTTAGAAACTGTCGTCTCCAAAGAAGTTTCTTATCCACTTCACTCAACTCCGCATCTTCACAGACCGCTTCCCAATGATGTTCGATTGCGGCAGTAAGTTTATCAAATGTTTCTCGGGCTTCTTCCTTGGAAAGAAGGAAGTTTTGCGCGGTCTTAAGGCATGTTTTGAGTTGGCTCAGATTATTGTCGCCAAATATGAGCATGGCTTGTGAAGCCTCATTTCCTGTACGGCCTTGCGGACAGATGTCATAAGCAGGTGTCAGGGTCAACGATTTACCATCCCAAAACGCTGCATGATTCCGCGCATGATCGTCTGTATTGCCACACAGAATATTAAAGACGAGCCGGGAGAACAGCTCTTTCAGCGTATGCTTCGGATTGGCAAAACGGTGACGGATAATTTCGGATAACGTTTCATAACTGGCGTACCGGGCCAT
>CAYTGW010000261.1:0-4626 GCA_964437395.1 uncultured Desulfocicer sp.
GATGGTTTTTCTTTGCAAGGCTTTGTATGAATTCAAGATCCTGAGAACTGCGTTCTGCCATTCTATCTTCAATTTCCTGTTTTTTCAGCCCCATTAAAATTGCATAGGCATTATATTTTGTTTTCAAAAAAAAGATATCAAAGGGATCACATCTGTTGTCACTTCTGAATATGCGGATTCCCGGAACTTCACCTTCCTGAATATACTCAGAATCTGCATTCAGCAGCAATGGTTCAATATCATATTTGTTCTGCCATGGGATACAGGCGCCAATCATTCCAAGATCCAGATCCATGATCGATCGGACCTTTTCTGTTGTACCCCCCACAGGCAATACAATGTCACCGGTCAAAGAACCGGTAATGCCGATTCTTTGGTTTACGGGTCTACGGATATAATCGGATATCAATCCGACATCCATGGCTACGGAGGCAGAGTCACCTTCCACACCGCTGTGGGCCTGAATATACTCAATATGCATTTCATATCCGATTGCCGGGGCACCGATTTTTTTCAATACCTTCTTTATGGATGCCCTTACGTTCTGGGCAGCGGCTTTTGCGATGTCCCCTGTTTTTCCTGGTGAGACAACCGAGTCTGATCCACCCACCGTAATCTGGCATCGTATGGGGAGAGGCTGCCCATGCATGGTTCCACTGGATTTGGCCTGAACCACGGCAAGTCCCACCACATATCCAATGGAATCCGTCATAGTACTGATAAATCGTTTTAAACTTTTTTTATGCTCCAGGATTTCCCTTGTCATGCTCCCTTCAAGACTCAGATGCTCCTGTAATGCCTTTCTCACATGTTTAGGCTGCACAAGGTGTGAATTGTCCAGTATCGCTTCGAACTCCGCTGTTTTGATGATTCCATTCATGGGTCGGAGAATGCTGCTCAACTTACGATCATTTCCACGGCAGCGCAGCTCCTTGATTACTTCAAGAACGGCAGGTCGGGAAAAATCCCTCTCAACCAGCCGGTAGTCTTTTGGAAGGATCTGCCCAAAAATCTTCTCGCTTCTGGCTCTTGCTCCCTCATATCCCTCTTTTTCAATGATGGCTCCCCATGTATCTTTCAAGTCCTCCCCCAGATTGATGACTTCCTGTTTAATATACTGTGCTACCTGGCGGATACTGTCCGTGGTTTCCGGGACAGCGCTCTCCATTTGGACAATCTCTCCCCGATCTTCGATCCGGCTTAAAAAAGCCCCATCACCTTCACTTTGCAAATAGGACAAAGTATCATGATTACAGCAGGCGATAATGATATTGTCTGCCCGCAAATCGTTTTCCGCCCTGTCTGCTGCGCCGCTTCCTGAATTCCGTCCTCCTTCTAGAATAAATCTTTTGTTCTGCATAATTTCCAGAAGATCAGACATGTAGCCGGACTTAACGAGTGTTTTTAATTCGTCAATATAAATTACCGGCGACTTGGCGTGAGCGCCCAGATATGTCCGTTTATGTGCCGGTGTATGGAGATTACCGGACTGATATGGATCATGCCGAAAACCTCCCTTCATATTGCGATCATCCGGCTCAGAAACCCTTGCCATCAGGTCCTTATCTTTTCGAGGATCATATACTACCTCCGGTATCATATCTTCTATGTGTTTTACTGAATTCTTCATCCACTGCTGAGCATCTCTTTGTATTTTTTCCTGAACCTTATGATTATTTTCCTGGATAAACATAAAAATGGCACCAATACCTGCAAGCCCTGTCAAGGCAAAGAGAACAGGAAAAAGCAACCCTCCGATGATACTCAAAAGGGAGGCTATCAATAATAAATTTCTCACTTTTGTAATGGGTTTGATCTGATCCGACAAACTGAATGGGTCTACGCTTTCCCTGGCCGAGCTGATCGACTGTTGAATATTTTGAATCAATTCATCTGCTTTTTCAGGATTTTGATATGTAAAACGAATATGATTTTTGTCTTTCCCAGGATAGGCAAGTATGGATTCTTTGGGACGCAAATAATCGCCGAGGGCATCATCCAATACCTGATTGAACATTTTCGCCAGCATTGATTTTCCGGTTCCGGGCCGGCCGACCATCAGGATATGCCCTTTGTTCTGGGCTATTTTCCGTATCGCCTCTTTGGCCCGATCCTGAAAAATCACTTTTTCTATTGGGTCTTCCGGTACGATAACCTGAGATGTATCCTGAAAAAAACGGAGACGATCTTCCAGATTTTGGGGATAAAGCATCAACTCCTTTATCCACTGACAATCATTTTTTGTATATTCATCAGGCATACACATACCCCCTGATCGAGTCCAACACATAAAACCGTCTTGTATCGGAAATGGAAATCCTCTTATTGATTTCGGAATACAGCTTCGGCAGTCGTTGCCAAATCGGTTCCAGTGCTTTTATGCTGTGCAATACAGAAATATGAGTAAACAATTTCTGCTTTCCGGTATTGTCTTTCATTACGTAACTAAAGGCTACTCCGAGTTGGAGTTGGTTCAAGGACTCCATGATCACATCTTTTTCATCCATACCCAGATTGCATGTTTTGAATATATCCTGGTAAGCTTCCGGTAGATGTGAATCCGTATACCCGATTTCAAATTTCGTATTAAATAAGATTTTAATGGGCATCAGTTCTCCTGTGATGCATTGCCTGAATGCATCCTGAAACTTTTTATTTTCCTGAATGGACTGATCGAGAAAAAGCATATATTTGACCAGGTTCATATCCTGTATCCAGTATTGCACACTTTTATCCGCTCCGATCACACAGGCTTTTGATTCACCATTTGAAAAAAACCGTATCAATCTGTACTGGTTATCCGGATTATAGGAGGTAAAATCAAACCCCCGCATCTCGAACAACCCGGGTGCAAGCTGTCGGCTCTCCAGGATGACATTTACGTTTCTGGAATAATTATTTTTCACATAATTCACTTTACTGGGGATATCACCATCAAGCCGCAGTATGGACCGGTTCCCGTCAATATCCTCACAAATACCGACAATATTTGAAACATGATCCATATCCAACGATGAGAGTGTCCTGGGTAGAACATCATAAGGCCGTAATGATTCATTAATCAGATCAACATGATCTGTAAATTGTTTATCTTTCCGGGAAGGTGCTTCAATAGGTGACTGCGCGAGCAATATTTCCGGTGGACTTGCTTCTGCCTTTTTTTTCCATGGAATCCATTTATATAAGGTGGGCCCAAAAGTGGCTTTTTCAGGTTGAGATCTATGGATTTCACAACCCACCAGCCTCTTTTGAATTTCCATTGGATTTGGATCCAGCATATACTTGGCAAAATCGGATATAACATACTCAATTACCGATTCCGCCTTGATTTCAGGAACCAACTCAATATCCTTAGGGATTCCGAATCCGATTCTTGAGATGACCCAGATCGGTCTTTGCGATACTGCCTGTTTGTTGTTTTGAATTTCCATTTCTTTCACTCATCACCCGGTTAATTTCAATTATCTTCGATTCAGAAATATTTCTGCCAGATGGTCTTCTTCATGACTTTGATCAATCAACTCCTGTAAACAGTTGTCACAGTAGGTATGTGAGATCTCTTCTTCTGATTCATTTATTTCTGTCTTCCCTATCGTCGACCCACATACACAACATTTTACAATCAAAATCTGATCTCCTTGTTTGTCTGGTTAAAAAACACATGTTGCCGTCAATTGAGCAAAGCAGCAAACATGCCACACGATGATCAGGAAATTCAAGAAACCCATCTGTCTTATAAAACAGACGATTGTGAAAAAAAGATCCATATCATCATTGGGAAAAATTAGGGCTGCTGTCCCAATTTGAGTGAACAGCTGAATCTCCACTAAAGATCTATCTCAGAATGAGACAGCCGGATTGAAAAAAGTCTGACCTGATCCAAGGCCAAATTGAAGATTTCAGGATAAAACTGCGTTTGAATTCAGAGATTATTCAAATATCTCTTGTAGTCATCACAAAGATGTGTCAAAAAGGAATTAATAGTAACTGTGAACACCCAAGTAGAGCAACTGGTTGAAGATTAAATCGAAAAAAAATAAATCCAAACTGACATTGACGGGATGATGGGGTCATGCACAGCTTATTTGATAAGCAAATCTGTGTAAATCCTATTGGTGCGCTATTGCCTCCAGAAATCATAATCCGGGTACAAATGCTTCGAAGGTTGTCGGGAATCACAATCATAACAAAAATGTTTTTAAAAGGAGAAATGTAAGATGGCGAACGGTATTGTAAAATGGTTTAATGACAGCAAAGGTTATGGTTTTATTGAGCAAGAAAATGGGGGCCCGGATGTTTTTGTACATCATTCAGCAATCAATGCCAATGGTTTCAAGTCTCTAAATGAAGGAGACCGTGTGAGCTTTGATATAGAGCAAGGGAAAAAAGGACCTTCAGCTACCAACGTTACGGTTTTATAACCTGATAGAATCTTTGAAAGGGCATTTCATCGAGTAATCATGTAATGCCCCTTTATCCTTTCCAATCTTGTTTCATAATCACCCCGGGAATGGACATAATTATATTCATAATTTATTGTTCCAAACTTGAATGGATAGTTTTGTTCAAATGCAAGCCGTCTTCACAGTGAGGATTCCTATGAATTCTAAAAATGCAAATATAATC
>CAYTGW010000262.1:0-4624 GCA_964437395.1 uncultured Desulfocicer sp.
ATTCTTTTGCCGTTTCGTCGCAATCCTGTTTTTTCCGTGAGCTGATATATACTTTTGCCCCCGCTTTTACATATCCTGTGGCAATCATTTTTCCAATCCCTCTCGAACCTCCTGTTACGAGGACTCTTTTATTCTCTACAGAAAAAAGATCACTTATTTGTATGGTTTGTGTATCTGACATGCGAATGAATCCCCTTTTCCAAACGGTGTTGTTATCTTTTGCGGACACATGACAAATCTCAATTAACGGCATTTTGAATTTCCGATACCGGCTAACTTTTTCAGGTGCTGTGTACTCCGGCCCCAAAACATGGATGAGGATCAGAAACAATTATCCCCATCCATCGGACAGCCAGGCCAGACGGGCGATGTCGTTCTGCATGCCGACCTGGTTGGCGGAACCGCAAAAGACCGCCTCAACTTCTTCCGGCCTGACCTTGGGATTGCGCTCGAAAAGCGCTTTGTAAACTTGAATCAGCAGTCCATCCGGTCTGAGATTCCTAAACCATCCCTTATCTTTATGGGCACGGGCATTGGCGCTCCGCACACCATCAATAACAACACATTCTTTCATTGCAATTTTATCCTTACTGTTATCTAAAACCTTTACTCTTCACTGCGTAAAAAACATGCTCAATACTTCGGCAACACAGGCAGGTTTGCCCGTCCCTTCAATCTCAATCGTATGCGTCGTGGTTACCAGTACCCTTCCATTGCTTTTTTCTTCCACCTGGGAGAGCATGATACGATCCCTGATTTTAGCATCGAAGGATACAGGACTCATAAGCCTGAGCTTGTTCATGCCGTAATTGACCGCCATCATCGTCCCTTCCGGCAGGATTGCGCAATCTGCGGCAAAATAGGACAGCAGCGATACGACAAGGTATCCATGGGCAATGGTTTTTCCAAACGGTCCTTTGGCAGCCGCATCTTGGTCAACATGGATCCATTGATGATCCAGGGTGCAGTCCGCAAACTTATTGATACGGTCCTGGTCCATCTGAAACCAGTCCGTCACCCCCAATTCTTTACCAATACGCTCCCTCATTTTTTCAATCGGCAAAATTTCAATAGCCATATCCATCTCCTTTCATGCCATATTAATCTATATTTAATACAGGAAAAGGCGCAGAAATCTCTAAAAGCGAAATTATGGCTCAGTTGCATCGCATTGACAGAGAAGACACGATGCATAACAGGAATATCCAGAGACTACAGCGCCCGATTATACCTATGACCGGTCCGCTTCTGTCAGGAAAGCAGCGAACCCATGAATTTAAATACATCCAGACCGGAATTCAGGACTTCGTTGTTGTCAAGGGAATCGATCCTGGCAAAATTATCCCGTATCTCTTCCAAACTGATATCCCGTTCGGTATCCCCGAGGCATATGCCCTCCGCGCAGACAATGGCGGTTCGGCCATACCAGCCGGCTCCCATGACATATGTTCGGCCCGACTCCTTATTGTCTTCCGAGCACAGATACAACACCAGGGGAACATTGAACTTCGGTTTCATCTTCTTTCCAATCGCCTCCGGCATGATATCTTCTGTCATCCGGGACCAGGCGGTTGGCGCAATGGAATTCACCAGAATATTGTATTTGCTGACTTCCTGCTTCAACGTGTTCATGATGCCCAGCAATCCAAGCTTGGCAGCCCCATAATTGGTCTGACCGAAATTTCCATAAAGTCCCGAGGTCGATGCGGTGAAAACGACTCTTCCGTAATTGTTGTCCTTCATGGCCCGGACAGCCGGCTGGGTCACACAGAATGCACCTTTCAGATGAACGGCAATCACAGCATCCCATTCGACTTCCGTCATCTTGACAAACGATTTGTCCCTCAGGATTCCGGCATTGTTGATCAGGATATCCAATTTGCCGTAGGCATCCACCGCGGTTTTGACAATACCCTCACCGCCCTGCATGGTTGCAACATTGTCATAGTTGGCAACCGCCTCGCCGCCTGCCTTCCTGATCTCCTCCACCACTCCGTCTGCAGCAGCAGAACTTGCGCCGGACCCGTCACGGGTAACGCCCAGATCGTTTACTACTACCTTTGCCCCTCTTTTTGCCAGTTCAAAGGAATATTCCCTTCCAATGCCGGCACCGGCACCGGTTACAATCGCGACTCTACCGTTAAATTTGATATCAGACATCTCATCCTCCTAAATATTATTTCTACGTTCTTTTCAAACAATCACCACCCGTCGGTCTGTACACACATCTGACACTGGGTATAATCATCGGGCCTATTTCTGAAAATATAAATTGTCAGTTCAATAACAGAACAGATCATTTTTGACAATAAAAATTGTCAAAAATGATAGGAGTACACAAAAATAAGGAACACCGCCGGAATCCGGCGGTGTTGTCAGAAAAAAACAGGGGATCAAAAACAACGGATCACAGCGGGCATGCAAAGATCTGCCTATGCATCTGTGTGATAGAATCTATCAGAATTTCATGTCTTTCATAACTGCTCTGATTCCGTTGAAATACGTCAGACAGGTAAAAAACCACATGATACACAACCCGATAATACTGATCATTTCCTCCTTGGGATACGGTTCCCAGATATGGGAAGCCCAGGTAAAATAGGTAATGATGGGGGTTGGAATGATGAATAACAAAAATGGAACCCAGTACTTCAATTTCATTTTGCCTCCTTTCAATGTGACTCCTATTCGTCGTAACACATTACACCCAACTACAGCCTTTCCGGCTTGAGATGGGTTCCTGTTCCTTGCTGGCAAGCCGATTCGGTTCTTCAAACCTTACAATCCAATCTATTTCTGAAAATTGGAATTTTCAGTCTCATAACAAAACAATTTGACTTTGACAATAAACATTGTCAAAAAGACTGCATGAAAAAAACAACAACCAATCCAATCCGGCATTACGGAGGTATCGATGCCGCGACACGGAAAAATACACGCAGGGAGCAGCTGATCGAAGCCGGACTGGAAGCGTTCGGCACCATCGGGTTTTCCAGATCGAAAATAACGGATATCTGCAGGATTGCCGGTTTGACGGAGCGCTATTTTTATGAGTCATTTCAAAGCAAAAAAGACCTTCTGGCTGCCGTTTACCGGGCACTGGTTGAAGAAACCGAGAGCAACGTCCAGAAAATCCTGAACCGGCTGGACATTGTGCCCATTGAAGCCGCATCCGAAACCTTGAAACTGTTTTTTGAACAGTTTCGGAACGATCCCCGCCGCACCCGTATCCAGTTGTTTGAAATCCTGGCTGCCGAATCCAAAATGGCAAAACAATACCGCACTGCCATGCATGCCTTGAGCCTCCGAATTGAACAGATCGGTGAAAAGATATTCCGCCTTGATCGAAGTCAGTCACAGGTACCCATTTTATCCAGAAGCATGGCGGGCGCCATTGTGGAAGTAGCAAGAGACTGGGCTCTGGGAGGGTACCAAACCCCGGTCGAGGAACTTGTATCCCATATGATGGAAATGGTTATGGTGATGGGAACCCATTATCAGAAAAAACAGTCCGGGTAGCCTGTTCCTGTCAGGTCATCTTCTTTTGAAAAAAATTATGAAAGGCTGTAAAAGTAAAAATACCGCAGCCGGTAAGGATTATGTCTTTACGACCCCATAGAGTAATGTGTCGAGGCCTGCATTCAACATCTCATCAATTGAATCAATATCGGATTTCACATAGGATTTGATGATAAACATCACATACACGGAATAGAGGAAGGATGCGGTATGATCGATATCCATACTCCGGAATCTTTTCTTTTCAACGCCTTGCCTGAGAATGCCCTTCAACAAATTGATCGCTTCACGGTTGATTTCTGAAAACCGGTCTTCTCTTGTGTTAAGGGGGAAAATTGTCGGGTCTTTCAATAACACATTATGAAGATCCTTGTCTTTGTTGAGGTAGGTCAACCCGGTCATTGCATAATTTTTCAACTGAAGTACAGGGTCTGTTTCCCCGTTGATGGCCTCTATGAATGTTTGCCTCCATTTTATCAGCCCGAATGAAACAGCAACTACCAAGTACTGATCGGGTGGAACGTTGAAATCATCATTAATTTTCTTTTCTGGGGTCTCATTATCACCAAGTCCATACCGGAAGATAAAAACAAAACCTTCTTCGGCATCAACAACCGTATCGTCCTGGCATTCTGCTGGGGAGTATTGCCGGTTATTATCGAAATCGTTTTAAATTCGTTTGATGCCCTGATATGGAACTATTGGTGGTGGAGCGCCCGCTTTCCCCTATTCCTATTGATCCTTGCCTACTTCCCCTTTGCCCTGATGGTCTACAACATATACGACCTTCCCACAACAAAGCAGCAGGCAATGGCCGTCGGCATCATGGCCGGGATTTTATTCCTCGGGTTTGCCATATTTTTGCCGTTGGGATGGATATAACAAGTAGTACAAATTTTAAACCGTTGATTATACTATTTTCCTGTTCTGCCGGCGATGAGTTGTATCGATTTCGGAATAACATTCTCCTTGCTATCCAATACAAGCAGATGAATATGGTTTGATGTAACCGTATAATTCAGAACACAGAGCCCGAAACGCTTTTTCGCCTCAAACAGCCACTTCATCCACCGGCTTTTATCTTTATCAAGTTTCAGGAGAAATT
>CAYTGW010000263.1:0-4609 GCA_964437395.1 uncultured Desulfocicer sp.
TTCAAACGAATATCAATAAACGGATAAATCTGATACAGGAAAAACCGCTGACACAAACATTTGTGTGATCAGTGCACTATTTTTTGATAATCAGCTCATCGAACAGTTGATCCGAAGACTCTTGTACCTGTTGGTGTAGCTTTTTAAACCGCTGCATCAGTTGTCTGGCGAAATCAGTCAATTCCGACCCTCCTCCGGAACGGCCCCCGATGTTTCGGAGGAGAAGCTGCTCGCCCAGACGCTCCTCAGAGGCTTTTATCCGCCCCCATATCGCACGGTAACTCATCCCCAGCTCTTTTGCCGCAGCATGAATAGATCCATTTTGTTCAATCGCTTCCAGCATCCGCAATCGTCCCAGGCCAAAAATAACTTCTCCCGTCTCATCCGACAGCCAGATTTTTGAACGGACAGAGATATTTTTCATTTTCTGCTTCATACAGAAAAAGTAACATGCTGACGAACAGAAATACAAGTAAATTTCTCTTTAATCGATGTGCTATTATTGACATAATGAATAGAAGGCTTTATCTTGATCATAAAAAGGAGGTGTCATCATGCAGGAATCCGTCATACACATCAATAAAGTACAAAATGAGTCAGTATCCATTAAGCAAAATAATACACTGGACCGTATTTTTGAAGCCCAGCAGAACGCTTTTCGCAGGAATCCCATGCCCAGTGCACTGGAGCGGATTGATAACCTCAACCGGCTTAAACAGTCATTGATCCAGAATCAGGAAAAAATCATTACCGCCCTCAACCAGGATTTCAGTTGCCGCTCAAAAGATGAAACCATTTTGGCTGAAATTTTTCCCAGTGTGGAAGGTATCCGGTATGCAGCCCGCCGCATCAAAAAATGGATGAAACCATCCCGCCGGCATGTCAGCATGCTGTTTCAACCGGCCAAAGCAAAAGTCATCTATCAACCCCTCGGAGTTATCGGGGTAATTGTTCCATGGAATTATCCCCTGTATCTGGCCGCCGGACCGCTGATCGGCGCACTGGCAGCCGGGAACCGGGTCATGATCCGAATGAGCCGGAATACCCCAAATATCGCAAAGGTTTTTAAAGGGATGATTCAGGAAATTTTTAATGAAGACCTGGTTGCAGTCGTTACCGGTGAGGATGGACAGGGATCGGATTTTTCCAGCAAGCCCTGGGATCATCTGGTCTTCACAGGCTCTACGGCAACCGGCCGTCATATCATGCGAATGGCTTCAGACAATCTGACTCCGGTAACGCTGGAGCTGGGAGGAAAATCGCCGGCCATCATCAGCCAGACGGTTCCGATGGAGGATGCTGCAGAACGAATCGCCTTTGGCAAGCAGTTCAACGTCGGACAGACCTGTGTTGCACCGGACTATGTGCTTTGTCCGGAAAACCGGATCGATTCCTTTGTGGAAACCTTCCGGAAAAGCGTTTCCTCCATGTATCCCACCATGGAGAAAAATCCACAGTACACCAGTATCATCAATCCGAGGGAGCGTGAACGCCTGACAGCCCTGATTGCGGACGCCAAAGATAAGGGGGCGCGCGTCGTTCAGATCAATCCTGGCAGCGAATCCTTCGCGCAGTCCCAGAAGATGCCGATCCATATTCTTCTCAATGTAAACGAAGAGATGGATGTGATGAAGAATGAGCTTTTCGGTCCGATCCTGCTGGTTGTTCCCTATAAAACCCTGAAGGATGCCGTTGATTATGTCAACCAGAGACCCCGGCCGCTGGCGCTCTATTTTTTTGACTATGACGAAGCGAATATCGACTATGTTCTGACCCAGACGCATTCCGGCGGTGTGGTGATCAACGATACGATGATCCATGTCGCCATAGATGATCTGCCCTTCGGGGGTATCGGTGAATCCGGTATGGGGCAATACCACAGCCGGGAAGGGTTTCTGACTTTTTCAAAAGCAAAGGGTGTTCTGATCAAACCCAAATTCAACAGCGGGAAGTTCATCTATCCGCCGTATGGAAAGCTGATACATAAGATTATTTATAAGCTTTTTCTTTCTTAAACAGGCTGACCGGGTGTAATCAAAAGTGTTGAATAATCGAATTATGTGGGAGCGGCTTCCAGCCGCGATATGGCTTTTTTAAAGGTATCAATCAAGACAGTACTGTCGCGGCAAGATGCCGCTCCCACACCGGCAGTCAACAAAGACACTCATTCCCGGATTGTCCGGACTGAAGCGGCGATCTCCCTGCTGAGTCCGGAAAGAGCTTTGCTCTGAGCCGCGACCAGGCCGTTGTAGTCATTCGACAATACCGGCTCATGAATTACGGATCTTTTTACGATCAATGGTTCCGGGTTCCCGCTTTTCTGAACTATCCATGTCACATCCAGCAATACATCCCCCTGCAAACTGCCGTCAAACCGGTTGATGTTCAGAACAACATGATGGGTAAAAGGAAAGATGTTTTCATGATTCCTGGACATAACCCGGTCTGTTCCAAGGAGCTGGGAAAGATTGGCTGTCAGAACGGATGTGATCCCTTCCTGCAGAGGGCCAGCCCAGCGGTGGAACTCTGAAAGGGTGATCCTGTTTTCATGATCCCGGGTCATGATCTGAGGTCTGTCCATCTCAGATGGAATGGTGACCGGTCCGATGGCAACAGATAACTTCTCTGAAATTTTGTCCTGCTTCTCTCCTTCCTGTAAGGCACGGAGCGTATAGAAGGCAGCCTGAGGTGTTTTCCCGAAACAGGATAGCATCAAGACACTTATACCAATGATCAACGCGATGTTTATTGATTGTCCGGTAATTCGCTGGTTCATTCTGTATTCCCTTTTCCGCTGATGATTGATTCCGGGTGCTGTTCCAGATAATCCATTAACTGGCGCAACGAACGGGATGCCTTGGCAACCTCATCCATCGCTGAATTCATTCTGGTTTGCATGGGGGAATCGGTTTTTAGGATGTTTCCAGCGCCTGTCAGGGCTTTTTTTGCTTCATCAATGGTGGCGCTGAGCTGCGGCGCGACACTGGTTCGCAGTTCAGACAGCAGCATCCGGCTTTCTTCCAGCGAAGCATCCAGGTTGACAAGAGCCCTGTTCATCTCCTTCGAGTTCACCAGTTTGTTCACACCATGAATGGTATCCTGCAGATCATCTCCAATCTCCCGGATGGGCATCCGGTCAATCTTGTCGATAATCCTGGCTACTTTTTCCTTGATTCCCTGTATGGTTTTCGGAACGGTCGGGAAAACCGGGTAAGGCCCATCCCAATTGATACGGGCAGGCTTTGCATCCGGAAAGAGTGACACCACAATCAACTGCTGGGAAGTGAGCAGATTGCCTGTATCCAGTTGAGCCCTGTAGCCTTTTTCAACCAGATTTTCCATGGTCTTTCCTCTTTCCTCCTTTACATACTCCTCAAACACAACCCGTTCCGGTTCCAGTTCAATGAGAACCGGTATACGGAATTCATATTTATCCTTGTCAAATTCAAGGTGAACATCCAGAACCTGACCGATGCGGATGCCCTGTAATTCAACAGGGGCTCCGGGAGATAACCCGCGAACAGACTCATCAAAATAGAGAAGCCATTTTTCCTTGACCCGATAGGCTTTTTCTTTGGCCTTGTCCAGGCTTTCATACAATATGAATTCAGATTTGTTTTCTGCCGGTTTTCCAGGACTTGCCCCTTGAGGGATTCCGAATGAAATCCCCCCGATCAGAAGACTTACAATAGAGTCTGAATTGATTTTTACCCCTTCGGTGTCCAATGCAACTTCGATACCGCTGGCATTCCAGAAACGGGTATTCTGATAGACAAACTTGTGATACGGGTCGTTTATAAATATTTGGAAGTTCACGGATGTTCCGTCCTGGGAAAGATGATAATCCGTCACTTGGCCCACATCGATCTGACGGTAAAAAACAGGAGATCCTTTTTCAATGGACCCGCGCCGGTCCGCCTGAAGAGAAAACGTCAACCCCGGTGCATCCGTGGCTACAGCCGGTGGATCTTCGATTCCGGTGAAATTCTTTGAAATTTTACCAGGAGGCCCCGGGTCCAGTGAGATATAGGCTCCGGAGAACAATGTCCCAAGTCCGGATATACCAGTAGCTGCAACCCTTGCCCGGACGACCCAGAAACGCGTATTTTTGGAAAGAAATTTTTCAGCCTGTTTGGATAATTCCGCTGTAACCTCAACATGGGCAAGATCCTCACTCAGTTGAATGGATGTTACCTTGCCCAGATCCACATCCTTGTATTTGATTCTGGTTTTTCCGGCTTCCAGGTCTCTTGCGGATTTAAATGTGATGGTAATGGTAGGGCCCATTTTTGAAATGGTTGTGTACGCCAGCCAGAAACCCACCAGAAGGGCAATAATCGGGATCAGCCAGACAATTGAAATACGGCGGTTTCTGGTTTCAATAATTGCAGTCGGGATCTGGTTGTCCTTAAAAGGATCATTTATTTTGTCAGTCATAACTGTTTTTTCTCCGTATCCCAGATCAGTCTGGGATCAAATGCCATTGCAGCAAAAATCGTAATCACAACAACGGCGGCAAAATACAAGGCAGCAGGTTCCACACGGACGGTTGCGATGGCCCCCATATTGACCAGAGCAATCAGAACGGTGATCGCAAATATATCCACCA
>CAYTGW010000264.1:0-4536 GCA_964437395.1 uncultured Desulfocicer sp.
TTCCCGACCCGCAGAAACCGCGAATACCGATATCCTGCTGATAAGCAAAGGCCAGAAGCTGGGTACCCATGTTACCGGACTGGGATACAATGGATGTGCTCCCCTTTCTGGGCCTCACATGAACGCCCGTACAGTAAAGATCGATATGCGGATTGCATATGCCCATGGTATTTGGGCCAAGCAGCAGAATGCCTGCTTCTTTTGCTTTTTGAACAAGCTCTTTCTCCAGTTTTTTCCCTTCCTCTCCGGTTTCACCAAATCCGGAAGAAATAAGAAGCATATCCTTGATGCCTTTTGCCTGCAACTGGGGGATAAGCTCCATGACTTTGGAAGCAGGAATGGTCACCACCACAAGATCCACTTTCCCGGGGATGTCAGCTATGGATTTATAGGCAGTTCTGTTAATGATCGTTCCCCCTTTGGGGTTGACCAGATAAATCTCACCCTTGTAGTCACCGCTTACGGTGTTGGTGGGAAGCGTATGCCCCCATTTACCCATGGTGGTTGTGGCTCCGATGAAGGCAATCGGTTTGGGATAAAAGAAAAACCGGATGGATTCCAGGCTTACCGGTTCTGTGTAAGGCATATGTTCAACAGCTTTTCCTTTTACAATCAGGGCATCCACCGCAAAAATATTTCCATCAGGCTGAACCAGGAGGGGGTTGATATCGATTTCAGCGATATCCGCGTCCGCCATACTGAGGTCTGAGAGACCTTTCAGTGTCCGGACAATTGCCTCCATGTTCACCTTTTTTTCACCCCTGAAATCGCCCAGAAGTTTTTGGGAACGGATTTCGCCAATCATCTCTTGGATATCAATATCCGTGAGCGGCGCCAGCCGGACGGTTACATCCGCAAGCGCTTCTGTGAATACACCACCCAGACCGCACATGATGACCGGACCGAACATCTGGTCTCTGAACATACCTGCCACAAATTCACGTTTACCCGTTAAAAAAGGCTGAACAAGGAAACCTTCCAGATCATCGCCTGCTTCTTTTGAAATGGCATCCGCCGAATCTGTAACCGCTTTTTCATTTTCAAGGTTCAGATGGACAAGCCCGCGCTCAGTTTTATGGGTAAGTTTTGCCCCAAGTCCTTTTACGACAACAGGAAAACCAATTTCTTCCGAGAGACGGACAGCCCCTTCTTTTGTTCTGGCGATCTTTTCAACGATAACCGGAATACCATAACCGGAAAGAATTTTTTTGGATTCGCTTTCAGACAAGGATTCATGATTTTTCCGGTTCTTTTTTTTTGGTTCCGCCATGTTACACTTCCTTCATTCTTATTTGTTATTACGAACCGGCCATACGTTGTAGTATTTGCTGTGTTCCTTATAACCGGCATATATTTTGCCATCTCCCATGTAAGCGTGCCATGCTTTTTCAAAAGAAAACTCATCACTCGACCAGTAGTAATGTTTTATCACTCCTGTAAATGCCTCAACTTTATCTTCCGCCCACTGACCATCCCCATTTGTATTAACCAATGCCGGGTCTGTAAAACCTTGACACATGAACGCTAACCATTCTTCCTTGGTGGGCAATCGCCAGTCTCCATCTACGGAATCATCCGATAATCCCTTCTCCCCGCTGCTCAGCTCTGCCGCTGCATTCAGGGCATCGGACCAATTCATCTCATCAAACGCATTCGCATTCTTAAGCCAGAGAAGGCCGGTGTCGTTATCCCGGACAGTGCCATCTCCCATATCTTTGAATCTTGCATCTATTGAACAACATGCATGGATTTCTTTATTTGTATCATCACAGTCTGTATTATCACGCACATAACCTGTTGGTTGCTTCTTGGAAGCATCTTTATAAATCGGCATGTTAGGATCACCATAGAAATCCTCGTCGGAATCAAGATAATACGTTATTAACGTATCATTCTCACTATCACCGCCATCATCGCTCCCTCCACAACCGACGGTCATTACAACTGTTAATAGAAAAACAAATACAAATCTTTGACAATTTAAATGCCTGCAACCTTTAAAAACACAACTCATCATTCCAATCCTTCCATTCTTTATATTGTAAATAAATGCGATTTTATATCAATTGTCTGATCGCCTCCAACAGCTCGTTTTTCCGAAGGGGTTTTTCAAGCGTCTGCTTTGCACCCAAGAGCTTTGCGGTATGAAGATATCCGTCTGGTTTGTTTTTGCCGCCGCCTGACATAGCAATAATCTTTACAGCCGGATTCTCTTTTTTCAACTCTATAATTGTTTCCGTACCTTCTTTTTCCGGCATAATAAGGTCTGTAATGATCAAATCTGCCGGATTTTCATGATAGCGTTTGATCCCCTCTGCTCCGTTTGACGCTTCTGTTATGACATACCCTTCAGATTCAAGCATTTTGCGAAGCATTAAACGAATCGGTTGTTCATCGTCTATGATAAGAATATGTGCCATTTTCGGTTTTATCCTTCCTTATTCATGTCCATTACTGTTCTGATTATTTTAGCCAGATCATCTCTTGCAATGGGTTTTATCAGAAACCCTTCAATACCCAAAGCTTCCGCCCTTTCCCTGGAAATTTTTTCACTGAAACCGGTGCAAACAATAACCGGAATCCCCTTCCTGATCTTTTTAAGCTCAAATGCAAGCTTCTCACCGGTCATGTTCGGCATGGTCATGTCGGTAATGACCAGATCAAATTTATTCAAAGAGGAGCGAAACGCCTCCAGTGCTTCCATGCTGCTTGTTCGCGATGTCACCTGGTATCCAAGGCGCTCAAGCATCTGTCTCTCCATTTTCAGAATCGGCTCCTCATCATCCACCAGCAGGATATGTTCGTTCCCGCCTCGAACAGAGAGATGATTCATGGTCATTGTTTCTTCCCGTTCCAAATGGATTACCGGCAGATAAACATTGAACACAGATCCTTTCCCAGGCTCACTGTACACGCGGATATCCCCTTTATAGCTTTTTACAATCCCATGTACAACAGAAAGGCCAAGGCCGGTTCCTTTGCCGTTTGTTTTTGTTGTAAAGTAAGGTTCAAATATCCGATCAAGAACATGTTTTTCAATCCCATGGCCTGTATCGGAAACAGAAAAACAAACAAATGTTCCGGGACTCACATTAAAAGAATGTAAATCCTCTGCAGATAGATTTACTTCAGATAGTCTGATCGTCAGGGTCCCGCCATCTGTTTCCATGGCATGGTATGCATTTGTTATGAGATTCATCGCGATTTGATGAATATTTGTCGAATTGGCAAGCACCATACTGCAATTGTTATCAATATTCTGTTTGATAGCGATTGTTGTGGGAATGGATGCTCTCATCAATTTTATGAGTTCCTTGATAATGATTTGTATTTTTACAGGCTTCAGCTCTTTTCCCTCCTGGCGGCTGAATGCAAGTATCTGTTTTACAAGGTCACTGGCACGAAGCGATGCCACCAGAACTTCATGGAGACTTTCCCGCAGGTCACTTCCTTCAGGTGCATTGTCAAGCATCATTTCCGTATACCCGATAATCGGGGAAAGAATATTATTGAAATCGTGCGCAATACCACCTGCAAGTGTACCAATGGCTTCCATTTTTTGCGCTTGCTGCAGCTCAGACTGAAGCTTTTTATTCTCGCTGATATCTTTCAGGTTGATGATACTTCCTTCCAGATTCCCCTGTCTGTTCCTGAAAATCGAGCCACTGATCATTACAGGAAGCTTCCGTCCATCCTTGGTCAAACGGTATGTTTCAAACCCGGAAACGCTTTTCTCTGACAATAACTGTAAGATCATTTTTCTTGTTTCTTCCCAGTTTTCCTCTGGAACAAAAACATCCATTTTTTCCCCGATGCGTTCATCCAGTTTCCAGCCAAAGGTATTAATAAAAGACTGATTAAAAAATAAAACATTTCCTTTCATGTCATATAAAACAATTGAATCCGGATTGGATTCAAGAGCGATCCGCAAAAGCTCTTCTTTCTCTTTCAAAGCCTCTTTTGCTTTTTGAATCTCCCGATACTGCAGATCCATTTTGTCGATGGTCTTCTCTGCTTCTTCCTGTATTTTTCTTTGCCGGAAAAAATTATTTATAAAAAAACAGAAGAGAACAATGATTGATAGCGCTCCAAAAATCAAACATTTCATCACGAATTCAGACAACATGATTTCAATTGGCCGATATGACCAACCCTGTCCGAAGCCTGCGGTCAATGCACTGATGGCAAGCAATAAACCGGCTGTCCTGTAAATTGGCTTTTTGTCGCCATATGTCACCTGCAAATGCAATTCCGGAACTCCTTTTGGATCGGGTTCCCTGTAGTGTTTTACTTCTGCACGCTGCTGACTGTGTATAGTCGGGACAGATGCAATGTATCCAACCGTATTCTGATAGATGTTATCCAGATTTTCAAGCAGGGCTTTTTGTTCTTCATCGTTCAGGGTTTCGAGGTTAACCGGATGATATTTAATATGGATGAACCCTTTCCCTTCCGCCACAATCTCCATGGAAAAAAAAAAAAAAAAATTCAGGGATTGAGAGGAGATTGTCCGGTATATGCGTGTTGTTGAAAGTG
>CAYTGW010000265.1:0-4535 GCA_964437395.1 uncultured Desulfocicer sp.
ACGATCCCTAACCCACTCAGACAGTGAACAACTCCGCTATAAAATCATTCATTCCGCGATTGCCATGAAACAGAATAAGCTGTGTTATGTTCGAAATATTTTGTATAATTTGTCAAAAATGTCACCTTTTGTCCATTTGTTATATTTGTACCTATTCCCTCAATTCAGTATGAAAAATAATGACGTTTTTGAAAGCCCACTATGTTATAAAATTCAGATCATCTTAGTACGACAATTTATGACTACATGATAAGGTATATTTCAATTCCTTGACACACAATTGTATTTCGAATATGTAAAAATACTTGAAAAGCGCATTTTTATCATCTGATATTAATTCCAAGTGGGTTGAAGCTGATTTTATTATAACTACTTGTTATCTTAAATAAAAAAAGATATATTATCTGGAAATAATGATACACACCTTGCATTCGTAATAGGGCTAAACGTAATATGACCGGTTTGATCGACAATATTTTCAGAGACGAATTGAATCGTATGGAGATGCTCCGCCATGAAGGAGAGGTGTCGAGTTTATATTTTATTGTGGACAAGGATTCTGCAGAGCCTCGTATACGAATCGCACTTGAACAGGCGGAACATTATCATGCTGATGCAGTTTTTTTTCGCGTTTTTCCTGCAGGAGACAATCGCTCGCCAATCCCCCAAATTTATATCTATCAAGATACTTCACTTTCTTTCAATCAGGTCACTTATGCCGGAATACACCGCCGTCTCTGGAATGCAGGTGTGACCCCGTTAATGTTTATACTTACTTCAGGGCAGGTGAAAATTCTAAATTGTCGGCAGGAACCTGAAATTGATAACGCCTCGAAAAAACCAGTCTTTACACCATTTCGAACACTTGAAAGGATAGTTACCGCTGACCGCGCTTTTGCCGCTCGGGAAATTGCCGCTGGAACACTTTGGGAAAATGTAAAATTCAAGGATGATTTCGTCCTTGAGAAAACCGCTTACTTCAAGTTGCTTACTCACCTTAAATCATTCAGACAGGATCTGCTTGCATTGAAGATTTTATCGGAACCAACTGTAAACCGTATCCTGGTTATGGCGATGCTGGTAAAATATTTGAATGATCGTCAGGATTCCGCAGGAAACCGGGTTTTTGAAAAGGGATTCTTACGTCGATTTTCCAATGCAAACAACGATGATATTGAATCGATTTTTCTGGAGAAGGGAAGCTGTATCAGGCTGTTTGATCATTTAAGTGAACATTTTAACGGCGGCATTTTTGAGTTGACTGATCCTGAAAAATCAGAGCTGGAGAAAGTAGATCTATCACCGATTGCTATCTTTCTGAAAGGAGACCAGGATCCGAAAGGACAGAGGCTTTTTTGGCCGCTCTATTCTTTCGAAGACCTTCCTATTGAGTTGATCAGCAATATTTATGAGGAGTTCCTGGCGAAAAGGGATAAGAATGAAGGCAATGGTATTGTTTATACCCCACCCATGCTGGTTGATTTCCTTATCGATCAGTGTTTGCCTCTTGATCCAAAAACGCTTTCCTGGAAAATTATAGATCCAGCGTGCGGTTCCGGTATTTTTTTGGTTGGCGCATTCAAGCGCCTGATTCAATGCTGGCGTATGGCCAATAACTGGAAGCAGCCGACTTATCATGATTTAAAAGCAATTCTCAAAAATAATATCTTTGGAATCGATAAAGCTCCTGAGGCGGTTCTGGTCACAGCGTTCAGTCTTTGTGTTGCGCTTTGCGACGAATTGGAGCCGCTGGTTATCTGGAACAAACTAAAATTCGACAACCTGCAACATAATAATCTTCAAAACAGGGATTTTTTTGAAATCGTTGAATCCGGGGAATTTGATAATCACTTTGATCTAGTTATCGGCAATCCTCCATTTGACAGCAAATTGACTACAGAGGCAGCTAACCGAGTTGAAAAAATGAATGTCAAAAAACGTTGCAAGCTCCCGGATACTCAGCTTGCGCTCCTTTTCCTTGAGCAGTCATTTCAAGTTGCACGTAAAGGCGCTACGGTTTGTCTGATTCAGCCGGCAGGGCCTCTGCTTTACAATGGTCGGGCAATGTCTTTTCGTGGATATCTGTTTGAGCGATTCGCCATAGATCAGGTTTTTGATTTTACACCATTGGAAGGTGTGCTTTTTTCAAAGGCGCAGGTTGCGGCGGCCGCAATTATCGGCGCCAACAACCCCTCGACCACGGAAAAAATTTTGCATGTAACATTCCGTAGAACCAAAGCCATCAAAGAAAAATTGTTGTTTGAGTTGGATCCCTATGACTATCATTGGATATCCCGTAAATTAATTAAACAGAAACAATATGTTTGGAAAGCCAATCTTCTGGGCGGTGGCAGGCTTCATCGAATAATGGACCGGCTCTTAATTGATGTTCCAACTTTAGGGGAGTATCTAAAACAAAAGAAGAAAAATGATGGCTGGCAGTTTGGAGAGGGGTACAATGTCGGATGCGGGAGTAATCTGAACAAGCTGAAGGAAGTTGAGGATCTTACCGAATTGCCTTCTAACGATCTTAAACGAAAGTTTAAATTAAAAAGTACTCCGAAGCTTGCACCATGGATAACAGGAAAGCTAAAGGTTCCTCCAGAAGCTATAACAAAAGATGGTATTGATTGGGAACTAACAGAAACATGTAGAGAATTTTTTTTTCAGGCGGCATCTATTAGTATAAAGAAGATTTTTATATCACCACATGTGTTAATCAGAAAAAAGGTAGATGGATTGTCTATCCCTGCGGTTTATACAGACAAAGAATTAGTGTTCACAAAACAAATTATAGGTGTATATGCGCCGGAGAGAGCGAAATCTCATTTGCAGGTACTTGCAAAACGATTGAACGAATCAAAATACTATGGAATTTTAGTTATGTTGAGTAGCGGGAGAATTTTGGTAGGCCGCTCCAATTCATTGCATACATTCGATATCATGGCATTACCCTATCCTGATGAGACACAGGATATCGATTTGAATTTCTGGGAGCAAGCCCTTATTGATGATATCGGACAATACCTTGCTGATTTCAGACGAAGCGGTGAAAAAGCCACTGTTTTATCCCAAACAGATAAAGCCGACTTGCACAGCTTCGGCGAAATGTATTGCAGTGTTCTCAATCCTGTTTATAAAAAATTTCGTCCTTTAGAGCCAATTCCTATGGGCTCTTTTATCTGCTACCCTTTCTGTTATGGTGATGCGCCTCAGATAGAATTGCCGGACCAGGAAAAGGCTGTGCCATTCCTTGATGAATTGCTGCATCGCCAACATGGTAGCCGTCTGTTTGTAAACCGCATTCTTTGTATATACGAACAGAATGTCATTTTTATGGTCAAGCCGAATCAGAAAAGGTACTGGCTTCGTTCTATTGCCCTTCGCGATGCCGATGAGACCTTGATTGATCTCTTGGGGCAAGGATATTGAGCATCGTGACAAAATCTTCTGCCGGACGGATGCTTGGCGGTATCGGAAACTTATCTGGTCCGCCTCAAAACGCACAATTTCATATGGTAGTCGGTTTTCTAAAAACTCACCTTCCTCAATTTGCGGAATCTAATTTGAATACGGATATCGAGAATGAAAACGGTCTTAACAGCCGTCTTTGTCGTTTTATAATAAACGCTGCGATGCAGGAAAATTTTTTTGCAGACCGTGAAAACATGGAGGATAAAAACCGGGGGAACAGTCCTGCTGCTGATATCGGCATTTACCTCAAGGTGGAGGATATCAGAATTGATCCACCGCTGATAACCATTTTCGAGTGTAAAAGGCTCTCTAAAAAGCTGCCCAAAAAACGTATGCGTGAATATGTGATAGGGTATGAAGATGGTGTGAAATATAAACAGTGCGGGGGCATAGAACGGTTCAAGTTTGCTATACACGGCAGCAAGCTCAAACGCGCGGGAATGATTGGCTATATACAGGATGGGACACCAGATAGCTGGCAAAAGCAGATCAATGGATGGATTTGCGATTTGCATACTCAGTCTTTTGATCCGGCATGGTCAGATCGGGAAAAATTAGCGTTTCCGAGAACCGGTGGGCGAGTTACGGAATATTCATCGATTGTATTCCGTGTTGAAAGTGAACTTCATTTGACGCACCTGTGGATTGACCTTGTTTTGTAATTTCTTTTTTGAATTTTATAGTAAAAGCATACAGTCAGAACCAACAAGAAATCTAAAAATTTTTTGTATAAATATAGCAAATTTTCGTAAAGAAAAAGGGCATATTGTTTGGGAGGAATTCTGCTGAAAGACGATTATCGGGATTGCGATGAAACGGTCAAGCCCTCATACAAAAGCTGACAAGTGAGATGTCAGCTTTTGTATAGAAATAAATAAATTTTTATACGGAATCAAGTCAATGCCTCTTACCTGTCAGGAAATCCCATTCGCTTGTAAAATTCAGGATATTTTTTTTCATCATAAGAAGGACACTCTTCCAGTATTTCCGTTGTCGCCTGTTTTTTCAGGGGCCATTCATTTGATTTTTTCGCAAAAATAAAATCATTGCTCAGGTTAGCA
>CAYTGW010000266.1:0-4505 GCA_964437395.1 uncultured Desulfocicer sp.
GCGTTTTATACATATCTTTTTAGAATAATCAACTGATTCTTGGTTGTTTTTCAGATGAGACAGTTTTTAATATGCGCTGATTTACTTTAATCAAAAGGATGAAAGGGCCAAAATAAGAAAAAAGTTAAAATATACTTGCCCAATCCATCATAATGCTATATGAAATCCATAAAAAATACTTGTAAATAATACTAAAACAATCCAAATCAGGTTAACAAGCAAAATCGGATGATGAAGAATTCTTCACCTTTTATCTAAACAACAGATAAAAAAATGCAAAAAAATTATAAAATTCTGATAATTGACGACAGTGAAGAGATACTGAATACTTACAAAAAATTTTTTACAAAAAAAAATTATTCGGTCGCAACAGCTTCTAATGGATTGGATGGATTAAAGATACTCCAGACCGAGCCAAACGATTTTGACCTTATCATCACTGATATCGTTATGCCGAATATCAGCGGTGTTGGTATCATTTCAATTGTTAAAAAAAAATTTCCGGAAATTCTTATCATTGCCATTACAGGCTGGGGAGAGCATCCAGAGATGTTGGCATCTGAGGCAGCGGCAGATCTTGTACTGGAAAAACCAATTGACCTGATGGAACTGGATAAACGAATTATTGATCTTATCCAGTCGAAAACAAATTAAAGTCAGCTGATTAGGATTAACTGAAATTTTCATACAACCATTTAAACGAAAACATTTAATAATATGCAAAACGGACCACCGATCATAGGCGTTAGTCCAGCCATTGTTAGAGTTAGTGACCTGATCAATCATGTTGCTGATACAGGGCTGAATATCGTAATTTCCGGCGAGACCGGCGTTGGGAAAGAAGTAATCGCACAAAACCTGTATCAAAAATCCCCAAGAAAAGGGAAACCGTTTGTCAAGGTTAATTGTGCAGCCCTTCCTGAAGGGCTTCTTGAGAGTGAACTTTATGGTTACGAACGAGGAGCGTTCACTGGGGCAGAGCAGAAAAAACGTGGGAAATTTGAACTGGCAAACGGAGGCGTACTGTTTCTTGATGAAATCGGGGATATGCCGATTTTGTTACAATCAAAGCTGCTCCATGTTCTCCAAAGTGGTGAATTTGCGCCTCTTGGAACTGAAAAAGAATTTAAAACAGATACATGGCTTATCGCGGCGACCAATCATGATTTGGAAAATGAAATCAAAAATCATAAATTCCGTGAAGATCTGTATTATCGGTTAAATATTATTAAAATATATATCCCGCCTCTTCGAGAAAGAATCGAGGATATTCCGCATCTGATCAATTATTACAGTCAGCTGTATACTTCTCAATTCAACAATAGAAGCATTCTCCAGCCCAGCAGCCGGGTATTACAAAAACTATCCGAATATTACTGGCCAGGTAATGTCCGGGAGCTTCAAAACGTATTAAAAAGAGTATTGGTACTTGGCAGTTGGGATGATATCATTGATGGATTCGATTATGGATATGGATCATCAAATGCTGTTCACCAAAAATCGGAACAAGTTCAACCACCGATACCTTCATCCCATAATTTTTTATTTAAGAATGGACAAGGACTTGATCTGGATACCTTTTCATTAAAGGAAATCAAGAAAAATGCTTTGGATAAAGTTGAAAAGGAAGCCATCTCTTATATATTGGAAAAAACCGGATGGAACCGAAGCAGAGCATCAAAAATATTAAAAATCAGTTATAAAACATTATTATATAAAATAAGTGAGCTAGGCATTCAACCGCCGACCACATAGAGCTTCGGCTTTATCTCAATTGGATTTCAGAAGATAACCCTTCAATTTTTCATTACCCCAATTCAGAAAACATATAAGGGCACTTGAACCAGCCACTATATATCCTGAATCCTGAATTTGGTGACCAAACGTGACAAATAAGTCCTTTGAATCCCCATAACCTGAGCAGCCTTGCTTCGATTTCCCCCTGTATTTTTCAGGTTCAACTTGATAAACTCTTTCTTGAATTCATTCAATGCATCTTCCAGAGGAATCCCGACCTGCATACCGGGGTATTTTGTTTTTGGATCAAAAATCGGCAAATCCTCGGGCATCACCTTTTTCCCGTTACCCATTACAACTGCCCGTTCTAAAGCATTACGCAATTCTCTCACATTTCCCGGCCAGTTATATCCTATCATTTTTTCCATGGCCTCTTCTGATATGGTCAACCCTGGAGTTCCTCTTTCCAACTTAAAAGATTCGATGAAGTGTTGAGCGAGCAAAAAAATATCTGCTTTTCTTTCTCGAAGCGGCGGCATCTCAATTGTGACAACATTCAATCGATAATATAAATCCTCTCTGAACTTGCCCTCTTCAATTTCCTTAAGAATTTCACGGTTTGTCGCAGATATAATTCTTACATTGACATGAACCGGTGTATTCCCGCCAACACGATAAAAAATCCCTTCCTGTAATACCCTGAGGAGCTTTGCTTGCATACCCGGACTCATCTCACCAATTTCATCCAGAAACAGGGTCCCTTGATCGGCCAGCTCAAATTTACCAATTTTTTTATTTGTCGCGCCGGTGAAAGCCCCTTTCTCATGGCCAAAAAGTTCATCTTCCAACAATGATTCAGGGAGTGCCGCACAATTCAAAACAACCAATGGTTTATTTTTTCGAAGACCAACCCGATGAATCAACCGGGCAAGCAACTCCTTTCCGGTTCCACTTTCACCGAGAATTATAGTACTTGTCGTCGAATTCGCTACCTTCGTGGCTTCCTGTATAATTTTCTGGATTGAGCCGCTGTTTCCAACAATTTGATATTTTACCGCGAGTTCCTCTTTTAAATCCCTGTTCTCACGGTCTACCTGTACAATTTTCCGGGCATTGCCGATTGCATGGGCTGCAAGTTCTCCGAACTCTGTCAATATTTTCAAGTCGTCATCAACAAACGATGTCCCATTGATTTTATCGATAATCTCGATCACACCAATGATCTCATCACCCACCTTCATCGGTGCACAAATGATCGAATGGGTTTGATAACCTATGGATTCACTGATATCCTTATTCCAGCGTGGGTCTTTCTGCACATCTGAAATCAGCAAGGGCTCGCCTGTCTGTGCCACCATACCGGCAATCCCTTCTCCTATTTTGATCTTGAACCGCTTCAGTTCTTCTTTTTTATCACCTGTAGCCACCTTGAAATACAGATCCCCTGCCTCTTGATCCAGCAATAGCAACGAACCCGCCTTTGACTGCATGATACGTACAGCTTTCTCAACTGTAAATTCAAGAAACTGATCCAGATTCTGTATAGGAGAAGCCTCTCCGAAGTGATCAGAAAAATCTGTTTGCCCGTTTACTCTCTTTTTCATTCTAAAATCACCAGCAATATGATTAGTTTAATAAATATTTTTGATTGAAACCATTGTGACATGAACGATAAAAAAGCATAACCGAAAGAGATCTATGTGTCAAACAAAAGGGGAAATTGTCGGGAATTGGGAGGGCGACTGCAACCATCCGTATTTATAAATTTACTATAGAAATTGGATCTGAATCGTTTCGCAGGGCGATTTGGATTAACTACGTTACCCATGCAGAAAAACCATAAGGGTTACTTTGCTCCGGCAGTTTTGGCAAATTGGGTATCAACAAATTTTTCTAGATCAATTTTATTTTGCATTTTTTTCATAACATCACACATATAATCTTGTATCACAGCCAAGTCCTCAATCACCGGGAACAATTCCCCTGTTGTAATGCGATCAGCGGGTGTGGTAAGAACACGCTCTACAATCGCTTTATCTTGACCCAGAAAATCCGCTCCAATGGCTGCTGCTGCTGAAGGTTGAGCATCTATGGACATACCAGATCGAACAAGACTGTTGGTAAGTTCCTGAACACCATCTGGATTTTTCCCGATAATTTCATCACGCACAACAAAAACACAGCAAGGATGGTTTGGCCAGAGATCTTTTGAAAGACACATCTCCTCACAAAGACCACCGGCAATTGCCTGTGAACCAATTGGCTCTGCGACAATAAAACCACCGATTTCTCCTTCTTCATCGTATTTAATTGCATCATTCATCATCATTGGAGCCATTACCTCAAGTACGACATCAACTCCTGGTTCATTGCTGGTGCCGGGTTTTAATCCTTTTTCTGAAAGCAACCTGTGAAATAGCATATTATGGACGGAAAGCTGGTATGGAATTAAAACCGCTTTCCCGGCAAAATCCTCAATTTTATCTATATTTGCTGCTTTGCTTTTTACCAGCACGCTACCTGATTTATGGGTAAATAAAATAAGCTTAATACCGACTCCGGATTTAAAAAGATCCATTGCAGTGGGAGCCAATATGAATGCGCCATCGATGCTGCCACTTGTCAGTGCATCAGCAACTTCATTCCAGCCGTTCTTTAAAACGGTTTTCAGAGTACAATGTTCGAATACTTCTTTCCCCTTTTTTTGTTTTAAATCTGTGACGCCGAGAATGAGATGATCCGTAATTTTCAGGTGTCCAACTTTGATA
>CAYTGW010000267.1:0-4500 GCA_964437395.1 uncultured Desulfocicer sp.
TCTGAAAGGATGGAATGGCAAAATTTCTGTTTCTCGAATCCTTTTACGGAGGGTCTCATCGGGATTTTGCCGATGGTTTGATTGCTCATTCCCGTCATAAGATTGATCTGGTCACTTTGCCGGCCAGGTTCTGGAAATGGAGAATGAGAGGAGCTGCATTATATTATTATCAAAAAATCGATTTATTTCGGGAATACGATGGATTGATCACAAGCGATTTGATGAGTCTGTCGGATTTGAAAGCCCTGTGCGGGGGAAACCTGCCGCCCACACTTATTTACTTTCATGAAAATCAACTCAGCTACCCCCTTGCTCCTGGTGAACAGATGGATTATCAGTTCGGCTTTACGGATATCACGAGCGCTCTTGCTGCAGACCGGATCGTATTTAATTCCAAGACCCATTATCACGCCTTTTTTTCTCTTCTCCCAAAATTTATCAACATGATGCCCGATTTCAGACCGAAATGGGTTATCCGTGAAATACGGGAAAAATCCCAGGTTGTTTATCCCGGATGTCACTTCCCGTCTGATATCAGTTCTTCAGACCGAAAACATAACAAACCACCTTTGATCATATGGAATCACCGGTGGGAATTTGATAAAAGACCGGAGGTTTTTTTTCACGCGCTTGAATTTCTGGTAGAGAAGGGTATTGATTTCAGGGTTGCGATTCTTGGAGAGAACTATCATCGCATTCCGGAAGTATTCACAGCCGCAAAGAAAATATTTGGGAGCCGGATTGTGCAATACGGCTATGTGGATTCCCGATCTGATTATTATCAATGGCTTTCAGAAGGCGATATCGTCATCAGTACCGCAGATCAGGAAAATTTCGGTATATCCGTCGTTGAGGCGATCCGTCATGGATGCCTCCCTCTCGTTCCCAACCGTCTTTCTTATCCGGAAATCATACCGGATTCATTCCATAGTTCATTTTTATATGAGGATCAAAATGATTTTTTTGAAAAGCTTTTGGCCATGGTGCTTCATCCGGAAGATTTTTCCGTAAGCAGAAAACACCTTTCCGAAAGCATGATGGATTTTGCATGGGAAAGACAGATTGCATTTTTTGATGCGCTTCTCAAAAACCTAGCCGATTCATTTATTCACTGAAATCTCAATAAAAATTGATTTTAAAAGCACCCTATGTTATTATAAGTGCCATCCAATCGTTATGACCCATATTGAAGAATCCATACTTTCTATAATATTGAGGTGGTAAATGAAAAACCGTATTTATAATCTGGTGAGTGTATTGCTTTTTGCCGGAACACTACTGATCGGTTGTTCCTCGACAACTCCTCTGATCATAAAACGAATCGATTACCAGAAACCGGAGGTGGTTCGGACCAGAAGATATGACCCGTCAAAAATCAGTTCCCTCCTGGTTATCCAGCCTGAAAAAGATCTTTTGTTTGAAAAAAACAAGGAAAATGCTGCCGGGGTGCAGAAGACCATTCTTGCATCAGGCAAAGATGAATATGTGAGTTATATCGAATCCATTCTTCTGAAAAGAGGATATACGGTAATCAGTGACGATATTCTGGCCAAAAAAAAGAACCTTGAACCCTACCGCTTGCAGTCTGGTGAGCGTATTGTTGAAAAAAATGTAGTGCTGTCCCAGAGCGAACTTGCAACAAAATTCGGAAAAGAAAGCGGTGCAGATGCGATATTGAAAATTAACAAACTAAAAGCAAAACAGGATGTAATTTACTATATTTATTATATTGACGATGATAAATGGGAGGAGATGGCCGACAAGGCCTCCTGGGAAAAAGAAAAAGAGTATTTATATGAGAATTCAATACCATATTGTATAAATGAAGAGTATCTGCTTGAATTTATAATCGATGTGGAGATCAATGATATTGAAACCGGAAACATTCTTGCAAAAGGTTCTGCACTCCTTTCCACACGGAATGTAATGCCCGATGATTATCAGGCTACCATGGAAAGCGATACCTGCCGCAAATCAAAAGAAAATTTTCAAATCCAGAAATATGTTTCCCTGAAAACAATGGATGTCCAGATCAAGGAACTTATTACCAACATTATGACAAACCTGGTGGATGAAAAATAAATGAAACCTTATATACCCTTCATGTTCTGTCTTTTAATTGTTCCGGCTTTTTTCGCCGGATGCAGTCAGCAGAGAAATTATGTCAAGCCGATTTCCGATTGTTTTTCCGATAAGGATTGCCCCCCAGGTGCGAGGTGCCTGAACAATATCTGTATTCAATCATACCAGAAAACAACAGATGAAAACAAAGTTCAAAAACAAGTGGATTTCAGTCAATTTTATCTATCTTATACGCTCCCGAAGGAAGAGCATACCCTGGTTGTATTTTTAAAAGACAATCGGGAAAAGCCAAAATATCGTGCGATTCTGGGTTGTATTGATTCAGAACTGCGTAAATATAAAAAGATCCGTATTGTGTCCATGGAAGACATCTATTCATTTCTGGGTATCCAGACCCAGAAAATGAAAATCGACGGTGAGGATGGATTTAACAACCAGCAGATTCAAAAGATTTTATCCAATTACAACACTTCAATATATATGGAAGTTGATATCAATATTTTTGAAAGCAATATTGATGTAACTTTAAAAATGCTGGATTTTACGGAAAAGAAGGTGATTTCATCCCAGCGGAAGACCTATATATCCCAGGTGAACCTTGAATCCAACATTGATCTTCTTGTTCGAGAGTTATTATCGAAAACAGAAAACCCATCTGACGAAAACTCCGAATTCTCATCCAAGGATGCATTGTAAAAAAACGAACTGTAATTTAATATCCCTATCCTGTTGATTTCTTCGATAAATGTTGATAGGAAAAATTTCATACAAATGCAACCTGTTCATGCTATTCAAATAAATGGGTTGAACCGAAGTTCTGTATTTTAGAATAAAACGTAATTAATACTTACTTTTAACGATCATTACAATTTTGCTCTGGAGAAGATCAATATGGCAATTATCAAGAGTTTGCTTGATACGGATTTTAACAAGCTTACCATGGCTCAGGCAGTTCTGCATACCTATCCAGCGGTTACGGTAAAATATAAATTTGCTTGTCAAAATAAAAAAATTTCGTTCCTTGATGAGATTAAGTCGGAAATTGATCATCTCTGCTCGTTACGGTTTACAGAGGATGAAATCAGCTATTTGTCATCAATCCCTTTTTTAAAGAAAGATTTTTTAGAGTATCTCCGATTGTTTCAACATAACCGAAGATACCTGAACGCCTATCTGGACAAAGAGGGGGGAATCCAGATCGATATCGAAGGGCCATGGATATCCACAATATTGTATGAAACCCCTGTTCTGGCCATTGTCAGCGAAGTCTATTCAAAAAATGAATGCAACCATGATTCCGGTAATCATGATCCGGAAAAGGCAATGAAAGCCGGTGAGGAGATATTGTCTGAAAAAATTAATTATTTGACAGAGCTTTTAAAAACCGGCCAGATTCCACGATTTAAATTTGCAGATATCGGCACGAAATACCGGTATTCACTATCCTGGCATACAAAAATTATCGAGACCTTAAAAGCCAAATTCAGACCACATATTTTTGTCGGAACCAGTAATATTGCATTGGCAAAACAGTTCAAGGTGAAACCAGTTGGTACAATGACTTATGAATGGCTTCAGGGGCATCAGCAACTGGGCACACGAATTTCAGACAGTCAAAAAGCTGCTTTTGAAAGCTGGGCTCAGGAATACCGGGGTGAACTTGGAATTGCTCTTACAGATGTCGTCGGCTTTCAGGCATTTTTAAGAGATTTTGATCTGTATTTTGCAAAACTGTTTGATGGATGTCAGCATGACAGCGGCGATAGTGTTTCATGGTGTGTCAAATTGATTGAACACTATGATAAGCTGGGTATTGATCCCTTATCCAAGACCGCAGTTTTCACAGATGGGATCGATTTTGAAAAAGCAGTTGAGCTCCATCAAACATTCAGGGAATTAATCAATGTCGCTTTTGGTTTAAAAACCTATCTGACAAATGATGTTGGTATTGAACCACCGGATGTTGTTATCGAAATGGTGGAGTGTAATGGGCAACCGGTTGCAAAAATTTGTGATACGGAAAACCGAAGTCTTTGTAAAGATACTGAATTCATAAATTATTTAAAAAAAGTATATCTAATCAAGTAATAAAATATCACTGTTTCTCCCGATCGATTCACTGGTGTTGATTGAACGGAAATTTTGCATCTTGATTATGCAGTGTCTCTTTCTCCTATTGAACAACGATTGACAGTTTTCAAAGACTACACCCTTTCTTTTTCTTCAACTCGATATTTTTCCAGAAAAAAGGACATGTGACAATCATGGGTAATATTGGCCTGATTCGAAATCAGAACAAGCACTCAATAATAATGATTATAGGACTTGCCGTTCTATTGATTATTACAGATCCCACCCAGCTCTTTGCCGCTCAGCAGGATACGCATCCGATTTCCTGGATCATGTTGATCATCTCTT
>CAYTGW010000268.1:0-4074 GCA_964437395.1 uncultured Desulfocicer sp.
TTACCCCAATATTACAGTAGATCACTGTAAGGAAACTAATCTTAATCTAAAACCGCCATTTGATCCGTGGGTGTACTATCAGGGCGTGATTATTGTTGTACCGGGCTAACTAGCTCTGTAAACCGCAAACAAAAAATTCCGTTTGTTGTGGACAACACCGTCTCTCCTCCTCCGATATTTGATCCGTTTACAATCGGGGCGGATATCATTGTCTATTCCCTGACCAAAATGATCGGCGGGCATGGCAACAGCATTGGCGGCGCGGTTGTTGAAAAAGGTGATTTTGACTGGCTTGGGTCCGGTAAATTCCCGGAGATCACCGATCCGGATCCAAGCTATCATGGATTGAACCTGTGGGAGGCGCTGTGTTCCTTGGAGGGAAACCCCTGTACGGCCTTTTGCACAAAACTGAGGACCGGTCTGATGAGAGACATTGGAGCTGCCCTGGCGCCGATGAATAGCTTTCTAATTCTCCAGGGGATCGAAACCCTGCCGCTGCGTGCAAAAGTGCACTGTGAAAATGCCGGGAAGGTTGCTTTGTTTCTGAGTTCACATGACGCCGTGGCCTGGGTGAACTATGCAGGCCTTACAACCCATCCGGATTATTCCCGGGCAAAACAGTATTTCCCTCTGGGACCGGGGGCTGTTTTTGGTTTTGGAGTAAAGGGGGGAATAGAGGCCGGCCGGAAATTTATTGAGTCCGTCAAATTATGTTCTCATCTGGCCAATATCCTGGATGCCAAGACCCTGGTGATTCATCCTGCGACAACAACTCACTCCCAGCTTTCTCCGGCAGAGCAGCTAAAAGCCGGTGTGGAACCGGAAATGGTCCGGATTTCCGTTGGAATTGAACACATAGATGATATCATTCAAGACTTGGAACAGGCACTTCAGGTTTCTCAGAAGCCTTCATAGCACGGAACAGCTCTCCGGCATGGTAGGAGCTCCGGACAAACGGTCCGCTGACTACCTGCCGGAACCCCATGGCCATGGCTTTTTCCTGCCATGAATGAAACGCTTCCGGAGGGATGAACCGGCTCACTGGGATATGGTTTCTTGTGGGCTGTAAATATTGACCCAGGGTAAGAATCCTGCATCCGGAACACAACAGATCATCCATTGTCCGAAGGATTTCATCTTCTGTCTCTCCCAGACCGAGCATCATGCCGGATTTTACAAAGATGGTACTTCCGGATGCACTCACCTGCTGCAACAGAGCCAGTGAAACCCTGTACTTTGCCTGGGGTCTGACAATTGGATACAATCCCGGAACCGTTTCAATATTATGGCCGATCACGTCCGGGTCAGCCGCGATCACGGATTCAATGGCTTTTTCATCACCACAGAAATCCGGAACCAGCACCTCTACTGAAATCTCCGGTGAACACTTCCGGATCTCCTGAATGGTTTTCACAAAAAAAGACGCACCGAAATCCGCAAGATCATCCCTTGTAACAGAAGTAATGACTGCATGTTCCAGACCCATTTTCTGTACTGCTTCCGCTACCTGAGCCGGTTCTTCCAGATCAGGTAGCTCAACAGGCCCTCGTTCAATTGCACAAAACCGGCAATCTCTTGTGCATCGGTTGCCCATGATCAAAAAGGTTGCTGTTTTTTTTGAAAAGCATTCCCATATGTTTGGGCATTTTGCAGACTCACACACCGTATTCAGGCAGGAGTGTTTCAGGAGAGTGCGGATCTCTTCAAATTCAGGCTGATCCGGAAGATGCCTTCGAAGCCAGGGGGGTTTGGGTTTTCTGAGTGGACTGCTGTCATTCACCATTACATGATCACATGGGTTACGACGCCATGCATTTTATTGCGTGGAAGTTTATAGAAATGAACGATATTGGGTGTTAATTTTTTGATAAATGAAAAAAGATGCCAGAAAAAATTGTTTGTATAAATATCTTCAACACCATAGAAAATCGCTTTTTCATTAATCCGGGATTTTCGCAATATTTTTCCAACATCCGGAGCGACCTCCATGTAACCCATCTGAACTTCAAAAGCACGAAGTCCCTTATCGATTGTCTGTTTAAAAACTCCTTCCATGCCGAATGGTTTATCCAACTTGACAATGGATACAATGATATTGTCTTCATAGACGATGTTATTGCTGATCATTGTATGAACAAGGTATGGGGGGATCACTTTCGGATCTTTTGCAAAAAACAGCGCGCTTCCTTGAATTTTATTCAATTTCAAATAAATATCCCGATAACCCACCAGAAACGTGTCCAGCGATACAGGCCGGAGCGCGTGATACAGTTTTTTCTGACCTTCCCGGTACAGAATAATGATCCCGAGCGGGAAGGCTGCAATTACAATGGACCAGTAGCCTCCATGAGGAATTTTAAAATTGTTGGAAAGAAAAAAAACGCTGGTGACCAGCAGCATCATCGAGGATATGAACGTGAGCCGTTTTTTTCTTCGCAGCCAGAAGATCCATGTCATCATGATTCCGGTAATGGTCATTGTCCCTGTAACAGCCAGACCATAGGCGGCTGCCAAACGGCTTGATTCCCGGAATTCAATCATGATGAATAAAACCGAAATCAGTAAAAACCAGTTCACAAATCCAATATAAATCTGGGATTGCATCTCTGTCGAGGTATACTCTATTCTTAACATGGGCATGATTCTTGTGGTGATTCCCTGGTATACAATTGAAAACAACCCGCTGATCATGGCTTGTGAAGCAATCACCGTGGCCAGGATGCTCAAAATTAGAAAGGGAACATATAAGAATTTGGCCTGAGAAAAAACCATTGAAAATAAAATGTTTTTTGCCTCTGGATGGCTGATCAGAAAAGCGCCCTGTCCCAGATAATTCAAAACGAGCGCAATAAACACAAAATACCATGCCTTTACAATGGGTTCCCTGCCAAGATGGCCCATGTCCGCATAAAGCGCTTCACCGCCGGTGGCGCACAAGGTAACCTCCGACAATACAAAAAAACCTGCAAGGCCATGTTTCAGTAAAAAATGGACCCCGTAATAGGGATTGACAGCCTTAAATACCAGAGGGGTGTATACAATGGCCGTAATACCCGACAGGATAAGTGACAGAAAACAGATCACCATCAGCGGACCAAATAAAGCCGATACCTTGTCGGAACCCTTTTTTTGAACAGAAAATAAAACGACCGCAATCATGCCGGCAATCAGAATCAGCCAATTCTGAGACATTTCCTCAAGTCCGGGAATCAGTAGCATTCCTTCAACAGCACTCAATATACTGATCGCCGGGGTAATCACCCCATCGCCGATCAGAAGGGAAATACCAATAAATGAAAGAAAGGTGACGAACGTGATTTGTCTTCCCGATTTCAGAAGCGGTGTGAGAATTTCCTTTAAAACAATGGTTCCGCCTTCGCCATTCTGCCCTAAACTCATGGCCAGCCATGCATATTGAATCATGACCAGCAGAATCAGCGTCCAGATAATCAATGATAAAACGCCGATAATATTTTCCTGAGAATGGGGTATAATTAAAAAAATGACTGTCAGGGTATAAATCGGGCTGGTACCGATATCGCCAAAAACCAGACCGAAAGATTTGATGATGCTGTGTATATTTGATGTGCTCGTTTTCATAAAGACAAACACCGACTACCAAAAAAAAGCAAGGAAAGCTACAGCATTTTTTCCAATTCTGAAAATTCAGCCTGGACAGGCTCAATCCCAAACAAAATACAAAAATGCTGTTTCACAGACCGTTGAATCATTTTCAGGTTCAGCGGAGAACCGGTTTCCTGATACAAGGAAGTAATTTTTATATCCCGGAGTCCGCACGGATGGATCCATTGAAACGGTTCAAGCGCAACATCAATATTCAACGCGAATCCATGGAAAGATATGCCATGCCGGATCGCAATCCCTACACTCCCCAATTTTCCGTTTTCTGTAAAGATACCGGGTTGGGTCGGATTTCGGCTGGCCTGAACAGAAAACTCCCGACTGGTTTGAATCATGACCTGTTCCAGAAGGTGAACATACTCCGGTACACGTAGTCCTATCTTTTGCAAATTGACAATCGGATAAACAACCAATTGACCAGGGCCATGAAAA
>CAYTGW010000268.1:4084-4497 GCA_964437395.1 uncultured Desulfocicer sp.
TCCGCAGCAATCACCGGGATATTCTTCTCCAGAAGAAATTCCTCAGAAACCATCAGGTTTTCCTTCCCTCCATGACGCCCGAGTGTGAATACCGGATGATGTTCCACCCAGATCACTACTTCCGCACCAAGGGTTCCGGCGATCTTACGAGCCACTACCTGAAGTTGAAGATCCCTGACCTTGCCATATTCCGAAATCGGAAGTGTCACAAAATACCAGGGGTTCAGGGTTGATTTCATGTTGGCACCATATCTTGTCATACAAAAGGGCAGGCACAGGGGCCTGCCCCATAAGCGCTAAGTTGTTTTACAGTTAAATTAAATTTATAATTAAACTATTTCAATACGTTAAAAAATTCTATATTCTTTTTATAAAAATTAATCCAATATTTTTAATGTTTTTACAACGCGTAA
>CAYTGW010000269.1:0-4366 GCA_964437395.1 uncultured Desulfocicer sp.
ATATTTTTCCGCTGGTCTAAGGTCATGTTTTTCTGCTGAATATCCTTCAGAACGCTGGACGCAGCGGTAAGCAGGGTTCCGCACACCAGGCATAGTACCACGGAAAAAAGGAGAGAGCGCAGCACATCAGACATTGGAAATCCTTTTCTTTAACCGCAATCCGATTTCAATATAATCCAGCAAAGGAGAAAAAATATTCATGAACAGAATGGCCATCATCACGCCTTCCGGATACGCCGGATTGAAAACCCGTATCAGAACCGTCAGCGCACCGATCAGAAACCCATATACCCATTTTCCATTTTCCATTCCTGGTGCGGAAACCGGGTCTGTGGCCATATAGACAATTCCAAATGCAAAACCCCCCATGATCAGATGATATACCGGAGGCAATGCCAGCCATGCATTGGTCGACGAACCTGCCACAAAATTCAAAATCTGACCGGTCACCAGTAAACCCAGAATGCCGCCCATGATGATCCGATAGGAAGCCACGCCGGCCAGGATCAGGATGATTGCCCCGATCAGACAGTAAAAAGCGGAAGTTCCGCCAACGCTGCCCGGGTATATTCCCCAGAAAAGCCTGGAAAGCGTATATCCGGCTTTTTCCAGAGCCATTACCACGGTTTCTCCGGTTTTCGATGAAACCGGACATGCCAGGGGGGTTGCCCCGGAGATCGCATCTGCTGCCTTTCGTACCGGGTCAACTACCGCAACCCATACCGCATCACCGGACATCTTGGTAGGATAGGCAAAAAACAGAAATGCTCTTCCGACAAGTGCCGGGTTGAAAATATTTCGTCCGGTTCCGCCAAACACCTCCTTGCCGATCACTACGCCGAAAGAGATGCCCACTGCCGCCTGCCATAATGGTATTGCCGGCGGAAGGGTCATGGGGAACAGCAACCCCGTAACCAGAAACCCCTCACTGATGGGATGCTTCCGTATCGAAGCAAACAGCAATTCCCAGAAAAATCCAACCCCGTATGAAACCATCACCAGCGGCATCACGATCCACAGTCCCTGGGTAGTGACCGATATCCAGTCAATCGGGAGCCCGGAAACACGGCATGACTGCAAGCCGGTATTGTAGATCCCGAACAAAAACGGCGGCATCAGCGCCAGGATAACAAAACTCATGAACCGCTTCAGATCCAGGCTGTCCCGGACAAAAGGCCCTGATCCTGCTGTGATTCCGGGGAAAAGGAAAAAGGACTCAGTGGCTTCAAACAGGGGTTTCAACGCCCTCAGTTTTCCGCTTCTTTCAAAGTGCTTCCGCTGGGAATCAAAAAGTCTCTGGATAATTTTCATAGGGTCAATAATTATCTCTGCTCTTTGTAATATTCATATCTTGCTTTCTGCAAAATCTCCCGGATCTCAATCTTGGATGGGCAGACATAAGAGCAGAGTCCGCACTCCACGCAATCCAGCAGGCCATGAGCCAATGCTTCCTCAATGGCATCCGCTCCCAGGCATTTGATCGTATACTGGGGCAGGATATCCACCGGGCAGATCTTTGTACAGGAGCCGCAGTTTACGCAGGCACGCTGCTCTCCATGCATACCGCTATCCATATCAAAGGGCTTTTTCCGAAACCGGGATAAAAAAGTCTTGGAGAAACTGGGTTTTCCAAAACCCGGTCGGAGAAATCCAAACAGTTCCCTCTGATCTCCTTTCGGGATACAGGTCAGGGATGTCTCATACAGGCCCAGAAAAGAGTTTGAATTCACCTCATACCCGGTCAGCAGCCCACCGGCAAAACAGGATTTATCCGAAGAAAGCCCAGGGATCATATCCAGTACCGGCACCCCGACCCGTGTCTGAAAATGTCCGCTGTTCTGCGCCCGGCTTCCAGCCGTGACTGCTATCCGTTCGATTGGATATTGACCCTTCTTGATCAAAAGGGCAATGGCCAGCAGATCCTGGCCCGATATATACCAACTGGTATTTTCCGCAGCACTCTTTTTGGTTTTATATAAAACAACGCCCGGATCATGGGCAGGATATTGTCCGTGGACACGATGGGTGATCATGATGTCATATCCCTGCAAGCGGAGATGATCCTGCGCGGAAACATTCACCGGAACTCCGAATCGTTTCAGGAGCTTCAGACCAAAAGAAAACAACGCTTCCCTGCCCTTGAGATACACTTCCGGAAACGGCTGGAAAGGTTCCTGATTCCCCAGAACCACCCAGATGGATTCCGGCTGTATCTTCGGATCGGCAATCCCCCGGAAGGGGAGTTCACGGATCAAGGGCCAGACCCCTCCCTGCATCAGTGCCCGGATCAGGGATTTTTTGTCCAATGTCCGGATTTCCGAATCGGTCATTTTCCGGAAATCTGCAAATTGCTCTTCCTTCTCCAGTTCAATGACGATCTCCCGGATGACCCGTCGCGGCCCGTAATTGATTTCCGAAACCCTTCCACTTCCCGGAGATAAAAACTTCAGATCCGGGTTCTGTTTATCCTCAAACAGCACGGAACCGATCTTGACCGGATCATCGACCTTCACCAGAAGTCTGGGCGTGATAAACGGAATCCGTTCCGGAAGAAATGCAACCTTGTCCGGTTTTTTCAGTTTCTTCAGTTCGGAAGAGGGTCTGCCTGAAATGGCAAGATCATATCCTTTGGTTACATTTACAGAAATCATCAACCGCCTTTATCTCAAATCAATTTTTTCCCACTCCGTCTGCAAAAAAACCGATCGCTCTCCCGACATTGGCAAAAGCGGTTTCCCGGTCATAATAGGCTGCGGTAGATCTTGTCTGTGCGGTATTCCTGGCCAGCTCCGCCTCCAGATACCGCGTGACGGTTGCGGACCCGCCATCAAACTGTTTTTTCACAAGCTGCAGGGATTCTTCCGCCATTTCCACACTGCTTCGCGCAACCTCCAGCCTAGCTTCTGCCGCTTCCAGATCCAGGTACGCGGTTTTCACATCCAGTTTAATGTCCAGCACGGTTTTCCGGTCTGCTGCCAGCAGCTCTTCCAGTTCAGCCGATGCCTTTCCATTTTCCGCACGGGTGGAAAATCCCGTAAACAGATCCCAATTCAGGACCACGGCAGCCATCCAGTTTTCACGATCCCGGTCATAGTCCATGTCCGGGTCATCCACATAATATTTCCCCTGAAGATCCACCCGGGGAAGATATCCGGACCGAGCCATATCCAAGGCCATCCTGGATTGTTCCAGATGCTTGCGCACTTTTTTCAGCTCCGGTCTCTTACCGACCGCTTCCACCATACAGGCTGAACAATCTCCGGGAATCTTATAGGAAAACGGCGCATCCCGGGTCAGAACAATATCCTGGTCTGCGGAAATACCCATTATGTTGGCCAGGACTGCTTTGGCGATCTTCATCTGATTCCGGCTTTTAACCAGATCCTCTTTTGCCATGGCAAGCCGAACATTCAGTGTGAGGATATCGGATTTCAATGCTCCGCCTTCCGCAAACCGGATGTTCATGATCCTGAGCTGTTCGGATACGGTCTCAATGGACTCGTTGACAATTTTAATAAAATCTTCTGCTGCAAGACAGTTGTAATAACCCTGAATTACAGAAGCAACCAGTGCGTTTTCAACCCCCTGCCGGTCCAGATGCTGAATCTCAAGACCCCGCTTTGCAATCCCCTGCTGAAGGATATCCCTGCCTCCGTTAAACAGATTCAGACGGCCCTGGACTCCGGTCTCAAAATTCCCGTAAACACCCGGGTTATTGAAATCAGTATCCGGCGCAAGCTTTCTCTGATCAATGGTTTTAAACAGGGAGGATGAGGGAGAATCGCCGCGGGAGTATTCGGTATAAAAACCCAAATAAGGATAAAAACCGGCTTCGGACTGTTGCAGCATGGCTTCCGCTTTTTTGATCCTTGCTGCCGCGATGTTGCTATCCGGGTTATTGACAAGGCTGATCCGAATCGCTTCTTTCAGGGAAACCGGCTTGTCTGTCCGGCATATGGATTTTTCCACTTTGTCCTGCTGCAGGCCGTCCAGCACACAGGCCCCGTTGGAATACTCTTCGTGAATGCTGTTATAGGAATATTTATGGGAAGAAGAACATCCGGAGACAATCACAAAGCACAGTATCAGAATAAACACCCGTAACCAGAAGAATCGAATCAACGTTTTCATAACCACTCCAAACAGGTAATCTTCTTTTTTCAATCCCAATCATACGAGTTTTTGACTATACTATTCGGATAACGGCATTCCATACCCCGGCTTTCCACGGGTGTAATCAAAACTGATGGATAATCGAATTATGTGGGAGCGGCTTCCAGCCGCGATATGGCTTTTTTTATGATATCAATTAAGACAGTACTGTCGCGGCAAGATGCCGCTCCCACAATGAAACTAATCGCAACCC
>CAYTGW010000270.1:0-4336 GCA_964437395.1 uncultured Desulfocicer sp.
GAACGATGCTGTCTCCGCCTTGAGACTCGGAGCATGGGATTTTTTGCAGAAACCGATCGAAGATTTATCGGTAATCCATCACACGATCAATAAAGCCCTGGAAAAAGCCCGCCTGATTCAGGAAAACCGAAAATACCAGACCCATCTTGAAGAGGAAGTTCAAAAGCGAACCCAGGAATTGTGCCTCATGAATGAAGAATTGGAGAAACGGGTCTCCGATCGTACTACAGAACTCCAAAGAATCAATACAGAGCTAATAAAAGCAAAAGGAGCTGCTGATGAAGCTGCAAAAATCAAAAGCGAATTTTTAGCCAATATGAGTCATGAAATCCGCACCCCATTAAACGGTGTTATCGGAATGATCGATCTCCTTAAAGATACCGAGCTGACTCAGGAGCAAGCCGAATTCACACAGTTGATCCATTCCAGTGCGGAGTCTTTACTGGTTGTCGTTAATGACATACTGGATTTTTCCAAAAACGAATCCGGCAAACTGGTGCTCGAATCCATTCATTTTGATCTCCGGGTAACCCTCGAAATGTTAAGTGATATTATGGCAATAAAAGCGGAAGAAAAAGGAGTTGAATTCACCTGCCTCATCGATGAAAATGTTCCAACGCTGCTAAACGGTGACCCTGGAAAACTTCGGCAGATACTCACCAACCTTGCCGGAAATGCCGTAAAGTTTGTTGAAAAAGGATATGTCTCAATCTGTGTATCGGTAAAAGAAGAGCATGATGACCGTATCAAACTGCTGTTTGAAATCCATGATACAGGTATCGGTATTCCCAAAAACAGCCTTGGCAGCTTGTTTCAACCATTTTCACAGATCGATGCCTCAACCAGCAGAAAATTTGGTGGCACAGGGCTTGGATTGGTGATCTCAAAGCAGATTGTAGAAGACATGGGAGGTGAAATCGGGGTTGAAAGCGAACTTGGAAAAGGATCAACCTTCTGGTTTACCGTTTGTCTGAAAAAACAGAAAATATCAAAAATAGAAGCTGCTGACTTCCCTGCAACAATAAAAGGAACCCGGATCCTTGTTGTGGACGAAAACCCCATAAACAGATTGATCGTAACCAACTTTTTCCGTTCCTGGGAATGTTTTCATGGTGAAGCGGAAAATGGACAGCAAGCATTTTCCATGCTCATGAATGCGCAGGAAGCCGGACAGCCTTTTCAAATCCTTATAACCGAAAAGCAACTGCCCGACATGACGGGCGATGCTCTCGGAGAAAAAATAATGAGCCATGCAAAGCTTCGTGATTGTATTTTAATCATGCTGACTTCCATCGGACAGCGCGGAGATGCTTCCAGAATCAGCAGCCTGGGATTTTCCGGATTTCTGTCCAAACCGGTCAAAAAGGACCATCTTCTGAACTGTATAAAAACGGTTTTAACCACGCCAGCTTCACCCGCAAAACAGACTCCGAAAACATTTGTTACAAGATACACCATCGAAGAAAACATCAAGACAGAAATCAGGCATGAAAATCAATTGAAGGTCCTTCTGGTGGAAGATAACACGGTAAACCAGAAGGTGGCGAAAATCATGCTGAAAAAATTAGGGCATTCTGTTGAAATTGCAAACAACGGCAAAGAAGCACTTGGATTGTTCTTAAAAAAATCATTTGATCTGATCCTCATGGATATACAGATGCCGGTAATGAATGGTATGGAAGCAACGGCTGAAATACGAAAACTGGAATCACAGGGAGACAGGACAGCATCCTGTATTCCGATTATTGCGCTGACAGCAAATGCCATGAAAGATGATAGAACCCGTTTTCTGGCAGCAGGAATGGATGATTACATCTCAAAACCGATCAAAAAAAAGAATTTCTCTGATGTCATTGCCAAACTTGGATTACGACAAAAACAAACAGATACAGATGACATGCCGGAAGGGCCTCTTTCTCTATAACAGATTCAACTGCCAGTTCCAAAGCCCCGGCCTTTTTTTCAACTGTATATCTTTTGGAATCGGCTCATTCATGTAAACAAACAATCTGAATCCTGCTTTTTGAAGCATCTCCTTATGGTGAAGCAGATCCAGTTTCCAATTGGGAAACAGCCAATACAGGGAATCATGCTTTGCTACCCAGGCATCCTCATTTTTTGGACTGGTCATCTTCTGATTTGTCAGCATATCCTGACTCAATGTTCTTGAAACACAGAGCGGCCAGTTCCCGGATATAACAATCCCCAGCGGCAATATGCTTTGCCGGGACAGACTGAGATAATCATTTTGTCCCAGTTCAGACGTCACAATCACGCCGGCAAACCCCATATCCGCCAGAACCTGGATCACCAGAGGGTTGGCGGCATTACAAAAAGGGCCTGCCCATATCGTAAGCTTTTTGGGGTTTTGAAAATAGCAGATCTGCCAGGGTGCATTCAACACAAACCGTTTACACCCATTTCGAAGAACCTGTTGGATAAGCCTCTGTATTTCAGGTTCGTCTTCAGGCCAGATTACGGGCGGAAGCCAGCACCAGGATGATGATATGGACTGCTTGGACAGATTGCTTATCGATTCCGGAGAGAGCCAGAAACCATCTGACGGATGTTTCCTTCCTTTCCGGATCAACCGTTCCACATTCATCTCAATCACACCTGTTTTTTTGTCTTTTTCACCTTCCTTTTGTTTCCTTTGATATGTTGCCCTGAATTTGGAGGGTGGACAGACTTTTACCGGAATCTTTTCAAGATCATGGTTCAATGTCTTCAGGAATTCCGCCAGTTCCTGTTCCCTCCGGTCCAGTAAAAAGGCGGATGTTCCCGGTTTTAGAGAGACTTTAGATAATGTCAGACGCCCTTTTTTCGGAACGCTTTTGGTAACCCGATAGATGTAATGTCCAAGCTCGTCTTCATATCCAATGCGGATCAGGTCTCCAGCAAGCAACTGCTCTCTTGGAATAAGATAGGGTTCTTTCGCCGAGCCTTTTATCGTACCGATCAGCAGACCGGAACCGGTTTGTGTATCGGTTGAAATCGGAATTTGCGGCCGCTGGGGAAGAAAATTATAATGGCTCCCTTTTCTGCCAAAAGCGCTTTCCAGAAGAAAGAGGGCTTCCTTTTTCATCGCAGGTTCCCCCACATGATCCCGTAACAACCGGTAGGCGGAAACGGTATTGTAGACATAATGAGGACTTTTTTTCCTGCCTTCTATTTTCCAGGCTGAAATATTTTTCTCCGGAAGAAGCAGCTTTGCAAGCACATCAAGACTCAGATCATTGCATGAAAAATACCTTTTTTTCTGCCCTTTCAGCGTATATACCCGTCTGCATGGTTGAACACATCGACCCCTGAGACCGCTTTTCCCTCCCATATAGCTGCTCCAGTAGCATCTGCCGGACACTCCATAACAAAGAGCCCCATGAATAAACACTTCCAGGTGAATTCCTTGCGGGCATGCAGCCGCAAAAGACTTTATTTCATCCACATTCAGTTCACGGGGTATGACAACCCGACGGATATCCCTGATATTTTTAATTGTCTGCAATGCAGATGGAAAACTGACATTCGCCAGGGTAGATAGATGAAGTTCTCCCTGAAAACCAACCTGCCTGGCAATCGGGATAAATGATAAATCCTGAAGAATAATCGCATCCGGTTGAACACAGCGATTCAATTGATCCAATAATTTCCCGGTCTGATCCAGCTCATCCGGTTTCACAAGCGTGTTCAATGTGATATAAACCCGTACACCTTTTTCATGGGCCAAAACAGCAAGACGTGCGAGTTCATCGATCGTAAAATTATCAGCAGCCATTCGTGCAGAAAAATCTTTCAGTCCGCAATAGACGGCATCGGCTCCGGCAGCGATGGCTGCCAGAAAAGAATCTCTGTTGCCGGCAGGGGCTAAAATTTCCGGTCTAAAATTGCTTATGGGTTGATCTGACATCATCTGCTTTCTTTGTTCATCTTTTTCAGATTTTCTTTTTTTTAAACGCAACGGAAAAAACCAAGCCATCCTAGGATTCACGGTCTTGACATTTTGAAAGGGTATCAGAAAGCAGAAAGGGTTTCAAGGTCGTTGCGTCATCTTGAACAGAACAACCCATTATGAAAGCTTTAAAAACCAATCTCTTTATGGTACGTAACCTGTAGCCTGAATACCGGATTCTTGAATTTCAGGCATTCATGATTATGTTTGGTTAAATTGTCTTTTACGATTTATACAAATCTGATGAACAAGGAGTATCAAAAATGAAAATAGCCGTCAGTGGTAAGGGAGGGGTTGGAAAAACCACCTTTTCCGCTTTACTAATCCGAACGCTGGATGAACAGGGCAAACATGTGCTGGCCATCGATGCGGACCCGGATGCAAATC
>CAYTGW010000271.1:0-4335 GCA_964437395.1 uncultured Desulfocicer sp.
CCTTCGGTCATCAGGCAGAACCCGCCTCCGGATGTGGATGTCATGGCCCGTGCCCCGGCAAATGAAGCACCGACAACGATATTGACGGCTGCAATTTCATCTTCGGCCTGTTCCACGACAATCGGGAATTCATCCGCCAGAGAAACAAGATGGGTCATAATCCCGGTGGCCGGAGACATGGGATAAAAAGACGCCACCCGGCAATCTCCAGCCAGTGCCCCCAGAGCAATGGCCCTGGAACCGTCAATCAGCGCGCCTTTGGATGATTCCATCTTCCATTCAAATTTTTTAAAAAAACGGATATCCCGGACATGATCAAACCCGAACCTTGCTGCGGACAGATTCATCGATAGAACATTTCCCGGTTTGTTCTGAAATCGATCTGTCAATATCTCTTCAAGGATATGGATGGAAGCTCCCAGCAAGCTAAGGCAGGCACCGGCAGCAACCGTATTGGCAGCAATTTTGCCCCCTGCTTTTGCAGCAAGCGCATCAATCGGAATCGCAACCTGATTGGCAATGGGTTCGCCCTGAATATCGATCATGGCAAGCCCCTCTTTGGTTAACTCCCGATGGTAGGCATCATAGGATTTCTGATTCAAAGCTACCAGAAGATCAACCTCCGGTCTGGGTGCATAAACAGGCTGGTCGCTGATCCGGAGCTGGAAAAAACTATATCCGCCCCGGATCCTGGATTCAAAATCGTTTATGCCCATCAGATACAACCCGGACTTCTGACACACAAGAGACAAAAGATCTCCTACGGTCTGAATCCCCTGACCCGCCTCCCCTGCAATTTTAACGGTAATATCGATAGCCATCCGCTTTCTCCTTTTCTCCTGTCATCAACCTTCTTTTACTACTTTCCCGATCTTTCTGCCAAATTCAATACAGGCTTCGATTCCTTCCGGGTCCGGCACATACTGAATCTTCAGTCCGGGATCGATCATCTCAAATTTCATGGCTTCCAGTTCGCTTTTAATCACTCCTGCTGCTTCCCCGCTCCATCCGTAGGAACCGAAAACTGCACCGATCTTGTTTTTGGGTTTCAATCCCTTCATGTACGTCAGAAAATCACTTACCGTCGGGAAGATATTGTTGTTCAAGGTCGGAGAACCAATCACAACCGCCCGAGCATCCATGACCTCGGTCATCACATCACTGCGATGGCAGTGGCGCAGGTTCATGGGCCGGACTTCCACTCCCTCCAGGGAAACACCCTCGGCGATTTTTCCCGCCATCTGTTCCGTGCTGTGCCACATGGTGTCGTATACAATCAACACTTTTTTTCCGGACTTCTGTTCACTCCACTCCACATAGGCATCCAGGATTTTTTTCGGATCTTTCCGCCAGATGATCCCATGATCCGGACAAATCATGTTAAATTCCAGACCCAGTTTATTGACGGTTTCCATCAGCTTCAATGTTTGGGCGGAATACAACAACAGAATATTGGCAAAATATTTTTTGGCGTGGAACATGATCGCATCGCCGATCTGATCATCAAATTTTTCCGGCCCGGCATAATGCTGGCCAAACCCATCGCTGGAAAACAAAATTTTGTCTTCCACAAGGTAGGTGAACATGCTATCCGGCCAATGGAGCATGCGGGTTTCCAGAAATTGCAGGGTTCTCTTGCCCAGACTCAATGTGCCACCGTTCTCAACCGCCTGATAGTTCCACTTCCGGGAAAAATGCTTTAAAAGGTTCTTTTCCCCCATCTTTGAGCAATAGATGGGCTTGTCCTCTCCGATCCGGTGCATGACCCTGGGCAAACCGCCGGAATGATCCATCTCCGTATGATTGCTGATGACAATATCAATTTTCTTTGGATCGATTATCCTCGATATATTCTCGATAAGCTGATCGGAAAACGGCTTTTTCACGGTATCAATCAGCGCAATTTTTTCATCCACAATTAAAAAGGCGTTGTATGTAGTTCCGTTGTGGGTGGAATATCCATGAAAATCCCGAATGTTCCAGTCAACCACTCCTACACTGTACACCCCTTTTGCAATTTCTGTCTGTTCCATTCTTTTTCCTCTTCAAAATTGACAAAACAATAAAAAGTCAGGATTCCGATACTCCGGCAAAAGGCCGGAGTCCGGATCATAATGAACAAAGCAAGGTACGGTCCAAAAAAATCTTCTACTCTTCTTTTGTAAAATCATCCTTGGAAGCACCACACACCGGGCATTCCCAATTATCCGGCAGATCATCAAATGCTGTTCCAGGAACAATCTCATTGTCTGGATCACCCTCAATAGGATCATACACATACCCGCAAATATTACATACATATCTGTCCATTCTTACCTCCCTGTCTTTTCTGGTTTAACATGGTTAATAAAAAAGCTGTTTAAACAGCTACAAGTATTCAAAAGGCATGCCGGATATTCTCACCCAAAATCATCAAAAGCAATCATGTCCGGTTCCACGCCCAGGCTGTCCAGCATCTTCATTACCGAACTGATCATCATGGGCGGACCGCACAAATAATATTCAATTTCCGTAGGATCCGGATAATCCCGAAGATAGGAATCAAACAGGCACTGATGAACATATCCGGTCATTCCGGTCCAGCCATCCTCCGGTTGTGGCTGTGACAAGGCCACATGATAGGAAAAATTGTCAAACTTCTGATCAAGCACCTGAAACTCATCATTATAAAACATCTCCTGCCTGGATCTTGCCCCGTACCAGAAACTCATCTTCCGGGTGGTCTGAACCGTATTGAGCTGATGAAGAATATGGCACCGCATGGGCGCCATTCCGGCACCGCCGCCGATAAAACACATCTCCCGGTTGGTATCCTTTACAAAGAAATTACCATACGGGCCGCTCAGGGTGACCTTGTCGCCGGGTTTGAGACTGAACGTATAAGATGACCCGACACCCGGTGGTGCATCCGGATGATCCTCAGGTGGAGTCGCCAGCCGGATATCGAATTTCAACTCTTTTTCATAGGGCGGACTGGCCAGGGAATAGGCACGGTTCACCGTCTCTTCGGAGGAAGATTGCAGTTCCCGGAGATCAAACTTTTCCCATGCTGCATTGAACCGGTCTTCCACATTGAATTCCGTGAATCTGACCTCATACTCGGGAATATCGATCTGCATATAGGCTCCGGCCTTGAACTCCAGTTCCTGCCCCGGGTCCAGAGACAGAACCAGCTCTTTGATAAAGGTTGACACATTGCTGTTGGAGACAACAGTTGCATTGTATCTCTGGATACTGAAAATCTCAGGGGGAATCCGGATCTCCATATCCTGCCGGACCTTGACCTGACAGGCAAGACGGATATTTTCCTTCTTCTCCTTCCGGGACAGGTGGGGCAGTTCTGTTGGCAGGAAATCGCCTCCCCCCTTTTCCACTCTGCACCGGCATTGACCGCAGGACCCTCCGCCGCCGCAAGCCGAAGGTAGAAATACACCATTGTTCACCAGGGATGCCAGAAGGGTCGATCCGGATGAAACCGTGACACTCTTTTCCGCATCCTCGTTAATTACAATCCGGCAGTCCCCTCTGATAACGATCCGGGCTTCGATAAAAAGAAGGATCATCACCAGGATAAAGACCACACCGGTAAAAACCGTTATACCCACTAAATATATCATTATAGCGTGATCCCTGAAAACAGCATGAATGCCATGGCCATGAGTCCGGTAACAATCATGGTGATTCCGTAGCCTTCAAGTCCTTTGGGTGTATTCGCATACCGCAGTTTGATGCGGATCGCTGCCATGGATACGATGGCTAGCAACCATCCCACACCGGAACCAAATCCGTACACCGTGGACTCAATAAAGGTATAGTTACGTTCCACCATGAACAACGCCGCACCGAGAATCGCGCAGTTCACGGCAATCAGGGGAAGAAATACACCCAGGGCCGCATATAACGCGCTGGAAAACCGGTCGATCAGCATCTCAATCACCTGTACCATGGTTGCAATGACCACGATGAATGTGATCAGCTTGAGATAGCTCAGATCCATATCCGGCAGTCCGGCCCATGCCAGCGCTCCCGGCGCCAGCAGAAAATGATAAATCAGCCAGTTTACAGGGGTTGTCACGGTGAGGACAAAAACCACTGCAAACCCGAGACCGATAGCAGTATCAATATTTTTTGAAACCGCGACAAAGGAACACATACCGAGAAAATAGGCCAGCAATATGTTTCCCACAAAGACCGAGTTTAAAAAAATATTGATCAGATCATTCATTTACAAAACTCCTTCATATCATATCGTCAACGACTCTCCACTGTCCGGGTGCAATTAAAAGTGTTGGGTTTCGATTTGTTTCATTGTGGGAGCGGCATCTTGCCGCGACA
>CAYTGW010000272.1:0-4219 GCA_964437395.1 uncultured Desulfocicer sp.
CCCATTATTCCAGTAATCATATGTACGGGGTTTAGTGATCAACTGACTGATGAGAAATGGCAGGAAATGGGTGTTCAGGGCTATATAATGAAGCCTGTTCTAATAAGAGAGCTTGCTGAAACCGTTAGAAAAGTTCTCGATGACTTTGGTCTATGACCCGGGTCAAACTAATTCAACACGCTGTATTCGCAAAGTTCTTGACACACAAGCTTCTTTTACCTACTAAAGTTGCATTGTTATGCCTGAAAAAATACTTGAATGTACTATAAGATGTATGTTATTTTGTACAAAATAAATATCAAAAGGGGTACAAAATGCAAAAACTTAAAATTGATCAAGACATCAGGTCGCTGTCAGAAGTCAGAAATGCTATGGCAACATATATAAAACAAGTCCATGATACAAAGCGGCCAGTCATAATAACACAGCATGGTAAAGGGGTCGCTGTTCTGTTAGGTGCAAATGAATTTGAAGCCATGCAAGAAAAAATTGAGCTTTTATCAGACATTCAAACCTCTCTCAACCAACTGGCCAAAGGAGAAGGGATAACCCACCAAAAGGCAAAAGACAAATTACTGAAGCGGGTTTCTAAATGAAAATATTGTGGTCTCCTCTTGCCTTTGAGAGGGCAACGGAAATAGTTGATTATATCGCTCGAGACAAACCAGAGGCAGCAACCAGATGGATTCATACTGTATTTTCAAAAGTTGAGCAGTTGCGGTCACACCCTGAAATCGGACGAATGATCCCTGAAATCAATGAACATCATTTCAGGGAGCTTATTTATGGTAATTACCGGATTATTTATCGTATCGAAACAAAACAAATATCCATACTGACTATCCGTCATGGCAAGCAAATTTTGCCAATTGATGAAATCAAGGCATAACAAGCGAATTGATAAAAGACGAAAAATCCAATTCAACACGCTGTATTCGCAAAGTTCTTGACACACAAGCTTCTTTTACCTATATTCGGCCCTTAAAAAATAGAAGTAAATACAAACATGCCTCTGGACAATCATCAACCTGTTTCAGAGGCAAAAAACCGATTATCGGGGAAAAAAATGCCAGCGAAGAACCTATCATTTCTGTACAATGTACGCCATCGCTACCCGGATCCGGATGATCCTCAATCGCAGATTGAGACGGATTTTGATGATCCCGAAACCATAGAACGAATTATTTTGCATCTGGAGCAGTGCGGATTCGATGTGATCCCGATCGAAGCAAACCAGGATGCATACCTGGCGCTCCATGAACAGCGATCCAAGATTGACATGGTTCTCAACTACTCCATGGGGATATATGGAGAATCAAGGTACGCACAGGTCCCGGCCATTCTTGAGATGCTCCGGCTGCCGTACACAGGTTCCAATCCATTAACCCAGGCTCTGGTCATGAACAAGGCCAAAATGCAGGAGGTTTTATCTGCCAACGGAGTTCCTGTTCTTCCATCTCAGGTTTTCAATTCCCCTGATGAACCGTTACGGTCGGAATTGAATTTTCCTCTCATCGTAAAGCCACTTGGCCAGGGCTCTTCTGCCGGTATCACCTCCAAAAGCATTGTCACAAGCAGACTTGAATTAGCGGAAAGGGTTGAAAGCGTTATCTCTGTTTTCCATGAACCCGCACTGGTACAACCTTTTCTGGAAGGCCGTGAATTTTCAATCCCCATGATCGGAAACCCGCCCGTAATCCTGCCGGTGATCGAACCGGACTTTTCGAAAATCCCGGAAGGATACGCCCGCCTGGACTCTCTTGAGATCAAATGGATTTTTGAGGAACAGTCGGAAACCCATCACCTTGTCTGCCCGGCGATCCTGGATGACCGGACCAAGAAAACAATCGAATCCATTGCATTAAAAACCTGGAAAGCCCTTCAGATCCGGGACTGGTGCAGGATGGACATGCGATGTGACAAAAACGGAAACCCGTATGTGCTGGATGTCAATTCCCCTCCGGGAATCATCCCACCTGAAATCTCTACAACCTCGTATTTTCCCATGTCTGCCCGTGCAGCGGGGATAAGCTATGACCAGCTTCTACAAAAACTCATTCAGACTGCATTGGATCGATATCAAAAAGGTTCATATTGATTCAATGAGGGGACGGTTAGAAAGAGCGAGATACTCGGCCCATTTGGATATATTGGATATGGAGTTGGGATGTTCTGCGAGCAGGTAAGACAATATGACATTACTCAATGGCTTGAAAAAACGCGCTCGTCAGCTTACGTCAGAGACTTACTGTCTTTACTATGCTGCCCGTGATCCTCGAACGCCGTGGTATGCGAAAATTCTCGTTGCCGGCATCGTTGCCTATGCGCTCAGCCCGATTGATCTGATCCCGGATTTTGTGCCTGTGCTTGGCTATCTGGATGATCTTGTCCTGATCCCCATGGGAATCGTCCTGGCAAAAAAACTGATTCCCTCTCAAGTACTGGAAGAGTGTCGGGCCCGCGCACAGGAAACCATGCAGAAAGATAAACCGGTAAACAAGGAGGAGATATGTCATTTGAAGAACAGATGAATCACATTTACCCTACAGAAAATAGTATACCTGCTGAATTCAGGATAAAAGAGATTTTCCAGAAAGAATATCTGATGGATGGAGAGATCCGTACATGGAACGGTCCTCAACAGGAAGTCTTATCACCCATATACCTTCAGGGAGATAAAGGCTTATACCCCAAAAAGCTGGGATGTTATCCACTCCTTTCTGAAAAACAAGCAATGGAAGCGCTGGATTCAGCACAAAAGGCATATCAAAATGGGTGCGGAGAATGGCCCACATTGACGGTTGAAAAACGTATAAAGTGTATTGAATCTTTCGCCCATAAAATAAAAGAAAAACGCAATGAGGTAGTAAATCTCCTGATGTGGGAAATCTGTAAAAATTACGTTGACGCCTGCAAGGAATTTGACAGAACAGTGGAGTACATACTGGACACAGTAAACGCGCTTAAAGAACTGGACCGTACTTCTTCCCGTTTTATTATTGAGCAGGGAATCATCGGACAGATACGCAGAGCTCCGCTGGGGGTTGTTTTATGCATGGGGCCTTTTAATTATCCGTTGAATGAGACCTTCACGACACTGATACCTGCATTAATCATGGGAAATACAACCATATTCAAGCCGGCAAAATTCGGAACACTCCTGTTTCAACCACTGCTTCAGGCATTCCAGGAATCTTTTCCCAAAGGTGTTGTAAATACACTTTATGGTGAAGGCAAGGTGGTGATACCTCCTATCATGTCATCCGGGCATATCGATGTATTTGCTTTTATCGGTTCCGCTTCCGTAGCAAATACGCTTGAAAAGCAGCACCCGAAACCCAACCGCTTACGAAGGGTTCTGGGGCTGGGAGCCAAAAATCCCGGTATCATACTCGACGATGCAGATATCGACCTTACTGTAAAAGAATGCCTTCTGGGCACATTATCCTATAATGGCCAACGCTGTACTGCGTTGAAAATTCTTTTTGTTCAAAAAAAGATCGCTGATCAATTTTTAGAAAAATATTGTGCCGCAGTATCCAAGCTGAAAATGGGGATGCCATGGGAATCCGGAGTGAACATTACTCCTCTTCCGGAAAGCCATAAAACCGACCACATGCAGGAACTGATTCAGGATGCAATCGAAAAAGGTGCAGAAATCATCAATCCGAACGGCAGCAGATCAAACAAGACAATCATGTTTCCGGCTGTTGTATACCCGGTTACCGAAAAAATGAAACTTTATACAGTTGAACAGTTCGGTCCGGTCGTTCCGGTTGTTCCTTTTGAAAGCATTGAAACGCCCATTCAATATATCATCCATTCCAATGTCGGCCAGCAAGCCAGCATATTTGGAAAAAATCCGGATATGATCGGAAAGCTGATTGATCCACTGGTGAATCAGGTTTGCAGATTGAATATCAACAGTCAGTGTCAACGCGGGCCGGATTCATTTCCATTTACCGGGAAAAAAGATTCTGCCGAAGGAACACTCTCCATAAGCGATGCACTGAGGGTGTTTTCAATCCGGACGATTGTTGCAGCAAAGGCTGAAGAGGCAAACAAAGAAATCCTTACGACTATAGCTCGTGGAAGGAAATCAAATTTTCTGAACACGGATTATATTCTGTAGGATAGCTGTCTGGTACGATGAACCAATTAACAAAAGAGCCAATTTCAAAAGTCTGTTGTTGTAGTTCCGGCGAAAACTAGACACGCA
>CAYTGW010000273.1:0-4207 GCA_964437395.1 uncultured Desulfocicer sp.
CGTTTTGAAATTGGCTCTGTTTGATAAATACAAAAACCTACCCGGCAACAGGAAGTGAAGAATCGCTCCGTAATGTCCAAACTCCTTATTGCATAACCGGAAAATTTCATTTACAAGAAGAGGTAACGCCATTCAGACATAGCCATTTGTTACCTGAATTCTTCAGATGAACAACCCCAGCGTATCCGGGATTCAGGTTTAAAGAAGGAGTCTCTTTGGAATGAAAACATCCCAGATTCTGCTTACCATTGCCTCATTTATCGTAATCGTAGCCGGCATACGGGCAGCAGAAGTTATCCTTGTTCCATTTCTTCTTGCTGCTTTTATCGCGATCATCAGCGCATCCCCTATGTTCTGGCTTCAAAAAAAGGGAGCTCCGACATGGGTATCCCTGCTGATTGTCATCCTGGGAGTTCTCCTGGCCGGCCTGGTCATGTCCGCCATGGTCGGTACATCGGTTAGAGATTTTTCAAAAGCTCTTCCAATCTATCAGGCAAAGCTGAAAATTCAGACTACTACAATCATCGCATGGCTTGATAAAACTGGGATTGACATATCCAGACCGGCCCTTGTGGAAATTTTCGATCCGGGCGCGGCCATGAATCTCGCAGCCACTGTTCTCAATGGACTGGGAAACGTTCTGGCCAATACATTTCTGATCCTGATGACCGTCATCTTTATTTTGCTGGAAGCGTCCAGTTTTCCGACAAAACTCCAGCAGATACTGGAAAATCCGGATTCCTCCCTTGGCAATTTTGAAAAATTTCTGGATACGGTCAAACAATATATGGCCATCAAGACATGGATCAGTCTGGCCACCGGCACTTGTATCACCATATGGTTAACCATACTAGGCGTGGACTACTCCCTGTTATGGGGGCTGCTTGCATTTTTATTGAACTATGTCCCTGCGATCGGATCCATTATCGCTGCCATACCTGCGGTACTGCTTGCCGCAGTACAGATAGGAACCGGCACGGCTTTATTGGCTGCAGGAGGGTATATTACAATCAATATCCTCATGGAAAATGTTATCGAACCTCGTTTTATGGGTAAAGGACTGGGGCTTTCCGCTCTCGTTATATTCCTGTCCCTCACCTTCTGGGGTTGGATTCTGGGGCCGATTGGAATGCTGCTTTCCGTGCCACTGACCATTACAGCAAAAATCGCCCTGGACAGCAGAGAGGATACAAAGTGGATCGCATTGCTGCTCGGACCGGAAACACAATCCACAATCAAATAAGGAAAAAAAATGAAAATCTTTAAAAACGCTGAATTCATATCCTGTGAAGACGATAATCAGATATTTCATGTCCTGATTGAGAACAGTGGAAAAATAATTTATACAGGAGACTCAATACCCAAAGAGTTTTCCAGCGCACACCAGATTGATCTGAACGGCCGGTGCTGTGTTCCTGTCTTTGGTGATACCCATATTCATTTCGCATCTTTTGCATATTTCAACGCTGGTCTGGATTGTAGATCCGTCCAGGATTTTCATGAGCTGAATCTGTTGATCAATCAATATATTCAAAAAAATCCAAAAGAAAAAATCATACTCGCCTTTGGATGTTCCGCCCATACAGTCAAAGAAAAAAGGCTGCCCACAAAAGAAGACCTGGACAGGATAACCAATCATCCTGTCATGATTGTAAAATACGATGGACATGCTTCTGTGGGCAACTCGGCACTGATTCAAAAACTTCCGGGCAGCGTCCTCAAAAACCCGGGATATCAAAAAGAAACCGGATGGTTTTTCGGAGATGCCTTTTATCAGGCAGTAAATCAAATTTCAAAAACCGTTTCCGTACCCCGGCTTTTTAAAAACCTGATTGCCGCAAGCGATACCATGGCGAAAAGGGGGATTGGTTTTGTTCATACATCGGAAGGAGTCGGTTTTCCTCTGGATCTGGATGTTGACATGATTCGTTTTGCATCCTTGGGTCTGCCACAAGAGTATCGAGTATTTTTTCAAACCATGGATACACAAAAAGTAATCCGGAGGAAATTAAACCGGATCGGCGGATGTTTCACAACAGCGCTGGACGGTTGCTTTGGTTCAGAAGATGCTGCGCTGAACGACCCTTACTCCAACAATCCAAAGAATACAGGTGTACTATTCTACACCCAGGAAAAAGTGAATGCCTTTGTAGAGGAGGCCCACAAAAAAGGACTTCAAATCGCACTTCATGCCATCGGAGATGCAGCCATCGAACAAGCTCTGAACGCTTTTGAACACGCTTTGAACATTCTGCCCCGCAAAGACCATCGACATATCATCATCCATGCGGATCTGATGAACAGCAAACTGATCCGAAAAGCCGCTCAACTGAACATCCATATTGCTCTTCAAACCCCTTTCCTTCACTGGAAAGAAGAACCTGTTGAATATTTAAAATCAATTCTGGGCGAACGGCTGGATGATCTGATCCCCCTTAAATCCATGCAGGATGCTGGAATCCCCATGGCAAGCGGATCAGATGGACCCTGCACCCTTCCGAATCCGATATTTGGAATCCATGCTGCCTGCAATCATCCCAACCCAATGGAAAGCATTTCAACGCTGGATGCTCTGCGCATGCATACAAGCTGGTGTACCCGATTTTCTTTTGAGGAAGCGACAAGGGGAACCCTTTCAACCGGTAAAGTTTGTGATTTTGTCGTTCTGGATAAAAATATTCTGAATGTGCCGGTTGAATCCATTAAAGATGTAAAGGTCGAAGAAGTCTATTACAGCGGCAAACGATATGAGGGGCAGAGCCGCAGTCCGGCAAAACTGTTTTTTACATGCCTGAAAAACAAATTCTGGGCTTGACGGACGGTAAAATTTCCATGCCGGTATTTTTCAGACTATACTTTCCTAAAATGATGGGCGGTCAGACAATTTTTGATGGATTCATAAATGCTTCATACTCTTCCCTTATCACCTTCCCGATTTCTATTTTTTGAGGGCAAACCATCTCGGCCTTTGTATAATCCATCTTGGGAATGGTATTCCGGACTCCTTCCGGCAATTCATGAAACATCGACATCGCTCTGCTTTGATCTCCATAACTGTTCTTATACATTGCGTAGCGAAAGATATCACTGATCGGAACCGAAAAACCGATTGCGGATTCACAAATGCGGGCACAGCCTGAACAGTATCCGGAAGAAGTTTCCTGTGCATACTGATGTAAAATCTGTTTATCGGATTGAGAGAGTTCCTGCTGATTTACTGCGGCAGCCACATTGGCTTGCAGTATCGTCATATTGGGCATTGCAGAGCAGATGCTTGCAATCGCCTTGTTCTCCCACACAACTTTCAGCTTTGCCTGTTCGGCAGTATATCCTTTTTTCATAAAGTGCTCAGTCAACCCCAGAGCCTCATCTGATTCAGACCCGATAGTAGAATAAAAATTGGCTGTAAACGATGCCTGTGTTTTCATTGCGGTCAAACCAATGCCTGCTTCGACACACTTTTCAACTGCTTTTTTCATCTGATCCTGTTCCATCAGCCGATAATTATAACTCATCATGATACCATCAATTCATCCGAGACTGGCTGCTGAAAGCATACTGTTTTCCATGTTTTTATGTGCACTGAACCCGAAAAAACGTATTTTCCCTTTGGCCTTTGTTTTTTCAGCCCAAAGCCTGACCTCTTTTGTCAGCTCTTCCTTTGTATCGCTTACATGATGAATAAAAAACAGATCTACGTGGGAGGTATTCATCCTTTCAAGGGATTGCTCCAGATTTTCCGTTAACATTGTCGGATTGGACGTTCCACTTTTTGTAACCAGAAATATTTTCTTCCGATCTTCGGAAAATCGCTCAAAGTATTTTCCAATTGCTTTTTCATTGTTTCCCCATCGATATCCCTCTGCGGTATCCCAATAGGTTACTCCCAGATTAAAGGCCTGTCGAAATACAATCTGATCCGACATATCCAGGACACCTCCCAGAGAAAGCATGGAAACCTGTTCCCCTGTCTTCCCATACGGTCGAGTCGGAACCTTTGCCGGTATGTTTTTGTCTCCCTTGTCATTTTCCGATGCTTTTACCAGATTCGGCATTGAGGCAAGGAGTGTCCCTGTGCCGATCTTTCCTGCGGTTTTCAAAAAAGAACGTCTCGTTGTTTTTCTTTCTATTTTGGCCATGGCAAATTTTCTCCTATATGCAGCACCGATTATCCCCTCACCGGACGTTTCTGAATGGTTGACAATAA
>CAYTGW010000274.1:0-4178 GCA_964437395.1 uncultured Desulfocicer sp.
GCATCAGATTTTAACCACTGTACCCACTCAGCACGATTTTTCAATCCCAAACTTTCCAATAAAATCTCCCTGCCTAGCAGCTAGATATTTACCTGATTTTAATTCATCAGGACTGATCTGCCCGAGATACCCTATCAGATGAGAGGCGCTCTTATTTTTGATATAGTAACGTTGGGGTTTTGTTTCCACGATAACACCCGGCAGGTCGAACAGATGAACCTCGATTGCAGCAAGCAGCTCTCTTCCTATGTTAGACTTCAGCAACACGGGTTTGTAAGAAGCCAGCCCCTTTTTACTATTGACGATATCCATCAGCTCTTCTTTTGGAGTATGAATATATTGCGCCAATTTACCGATGGTATCTTCCAATGGTTTTGCATCTCGAATAACAATGCTCAAATCGAACGACGGACTGTTATCCACCAATAGATTACGGTTTCTGTCAAAAATAAGTCCCCTCGGAGCGTCCATACTTTGCAGACGGATACAATTGTTTTCCGAAAGCCTTCGGTATTCCTCTCCTTCGATGACTTGGAGATAAAATAATCGAATCATCAGAATGGTAAAAGACAGAAACAGAAAGTACATCAAGCCACTCAAGCGCTGTTTATACCAACCTGCATCCGCTGTTTTATAAAAACTTCCCAAAAACACCCCTGTATTCATGATGAACGCTGATCAGGAGATCATTATATCCGATCGCGTTTATTTTCCATTTTCCTTTCCATAGAAACCCTTTCCTCAAACCAATCGCTGAACCGAATTTGTGTGTGGTCGATCGCAATTAAAAAAAACGGCCCTGTAATCGCCGCCCAAATAAGTTGTATCGAGACAGAATGCAGGAACGATCCGGAAACCGCCCAGTTTTTGTGAAACAGAACGAATAATAAAAATAAGACCAGATTCTCAATCAACACACCGACCAACACAATGAACGGTTTCAATAAAAAACTCCGCGCATGCAGAAACTGAATTGTCCATCTCATTGCGATAAACAATAAAAAATACACCAAAATATAAAAACCAAATAGTCCCCCTGTCATCGAATCCATGCAAAAACCATAGAAAAAGATCAATGGAAGTCCTTGGGAAAGCGGCCGAAAAAGTCCCAGATATAAAACTACAGGGAGAAGGATGTCATAAAAATTATTGAATAAGGCAAAATTCGATAGAACAGCGGTTTTAATTATAATTAAAAAAATACAGGTGCATGAATATACAATATATGGAATCACGGCATTTCAAGTTCATACTCAGCAGGTGTTATAAAAACGATGACCTCTTCTAATTTTTCAAAATCCACATGAGGAGTCACATCAACCTCTTGAAACATTCCGGAGTTACGACGAATGACTCCTGAAACGTATCCGATTCTCAATCCTTTGGGATAAACTCCGTCGATTCCCGACGAGATCACTTCATCACCGACCCGGATATCATTTTTTCGTAAAACATAATGAAAAGTACAGTCTTCAGAAGACATGCCTCGTATGATCCCTCTGGCGCGTGACCTCTGAACCAATGCATCGACCGCGCTGTTTCGATCAATAACCAGTAACACCTTCGAATAATAGGTGGAAACAGACACAACCTGACCCGTTATACCTTCGGGAACGACAACCGGGCATCCTTTTCGGATTCCATCAGACCTACCCTTATCGATTATTACGGTTTTGGACCAAGGAGAAGGATCCTTCCCAATCACTTCGGCTGAAACAGTCTGAGCCATCCGGGTTTTTTGAAAATCCAGAAATTTTCGAAGTCGCTGGTTGGATAATTCTATCTCAATGCACTGATTTTTTTTTTCAACCGCCTGACTCAACATTTTTTTCAATGAATCATTTTCTTTGGCTGTTGAAACAAGATCAAAATAATGTCTCCAAATACCCGTTATAAAAGTAATAGACCCGGTGAATGCATCCTGAAAAGGTGAAATTATGGAAATGGGCACACTGCTGATTCCTTCTGTTGCATCCGGATGCCTGTCTGAAACAGCGATCAGAATGACTGAACAGAAAATAAAAAAAATACCTGCAATGGCGAACACCATTCTTCTTGAAAACATGAAATTATCGAATCATGACCTGTCTTAGTATGTCAATACTATCGAGGGCCATCCCGGATCCCAATGCAACCGTTGACAGCGGATCATCTGTAACCGTAATGGGCAGGCCGGTCTCTTCCCGCAACAGTTTATCGAGATTCTTCAATAAAGCTCCGCCTCCGGTTAATACAATTCCACTGTCGACAATATCTGCCGCCAGTTCCGGTGGCGTTTGCTCAAGAGCAATTTTGACGGTTTCAACAATGGCATCAATCTGCTCTGAGATGGCTACACGAATCTCTTCAGAATCAATGGCTAGAATCTTTGGAATACCGGAAACAAGATCCCGGCCTTTTACCTCTATGGTTTCCAGATTCTGGGCATCCGGATAGGCATTCCCGATGGTTGTTTTGATGATCTCCGCGGTCCTTTCACCAATCAGAAGATTGTACTTTCGCTTGATATACTGAGAGATGGCTGCATCCATTTTGTCACCTGCGACACGAAGAGAGCAACTGTATACAATCCCAGCCAGAGAAATCACAGCAACCTCTGTTGTACCACCGCCGATATCAACCACCATGCTACAGGTCGGTTCCGTGATCGGAAGTCCGGCACCGATAGCGGCTGCCATGGGCTCTTCTAGTAAATACACCTCCCTGGCTCCGGCTGATTCCGCTGATTCTTTCACAGCGCGTTTTTCAACCTGTGTAATCCCGGAAGGTACTGCAATGATAATCCTTGGACGGACAAATGTTCTGCGGTTATGAACCTTACGGATAAAGTGTTTGAGCATCGCCTCGGCTACTTCAAAGTCAGCGATCACGCCATCTCTCATGGGGCGTATGGCAACAATGTTGCCCGGAGTCCTCCCCAGCATTTTTTTGGCTTCAAGCCCTACAGCAAGGACTTTGTTTTTATAACGATTATCTGTCCGGACAGCCACAACAGATGGTTCGCTCAATACAATGCCTTTCCCTTTGACATAGACCAGTGTGTTTGCAGTTCCCAAATCAATTGCCAGGTCGTTTGAAAATACGCCCAGAACAGAATCCATAAATGAATTCATGACACCTCATTTCTGCACATGTTTACGTGCTTTTCGATTGGTTAAATTTTTTCTGTAAGTTTAATTATGAAGCATATCTCCCATGAGATTCCGATTATCGTTTCATTAAGGCATCGCTACCAAAAATAGTTTTTTATTACAAGGAGAAAAATGATTAAATAATCGATATTAAATATTTTTCATGACCATATCATGAACTATTGGCCGAAATGCCCGTATCCTGATATTTTCCCGTGAAGGGTGTACCCGATTTGTCAGAAAAACCACGTTAATCTCTTTTTCCAGATCCATCCAAAAAGAAGTTCCTGTGAAACCAAGATGACCCACTGTTCTTTCGGAAAAATAATGACCACAACTTGAATCGACAGTACTGGGAGTATCAAAACCCAGTGCCCGGGCGTCGCCTTCAGGTTTTTCAAAATATTTCCGGATTGTCTTTGAATCCAAAACCCATCCGGCCGGATGTCCATGAAATCGCCGCTGCAACATCATCAGCAGTCGTCCTACCTCTCTTGCTGTCCCAAAAAGACCGGCATGTCCATCCACACCGCCAACAACAAAAGCATTATCATCATGTACCTCACCGATGATAACCTTTTTCCTCCATAGGCAATTTTCCGTTGCAGCAAATTGTACGGACGGATTATGAACCTTTTTACCCACGATATCAAGATCAATAAAAAAAAGCTCTTGAAGACCTGACGGTTCATAAATTTCATCCCTGACAAAATAATCCAGCCGTTTGCCGGAAACGCTTTCAATAATCCAGGATAAAATCATAAACCCGATATCGCTGTACAGGGTCTTCACGCCAATGGGACACACCAGCTTCTCATCGCTCAACAGTTCCCGGAATTTCCTTTTTCTTTCCGGCTCTGGAATGGATCTTATCTGTTCAAAATAGGGTTTATAATCCGGCAACCCGGAAGTATGATTCAACAAATGCCTAACCGTTATTGCGGCCCTATCCTTTCCCCTGAAATGTTCAATAATCTCTCCAAGAGTCTGATCCAGCGACAGCTTCTGCTGTTCTTCCAGCTTCATGATGGACAATGTGGTTGCCAG
>CAYTGW010000275.1:0-4169 GCA_964437395.1 uncultured Desulfocicer sp.
GGCTTGCGGCTCGTCGCATGATTCGAATTTTCAGTTGAATTCGGTACTGTCAAGTCCATTAGAACAATCCCCGCCGTTTCACGCCTGCCTGAACAAGGGCATAATCCTGGCTTTTTTTAAACAAAACCCCCAGGTAGGGAATATCTCCTTTGGTCAGGGAATTGGGCTTGAAATCCGGATCAGCCTGCAATGCCCGGATCCAGTTGATGAGCTCACGGGTTGCCGGACGTTTTTCAACAGAATTGACTTCACGCAGTTTGTAGAAAGTCGAAATGGCAGTTTCCGCCAGGTTGTCGTTGATCTTGGGAAAATGCACCCCGATGATTTTCCGCATCATCTTGGGGTCCGGAAAGGCAATATGGTGGAAATTGCATCTTCCCAGAAACGGGTCAGACAGATCTTTTTTGGCATTGGAGGTGATGATGATCACCGGCCGGTTCACTGCCGAAACTGTCCGGTCTGTCTCGATGATGTCAAACTGCATCTGATCCAGCACATCCAGCATGTCATCCTGGAAATCCGTGTCCGCCTTGTCGATCTCATCGATCAGGAGAACCGTTCTTTTTTCCGCGGTAAAGGCCTGGCCGATCTTTCCCATCCTAAGGTAATCCTCGATATTGCTTACATCCCGCTTGGAGTCGCCGAACCGGCTGTCATTCAGACGGGTCAGGGTGTCGTACTGATACAGGGCATCGATCAGCTTCATGCTGGATTTTACGTTCAGCACGATCAGGGGCATGTTCAGGCTCTTGGCAATAGCATGGGCCAGCATGGTTTTTCCGGTTCCGGGCTCTCCTTTGAGCAGCAGGGGCATCTCAAGTACCATGGAAATATTGACAATTTTGGCAAGCTCTTCATCCAGGATATACTGGTCCGCTCCGGAAAAGCTCTGTTGTTGATTTTTGATTTGATTCATTTATTCCTCTCTTTTTAATTCAACATTATTATCCTGTTACGCGGCTTTAGATTTTATATGGGGTATTTTCATGTGGGAGCGGCTTCCAGCCGCGAAACCGGCCGATATTTCCCCAAACCCGAAAGCCGGGTTACACTTGTAATTTTTGAATATTCCGGGAAACCTCCTGGTTTATCCGAAGAACTTTTGTTGCCTGAGCCAGGCTCAAAGATCCGGTTCCACAACTGGGTGTGATCAGGGATTGTGCTTTGATTACAGCAGAATCAATACCCAGCCTCTCAATTTGGGCAGCCCTCTCCTTCCAAAGGCTTGTCAGGGATTCCGTGGTTTCTTTCTCCAGATCCTCCACATTCAAGGTCGGCACGATTCCCCAGGCCAGAATTTTCCCTTTGGCCATGAAATTCCGGATATCATCTGTATACAACACAAATTTGTCAAAATAGGCATAGGCATCAAAGCTCACGATATCCGCCGGAGAATCCAGAATCAAAGACCATTCGGCATTGGCACACACATGCACCCCTACCAGACCGCCCTCGGCATGCACGGCATCAAAAACCTCCGCAAAGCAGGTGGCGATGTCCTCCTGGGTGATGCTGATAAAAGCAGAAGATCCAAACCCGGTCAATGCCGGTTCATCAAAGAAAAGAATCACCGGAAGCCCGTATTTTTTCAACTGCCGCACCTGCCACCTGGCTTTCATGGCCAGCAGTTTGACCATGACATCCCGCAGCCGGTCATCGTAAAAGATGGCCCGTCCATCCTGGTCTGTAACGCCGATCCCGAATGTGATCGGTCCGGTGATCTGGGCTTTGAGCGCCTTAGGTTTGATTTTAATCTCATCCAGTTTTCTCATGAATTCAAAAAAACCAGCCGCGGTTTCCGTTGTCAGCCGGAACCGGGAGCTGGAAAGATCAGCTTCTCCCCCGGTCACTGCCAGGTATTCTTCATAAAAAGCGAGCAGTTCCGGGTCAAATTCCGGATCATCCGTATCAATAAAGGCCTTGTTACCCGCAGTTTTTAGTCCCGGCATTCCCGGCAGAAACTGGGCCATCATGCCTTCTTCCGGAAAGCAGGGAAGCTGCACCCACAAGGGGATCTCAGGTGAATATTCCATTACCAGATCAATGGCTTTCCGGTGATCGTCCATGGGAAGGCTCCCGATCAAGGCGGGCAAAGAATTTGCTGAAAACTTGGTTGTCATGTGTTATGTACCCTTTTTGTTTGATTTACAATCTGTATTCAACATAAGAAAAAACATATAAGCACAATTCAGGATATCAATCAATTATAGAAAAGACCGGAACCGGGATCAACACAAAAGCGGAACGAAATAATTTCCCTTTGAAGGGGGTCAGGGGGACGCGCTTTTTTTCTATTCTTTCTTTCCCATAATCGGGTTGCTGATGCACCCTTCCTTGGAAGCAACAACACAGGAGCGATATCGTTGTTGACAGCCGGAGTCTTTTTTTAAAGATTCGGTTTCCAGCTTATGTTTCAGCAGGTGATTTCGGAAATTAATTTCTGGAATAAGCAAATTTTCAAATCCACCTGCATGCAGTATTGTTCCGTATGGGCCGGAAGATGGCGAAATATCAGTAAAAGTAAAAGGGTCAAGTCTGCTCTTGACTCATTTGAAAAATTTCTGTAAAGAGAGCCTATGTCAAGACCACTACGCATAGAATATCCAAATGCCTGGCACCATGTTATGAATCGTGGCCGACGCGGGGAGCCGGTTTTTGAATCAAAAGATGACTATGCGCGGTTTATCGAAATTCTGCATGAGGCGATTCAGCTTTTTACCTTGAGGGTCAGTGCTTTTTGCCTGATGCCCAATCATTATCACCTGCTAGTTCAAACACCGGATGCAAATCTGTCCCGGTGCATGCGGCATATTAATGGTGTCTACACCCAGCGTTACAACAGATGCCGTTCACTGGACGGTCAATTGTTTCGAGGCAGGTATAAAGCGGTTGTGGTTTCCGAAGACAGTTATTTGTTGCAACTGGTGCGTTATATACATCGAAATCCTGTACGAGCCGGACTGGTGATAAAAGCAGAGCATTATAAATGGTCAAGCCATGCCGGATATTTGAGCAGGAAGAAAGAATGGAATTGGCTGCATAAGCAGTTTATTCTGTCTATGTTTGCCGGGGAACCGGAATTAAGGAAAAAGAAGTATCGGGCATTTATGGGTGAGGACGAGGATGACACCCTGTTGCGGATATTGAGTCTGAAAAAGCTGCCGTCCATTATAGGAGATAATCCGTTTATAGACATGGTGAAAACCACATTCTTTGAACAGAAGCGGCATATTGAAATTCCGGAATCAAAGCGTCTTGCTCCGGATGTGGCTCGAATCAAGCAGGCGGTCTGCGGGTATTACCGCATTGATGAGGCCGGGCTGTACGCTGCAAAAAGAGCGGTTTTTAATGAGGCCAGAGCCATGGGACTTTATCTTTCCCGGCATTTGAGAGGAGAGCCACTGAAAAGTATTGGAGAGCAGTTTGAGATCGATAATTACAGCACGGTCAGCACGATTATAGAAAGATTCAAGATCAAGCTTCAATCAGACAGAGCCCTTGCTCACAGAGTGGATCAGGTTCGGAAGATCATAATGAGTCAGGAGCAGATTTGACCATTTGATTTAATTATGTAAATACATATATTTGTATCGAGTATGAATTTCATTAGAATTTTTCCCGAGAATCCTGGTCAGGTTGATTTCTGCTGTTCATAAAATCATCTGTAAATTGATCAAGGCTATTAATGAGTGGGGACCAAGGATCATCTTTTGGAATAAGGACAACCATTTTGCCGATTTTTTTAATAAAAATATCATTGCCAGAAAATCTGAGATTCTTCGGCAATCTCACGGCTTGGCTTCGACCATTAATAAATAGTTTTGCGGTTTGCATGGCATATCTCCGAGTATGTTTTGTATATATCAGCGTATATATCAGTAGGCTGGAAATGTCAAGAACCTAATAGCCTGAAATCATAGTAGAACCATATTTTCTACCCGACGCCAAACAGCCGGCGCCAGTGAAAATGTTGTTAAAACCATCCGATAGCATAGGAAATTTATAGGGAATTTATATAGTTGACAACTCCCCTCAAAGTCATTAAAATCTGGCCAGAATAGACAGATAATAAAAGTTCAAGGAGCTTTTTATGGAACATACATGGCAATTACAGGAAGCAAAAAATAAATTCAGCAAACTTGTTGAAAAAGCACAACATGAAGGTCCTC
>CAYTGW010000276.1:0-4133 GCA_964437395.1 uncultured Desulfocicer sp.
ATCCGTCAATACCATGCCCATGCATGGGCAGAGGTCTGGCTGGCCTCACGGGGATGGGTGAGAATCGACCCGACTTCTCTGGTGGCTCCGGATCGAATCGAATTGGGACCAGCGGGTGGTCTGCCCGCCGAAGATCTTCCGGATACCCTTCTGGAAAGAGACTTTTCAGAACTGAATTCTGTAAACAACAGACTCTATTTTTTCTGGGAAGCTGTGAATAATCAGTGGGATATCTGGTTTTCCGGTTATTCATACCTGGAACAGAAATCTTTTTTTGAAAGGCTGGGATTGGATCTGCATTCCTCCTGGAAACGGGCAGCCGCTTTGCTTTCTCTCCTTACGCTTCTGCTGATCGGATTTTTCTTCCTACTGATTCGAAAACTCCACAAAACCGCAACCAGCCCGGACATTATTCAGGAAATATATGAAAAATTCTGTATCAAACTCCAACAGATCGGCATTTCCCGAGATCCGGCTCAGGGACCGGTTGATTTTACAAAACAGATCCGCATCCTGAAACCCAGCATCGTAAGACAAGTTGATGAAATCATGAAATTATACATAAAGTTACGATATGCGAATGAAACAGCACCGGAAACCCGGAAACAATTTCAGGATAGGGTAAGGCGTTTTGATCCAAAAAGCAGGGAGTAAGTGATTCTTTTTTATAAATCGGATTCCTGTGATCGTAAAAAAATCTGCAAGTTGACTTTTTTCTTTTTGAGATCCAGTTTTTTCCGGATATTATTTCGGTGAAAATCAACTGTACTGATCCCAATATTCATCAATGTAGAAATCTCTTTTGTTGTTTTTCCGCATTTAATCATGCTGGCTACCTGAACCTCGGTAGGTGTCAGGTTCGCATATTGAAGCGGACTTTTTCTCAAAAACGGTTTTGTGATCTGATTCAGGTTCGCAGAAAGCAGATCCAGGCATGTTCGTTGTTTTTCACTCAAATTGCTTTGAGATAACTTACTGATGATCGGCAGCACCAGCTCCTTTACATTGCTGACAACTATTTTTTCAAATAATGCCTTGTTTTCATCCTTTTTTTCCAGCAGGACTTTCAGTGTGGTATTGGCGTCTTGAAGTTCCTGCTGATACTTTTTTAAATCCGCCGTTCGCTCATTCACCTGATTTTCAAGCTCATCATGGGACCGACGAAGCTTCTCTTCAATCTGTTTCTGTTCTGTTATATTTCGGACGATTCCGCAAAAACCCATTGGCCTGCCATCCAGATCATTGAGGAGAGAAACGGAAAGTTTCAGATATTGCTTTTCACCGTTCTGATTGGTCACTTGATAATCAATGGATTTGGCCGGAGCTTCGGTTTTTAATACCTGATTGAAAATATTAAATATTTCTTTTGCCTCATCTTTTTTTACGAACAGACTGTAGTTCCGTCCCCACAGTTCTGCCTGCGAAAATCCTGTTATCTGACAAAACGCCTTGTTGCAAAAAAGCAGATTACCGGAAAGGTCAACCTCACAGTACCCCTCCTGAATATTGGACAGAATGTTTCGATACCGTTCTTCTCTCTGTCTGAGAATCTCCTCAGCCAGTTTCCGTTTGGTACAATCCCGGGCGACTCCGACAATACCAACGGCTTCATCATTTTCATCTCGATAAAACCGGGCAGATGCTTCCAGCCAGACCGTCTTACCGCTTTTATGATAAACACCAAGGTCCAGGGTCTGCGGTTTTGTACAAGGATGGGGAAATGTTTTCTGGTAACGCTGATGAAATATTTCTTTGATTCGTTCCATGCTTTCCGGCCTGACCAACCGTCTCAGCGGAACACCGATGATTTCTTCCGGGGCATATCCGACAACCTGTTCTACCATGGGACTTACATATTCAAACTCGAACCTATTCAAATCCAGCGCCCAGATAATCTCCGTTATCTTACCTGCCAGGAGCCGATATTTTTTATCATTCTCAATCAGCTTATTTTTGGCCTGGTTTTTTTCCTTACTATTGAACTGATTTTTCCTGATTGTATCCGGAAGAAACATGCAAATACTCCATTGAGATTGTTTTGTTTTCAATCTTATGTAGTTATTAAGACCAATCGGTTCATTTGTTCTCTGCAAAAAACATTGTTTTCTAGTATCATATGATTTTTTTTTAATCAAGATTTCTGAGTGAGAAGGATTTTATATTTTCTGTCATAACCAATATGGGTATTTTCCCCTTATTCTCCCCTGAATCTTCCAACATTGATCTAAGAGACTCCTTTCCTGTATAAAAACAAATAACAATATACATGAACGACGTTATTCAGCCAGAACCAGTATTTCACAAATTTTCGTGCATGACTCTGTTGTTGTCCAGATCATTTTCCAGGCAAAGTAAACGGTACCAAACATATTAACCCGGACCGTAAAATAAGGAGAGGCAATATGAAAATGTTACGTCTTTTATCCACGCTGTTAATGGTAGCAGGTCTGTTTGCAATGACAGGATGCAGCTGGGATTTTAACAATCCATCGGCAAGTGAGTATGATGTTCAGATTGTTGGCGACTCTGTGTTTGATTTATCCGGTGACATTCGTACTGTTTTAAAATCGTTATCCGGAAAAGGCTATAAAGACAGATCGGTCAGCGGTGCAAAAATTGCTGCCATTGACAGCCAGTTGGCCACAGCACTCGGCCGGACAACACTCAAAACCGTCATCGCAGACGGCGGCGCAAACGACATCCTGCAAGGCAGCATGGACTGTAACGCCGATCCATTGACCCAGGGCTGTATCGATGTGGTCGATTATGTCGGGGACAAAATGGAAAACATGCTGGATGACATGTATGTCAGAGGTCTGGATGACGCCTGTGTGTGGCTGGGATACTATCATGTAAAAGGCGCTGAGCTGGAGAAAAATGAAGCCATCGATTATTGCTATACCAATGCCTATCCGGCTATTTTCGGTTCATCACCGGTAGAGGCCTATCTTGTTGATCCTAGGCCCAATATCCTCCCAAGCCACATCAAATCCGATGATATCCATCCGACCTATGACGGATCAGTCATTCTGGCCAATATGATCTGGAATGTCATGGTTAGCCATAATATATATCGTTAATTTGATGATATAAATTAGAAACAGTTCAGCCGTTTACTTTGATTTGATGCAAGATTGTAAAGATGATTCCAAATGCCGGCACTTATCCGGAAATACCGGAAAAGTGCTGGCATTCTTTTATGACATATGACAGGTTATTGTTAAAAAATGAATATTCTGGCTTTTACAAGACAATCAAGAATACCTATGAAAAAAAAAATCATAATTTGGTGTTTCTGCCTTTTCCTTTTGGCAGCCGCTGGATATACTGTATATCATCGGCTTTTTACCAAAGATCCGGCTTCCATTTCATCTCCTCAAACCCTTCCAAAAACAGAAACCAATCACAAATCCGATGTTTCACTCCGGAATCCGGTCCGTCAAACCGATAACCGGAAATCCGTTAAAAAAACTTCCTCTCCGGGTAAAAACATTCAGGAATCAATCGGGGAGGAAATTGTTGAAAATCCAAAAGACATCAAAGAAATCAGAAAACAGATTTATGACATGGAAATCGAGTATGTAGAAGACATTCCGCTGCTGGACGAGATTGTTCAAACCGGGAACACCGATGTCCGTAAATTATGGGAAGGCGACTGGCGCAGTGCAGATGACTTTAAGGCCGAAGAAGAAGGGTTTAAACTGGAAGAAAACCAGGATGGAACATACAAATTTACGCCTGATGAAGTAACCGCTAGATCGTATTCTTTTTTTGAAACACCCCACTCATTTTCCTATGATCCGGACAGAAATGAATTCAATTGGGATGTGGATTATTACGGAAAAACCATTACCAATAAATTCAAATTCATTAATGATGAAACCGCGGTATTGATGATCATCAGCGGCAGAAAGGTAACTACAAATATTTACCGGAAAAACCAACCCCCTGATCCAGAGTACATTCTGCCTGAGGAGAAGGAGCATGTTCCACCTGAAGAGGAGGAGTGATCTGTTTTTTCCCCGCCGGTTTCCGAATTCTACTCCTCAATGTATCCTTCCACCCGGATTTTAAACTCCGGCCGGGCTTTGTTGTCTGTCTGAATGAACAGGATATCCCGATAGATGCCGCTC
>CAYTGW010000277.1:0-4124 GCA_964437395.1 uncultured Desulfocicer sp.
ATGGCCAAAGGCAATTCAAAAGAAAATGACTGGCGCTACAGAATCTTTGATTCACTTTCTTACCCTACACTGATCCTAGACCTGGATAAGAATATTCTGGATGTGAATTCAAGTTTTCTGGAAAAATTTGGAAGCAAAAAGGGAGTTGTCGGAAAGAAATGCCATGAGCATTTTTTTCAATCCAGTGTGCCCTGCTCATCTATGCAGTGTCCTTTTCAGAAGGTGATCACCGAAAAAACGGGACGCTCCATCCTGATGCGCGTGATTCAGGATGGCCAGGAAAGATATGAGGACCGGGTTTTTTCACCGATATTGGATGATAAAGGTGAGGTTGCTTACCTTCGGGAGAGTATCCGGGATGTGACTCAGGTCAAAGCCCTGGAAAAAGAATTGAAGGGGGTTCAGAATCTTTTTAAAAAGGTTGTACAGAGTTCTGCAAGCGGTATTGTTGCTGCGGATATGGATGGAAATGTCCTGCTGATGAACCGGGCGGCGGAAGATCTTTTTGGTTATTCATTTCGTGAGTTTATTCAGAAAAAAACGGTAAGGGATTTTTATCCGCCCGGAGTTGCAAAAGAAATCATGAAAAAACTCCGGAGTGATGATTACGGCGGCAGAGGAAAGTTGACCAATATCAAGGTGGATATTATCAATTCAAACAGCGAGAAAATATCCGGTGAAATTGCGGCTGCGATTATTTATCAAGGTGATAAAGAAGTCGCGACAATGGGGATATATACCGATCTGCGGGAAAAGATTGCAGTGAAAAAAAAATTGGAAGAAACCCAGAGACGTCTGATGCAATCGGAAAAAATGGCTTCCATCGGTCAACTGGCTGCCGGTGTTGCCCATGAAATCAACAACCCGTTAACCGGGATTCTTTTTTATGCAAATATGGCGCTTGAGAGCCGCGACAAGGATGATCCGATCCGGGAAGATCTTAATTGTATTATTGAAGATGTTCATCGGTGCAAAGGGATTGTCAAGGATCTGCTGGTCTACAGTCGCCAGTCCAATCCAGCCAAAGATTTGATCGATCTCAATTCGGTTGTTGTGAAAAGTTTTTCTTTGATTCATGAACAGAAGCTGTTTGGCAATATAAAGATCAATAAAATAATGCCCGATGAGGTGATGATGATCAATGTGGACAGACAGCAGATCAACCAGGTGATCATCAATCTGGTAATGAATGCAGGGGATGCAATGGAAGGCAATGGGACATTAACCCTGCAGACATATTGTGACAGGGAGGCAGGAAAAGCTTTTCTGGAGGTTTCAGATACGGGAAGCGGTATTTCAAAAGAACATCTGCCCCATATTTTTGATCCGTTTTTCACCACAAAAGAGCTGGGTAAAGGAACCGGCCTGGGGCTGAGTACAGCCTACGGGATCATACAGGAGAGTGGCGGGGATATTTCGGTTAAAAAAACAGACAGCACGGGAACTACCTTTTTGATTGAATTTCCCCTTCATAAAACCTGAAAAGGAATCATGAATAATGTCAGATCGTATAGAAGCAGGAAAAAAGTTGAATTATAAAATTCTGGTGATTGATGATGAAAAGCGGATCCGTGATGTCACTTACAGAATGTTGACTCAGGAAGGATTTGAGGTCGCTGTGGCCGAAACAGGTGAAGCCGGCATGAAGATGATTCAAAAAAATCATTTTGATATCATTTTGCTGGATCTGATGATGCCCGGGATTTCAGGTCTGGAGGTTCTGCCCTATCTGAAAAGCAACCACCCATACTCTGTCGTGATTGTGATTACCGGGTACGCTACACTGGAGCATTCCATCGAGGCGATGAAAAAAGGAGCTTTTGATTTTATCCCAAAGCCTTTTGAACCTCAAGATCTCCGCATAGTCATTGCCAAGGCTGTCGAATTTATCAGTACCCTGCAAGATATTGCTAATGAAAAATCCCGGATGGGTGTTCTGGTCAATCAGCTCACAGGTGGTGTAATGGCGACGGACACACAGAAGAATATTGCCCTGGCCAACCCTGCCTTTCTCAGAATGATCGATTATTTTGGACAGGATGTTATCGGACAGCCTGTTTCCGGAATTGTGAGAAATGAAAAAATTGATAGGATGGTTGATGAGGCCTTGGCCATGCCTTCGGAAGTATTTTCAGATATTACAGAAGAGCTGGAACTTGGAAAAAATATACTGAGTGTGCGTTGTATTCCTTTTCGTGACAGACTGAATCGCAACCTCGGATCCATTACAGTGATGAGTGACATCACGGCACTGAAAAAAATCGATCAGTTGAAAACCGATTTTGTGAACATGGTAGCACATGAGATTCGAAGCCCCCTGAATTCAATTGGTATGCAGTTAAAAGTGATTCTGGATGGTTTGGCCGGATCGGTCACAGATAAGCAGAAGGAGATCCTTGACCGGGCATCTCAAAAAATCAATGCCCTCAGCAATCTTTCCACTGAGCTTCTGGATCTTGCCAGCATTGAATCCGGATTGATCACACAGGAAAAGGAAAAATTTCATATCTGCAGTTTGCTGGAGGATCAGGTGGCCTTTTTTCAGCAGGCGGCAGCAGCCAAAGGGATATCCCTGGAACTGGATGCACTTCCGGATCTTCCCCCGATACTGGCCAATAAAAGCAATATCGAAGAAGTTTTTTCCAATCTGATTACCAATGCGATCAAGTATTCACCGGAAAACGGTAAAATAACGATCCTTGCGGTAACCGTGAAAACGCATCTTTGTGTCAGCGTCAGTGATACAGGCTTCGGCATCCCCAGTGAAGATCTTCCAAAAATATTCGACCGGTTTTATCGAGTGAAAAATGGAAAAACCCGATACATTACCGGAACCGGTCTGGGACTTCCCATTGTGAAGAGCATCCTGGAGGCTCACAACGGCAAAATAAGGGTTGAAAGCGAACCGGATAAGGGGAGTACATTTTATGTTTACCTTCCCTTAGACATAAATCCGATATAACGATGGTTCAGAAAGCATAAGAAAACAGGGTTTGATCCATAGGATGAAGAAAAAACAGAAAATTATCAAAGAGGCAATCCGGCTGTTTGCCGAACGTGGTTATGATGCGACCACCACGCTCAAGATCGCTGAGCTGTCTCATGTGACCGAACCGCTTATTTTTTATCATTTCAAAAATAAAGATGGACTTTTTGCAGAGGCGATTGAGTGTATTTTTTTTGAATATTTTTCACGACTGGAATCTTTAAAAATCAAAACAGCGTCGGAATTTGAAAATCTTGAAAATCTCATCCATATGCATTTTGATTATATTGCAGAAATGCCAAATGAGTCATATCTGGTTGCAAGCGTGCGTCCTGCAAGGTTGAGAAATTTTGAACACGTGTGCGCCAGAAATATCGAAGAACAACGGAATCGTTTAACCACCTTTATTACAGGTTGCCTGGAGAGAGGAATTCAGAAGGGGGAATTCTGGAATATACCGATTGAACCAACGGTAAGGCTCTTCATATCGTCGATTATCGGTCTGATGCGTCCGGAAATGTTATTCACAAATCATGTGAAAACCAATTATCATACACTCATCGCAGAGCTGAAAGAAGTTGCAGTCATGTATTGCAGAAAAAGCCTGGTAAGAGATGGGGTCAAACCTAGGAGCTAATTTGAAGAGCCAATTTCAAAACTATTAAAAAGCGTCACACCGGCGAAAGTCGGTGCACAGAAAAGAGCCGAAAATACTGGATAGCGCTACGCTTCACTTCGTGTCTAGTTTTCGCCGGAACTACAACAACAGACTTTTGAAATTGGCTATGAAGTCATAATCAATTGGTCAAATCGGAGGTAAGATGTCGACTGTCTCTGTGTTAAAATGTACTGAATATTCCAATAAAATTCTGAAACAGAAGATTCTGGAAAGCCTGAATAATATTGATTTTCATCCAGCTCAGTTCAGCAACAAACGGGTTATTCTGAAACCCAACCTGTTACTGCCTTCAAAAACCGAGAGAGCAATCATTACGCACCCGGAATTTTTCAGAGCGGTTGCACAGATTGTTACTGAAAATGGGGGCACACCGGTTCTGGTTGAATCGCCGGCAGTTCATTCCCTCGCCAAAACAATCCAGAAAACCGATTATTCTGAAGTTGTTCAGACAGAGAAAAT
>CAYTGW010000278.1:0-4119 GCA_964437395.1 uncultured Desulfocicer sp.
TAAAAGTGTTGGGTTTCGATTCGTTTTATTGTGGGAGCGGCATCTTGCCGCGACAGTACTGTCTTGATTAATATCATGGGAAAAGCCATATCGCGGCTGGAAGCCGCTCCCACATAATTCGATTATCCATCAGTTTTGATTACACCACCGCCAACCGATAAATGTCGTTTTAATATGTCCTATAATATTCATTCCACCGGAGCCCCATCTTTTTTATATATTCCCAATTCAGCATCTTGATATCGGCGATCCGGATATACTTGTTCATCTGAAAATATTTGATCAGGGATAAAAAAACCGCAATTCCTATCGTTAACGGTTTTGACATTCTGTAATATTTTTTTACCATGTTTTCGGCAACCTGATAACAATACCCATAAACCCGATTTGCCGGAGCCCATCCGTAATGCTTGAAAGCAGTCTTCAGTGTTTCCTTGCTGTTGGGCAAAGCTTGTATATCGTCCATCGTTTTTGAGGCAGTATGCAGTCGGTTGTTGGAAAGATATTCTGTAAGATAGAACGCTTTAGAATTTTTTATTATTCTAATCCAGAGGTCGTAGTCCATTGTGTAAGAAAGGGATTCATCCAATTCACCTGCGCTGTAAAATGCATCTCTTGTAAAAAAAGCCGAGGGCTGGGAAATAAAGTTGAACATTGCCAGTCGTTTGTAATTGAATGGTTCCGTTGGATAGTTCCCGATAATATCTCCGTATTTATCCGTGAAGTATGATTTCCCATAAACAAGTTTCACTTCCGGATTGGTCATAAAGCATTCCACAACCTTAGTGATCACTCCAGGCAAAAGGACATCGTCAGAATTAAGCCAGCATAAAATTTTACCTTTTGACATTCTGAAACCTTTATTAATGGCATCTGTCTGTCCCTTGTCCTTTTCCGATATCCAGGTGACCTGCTGATTATATTTTTTTAAAATCGATATGGTATCATCCGTGGAGCCCCCGTCTACTATAATATACTCTTTGTTGGGGTAGTCCTGTGAAAGGATACTCTGGATGGTTTCTTCTATAAAATCGGATTGATTATAGGAAGGGGTGATAATGGATATGAGAGGTCTGGGTTTTTGAGTCTGCATTGGAATTATAGGGTATATCTCTGTTGTTTCAGATCAAAACGGATGATTGTTTCTCTGTTCAAACGTTTTTTCAAGTCGTTTGGTAAAAGGAAATGTAATCTATCAAAAATATAGGCGAGATAGTTGGAAATTGTTGGTCGTTTTGCTAATAAATGCATTTCTTTTTTATAAGACTGAAGATCAGCGGAGATCTGTCCCTGATGGATTTTCCAACCGCCGAGCCAAGCTTCTATGATGAATAAATCAGTTTGTTCAGAAAATTTTTTCCACAAATAAAAATCTCCGGCAAACTGTAAAGATGCAAGTTTCTGCAAGTCAATCAAAGCCAGAAGATCATTTCTCCAGAAAGTTGTTTCCTGCTGGATAAACGGAAGACGGCTGTCATAAAAACCGCATTGAATCAGTTGACGTCTGTATTTGAACGGCAGCCAGACACCAATCATATGGTTATATTCATTATATAAAATTGTTAGCCCTGTAATCCATTTTATCTCTGATTCCGAAAAGACTGTATTTACAATTTCGAAAGCATGAGGCGAGTATAGATCCCCTGCATTCAAATATGATATTGTATTGCCGGTAGCTCTTTTTAGACCCTCTGCCAATGCAGAGTACATACCACTGTCTTTTTTTGATCTCAGCTCTAGCTGTATGTGATTGTATGTTGCTTGACTAAATATTTTTTCTATTATTGGGATGGTTTGATCTGTTGATGCGCCATCACAAATAATATATTCCAGTTCAATATCGTTGTTGACGACAGCTTTGTTATTCAGGACAGAAAGTACGGTGTCTTCAATGTATCGTTCAGCATTTAAACAAGGGGTAATTACAGTAAATTTATTTTTCATCAAATACCGGATGATTATGCTTTCATTTTATACAGATCGATGTACATGTCAGTAACAATATCTATCGAAAGGTATTGCTGCACATGTTTTCGAGCATTCATTGACAGCGTTTCCCACCTGTCCTGGTCTTCTACAACCCAGAAGATTCCGTTGGCGAGGTCTTCAGCCTCAAATGATTTTGCCAAATACCCGGTCATTTTATGTCTGATAATATCCTTGAGGCCGGTTGTATTAAAAGCAACTACCGGGGTGCCACATGAGAGGGCTTCAAGCGCAGTAAGTCCAAAAGATTCCTGAAGTGATGGTACGACAACAACATCAACTGAATTATATAACAGTGACAGGCTTATTTCATCTTCCAGGCGTCCGATGTAATGCGTTTTGACACCGATATCCGCGTCATTTTTTGGCGCTGACATGCCAAATATTACCAGCTCGATCGATTCTGCAGAATATTTTTCAATGAAGCGACTGATTGCTTCCCGCAGTAAATGTAAACCCTTGTTTTTATCTGTATCAATGGCAATCGCACCGATCATGATTAATATTTTATTCGTCGGTAGGTTGAGAAATTTTCGGGCCTCGGTCCGGTTGGTGGGTTTGAAACGATTGATATCAATACCATTGGGTATCACATGAACTTCTCGATTGCGAAACAGACTGCTTGATTGAACACATTCCGCAAGCCATCTACTTGGGGTAACCAGTGTCAAATTCAAATTTTTCCATGCTTTCTTTTTTCTCCGCATAATTTTCATGGAAAGGTCTGCAATCTTGCTGGATCCAAGGGCAGGGCATTTCCCGCAACTGTCCTGATATCGTTTACAGTCGAACGGGACATGACAACCCCCTGTAAACGCCCATGAATCATGAAGCGTCCATACAATTGGTTTGTTTATTTCTGCCAGGGATTCAATCCGGAAAAAGCCATCGCCGATCCATTGCAGATGTATGACATCGGAATCGCTGTCTTTAATCCATTGAAATGGTTTCGGAGAAAACCGGGCTGCCGTGAAATAGATATTGGGCCTGTTGCGGTAAGGAATGACAGAAAGGTATTCAATATATCGGCTTAGAATTAAGCTGGTCCTTGCATGGCGGGTCGGAGGCCCCCAAACAGTGCAGTCGTCCGAAATCTTTGAACCAACGATAAAACGTGAATCATGCCCTTTTAAGCGCAAGGCATGATGAAGTCGATATGCTGACCGTGCAGCCCCACCAGTTTTTTCATATGTGCTGAAATGAAAAATTTTCACCGACAAGCCCCTATACTTTTAGAAAGAGAACGTGAATAGTGCTTCTGAGATATTGTTGATCTTCCCAAAATTTTGACGGATGATTTCATCAGGCAAGTAGTTGCCATGAAGCATTATTTTTGCAAGATCTGGCATATGGCGATAATTCGGTGTTTCTCCATAATACCCAATTCATCGTTTCTCTATTGTATTTTGTCATGCTTTGGCCTTGGCATAAATCGATTCAAAGTCACGTTCCGGTAGATCAAGCTCCGGATCAAAAGCTCTTTGCTGGACACTGTGAAAACCGTTCTGTCGTAACCGACAAATCAGGTTTTCCTCATCAAACATATATTTGTGATGGCCGTCCATGTATGCCATGTAATTCACATAATCAATATTGGTGGTGTGATTCAGGGCGGGCTCATACCAGGGTATTTTTTGGTCTGCGATTGTTTTCGGATGGAAATAGGCATTCAGATATATTTTAGCATTGGGTACGCAGATCGAGAATTCTCCACCCGGAGACATCACCCGCCGGCATTCCTGGAGAAATGTTGCTCCTTCCTTAAATGTGAGATGTTCCAGAAAGTGGGAGGAATAGATTTTGGCAATGGAATTGTCAGGAAAGGGTATTCCTTTACGCAGATCCCAGAAAATATCACAATTGGGTGTAATATCAATTGTGAGCCATCCATTTGCCCCTTTTTTGTCTCCGGCCCCGATTTCCAGGTAAACCGGTTTCCGGCATTTGATAATTTGCTGAATCAATCGTCGTGACGCCCTTTCTTTTGACAGAATTCTCACATATTCGAAAGCGATTGTGGGCAATGTTGAAAATTGTTGCAACAGTTTATTCATTGTCTTGAATCACTTTCCTGAAATGGCGGCGATCTCGTCGAGGCTCGCCCCCGGGCTGACGCCGAGCACCTGGTAGTAG
>CAYTGW010000279.1:0-4042 GCA_964437395.1 uncultured Desulfocicer sp.
CTGAATCCGATATTAGTAAGGAGCAAAACAAGGAACCAATGTGCATCTCCATTATTATGAAAAATAATCAAAACAATAAAATCCTCTGTGATCAGAAACCCTTCTCCTTTGATACAAACGAAATATCCATGGATCTTTTTTCCCGATCCCATAAACCCAAAACCATCCATTGGTCTATTGTCTGGTCTGATCTGATGATGACCATGTTCGTGATGTTTCTGGTCTTATACGTATTTTACTCTGCCAAGACAGAAACACCTCTAGTAAAAGGTAAATCCACAACCAAGGAGATACAGACAACGCCTGTTCCTTCCAACACCCGCGTGGAAAAAAATCCGGAAGATATCAAACCTGCTGAAAAAAGCATTACACTGAAACCCGGATCTTTGATGGATATCGACAATATCGATCTGGTATCTGACCAGGCGGTCCGGATCATCCTTCCGGGAGACCTGATGTTTGACAAAGGGATGGCGGAGATCAAACCCTCGGCAAAACAGTCTCTGGAAAAAATTGCGGGTATCATTCAGAAAACACCGTACATCGTGAATGTCATCGGCCATACGGATAATGATCCGATTCATTCAAAAATATTTGCTACAAATTGGGAATTATCCGTAACCAGAGCCAGTACAATCGCCCGTTTCCTCATCGAAGAGATGAAGATTCCCGGCAATCGTTTTTTCATCTCAGGGCATGCTTCCTACCTGCCGATAGCGGACAACAGCACCCAGGATGGGAAATCCAGAAACAGAAGAGTCGAAATCGTCATCACAAAAGAACTGCCAAGGGTCACACAATGGCAATTGATCGAACCGTTTGAATCTCCTCAAATCGTGGATACCAGACCATCTTTATATTGATCTTACAAGCAAGGTAACCAAAGATGAAACGAAAAAAAAACGTATATTTTGAACAGGTAATGACGCACCGGAACCTTACAGGATTTGCAATCTGTGTTGTGCTTTTCCTCTTTGGTTTTCTGCTGAATGGAAATACAGCCCTGTTTTTCAACCTCTCCGGGATGGCGATTGTATTGGGCGGAACCTTCGGCGCTGCCTTGGTCAGCTTCCGGCTGGAAAAGCTCGTAATGGTTTACATGGTTTTATCCGGATCCTACAGACGCCCCTTAAAAAAAGAGAGTGAAATCATCGAAATTCTGGTTGACCTGTCTGTAAAACGAAAACTCAAAGGACTGCTTTCACTTGAAGAGGATGAAGAACAGGCATCCATGCTTCTGTTGCGAAGAGCGCTGGGATATCTGGTAGATGGATATTCTACAGACCAGATCAGGGATCTGCTGAACACGGAGATCAATTTTTTCAAACTGCGGAGAGATGATATTGAACGTGTATTGCGGATCCTGGCGGAAATCTGTCCTTCCTTTGGCGTTATTGGAAGCGTTGTCGGTCTGATTGCGATGCTGGGAGGTATTGATAATCCATCCATGATCTTGAAAACAGTTACGGTAGCACTCACATCTACACTTTACGGGGCTGTACTTGCAAACTTTTTCTTTCTTCCTTTTGCTGCCAATATCCAGGAAAGAACAAACCATGAACTGGTCCTTGGGAAAATTATCATTGAAGGTGTGATTGCCATCAGTAATGAGCAGCACCCGAGAATACTGGAGCAAAAATTAAAATCCTTTCTTACCCCCTCTTCCAGACAAGGCCGGCTGGTTTCTCTGGAAAGAATTCGAAAACAGTTCAAGCTTGAAAATGAAAAACCCACCCCAAAACTGGAAAATGAAAAACCCATCCCAAAATTGGAAAATTATGGAAACCTGAGAAAACGTCGTTTCTAGAAGCTCTCTCTGCTTGACTCCTGAACGATTCTCCAATACCCTCTCCCGATCCGGTATTTGACGGAACCGGATCAAAAAGACTGAATTTATTTATCGATTGAGCCAATTTCAAAACTATCAAAAAGCGTCACACCGGCGAAAGCCGGTGTCCAGAAAGGGGTGTAATCAAAACTGTTGGGTAAATGCTGGATGCCGGATCAAGTTCGGCATGACGGTAGCAACACTGTCCGGCTTTCGCTGGAATGACGATAATATACTTTTGAAATTAGCTCGATTGGATGATCGGACAATGAACATTCCTGAAACATCAAACCATAAAATAAAGAGCAAAATTCTCCTGATTCTCAGACAGAATCAGAAAGCAGTGACAGAAAGCCTTATCTGTAAGGAACTGCAAATCGACCTTGAATTTGCCGGAAAACAAATTCTTGAGCTTCAGGAATCCGGTTATGAGATCCGGACAGCCGGCAACGGAATTCAGCTCATCCATGAACCGGATAACCCTTATCCCTGGGAATTTCCAGGCCGGGAATCCACAATTCATTATTTCAAGGAATTATCATCCACCATGGATGTTGCCCGGGAAATGGCCGGGAAGGGATGCCCTGATTTCACGGTTATTATTTCAGAATTTCAAAGCATTGGACGAGGCCGTTTGCAGCGCACATGGCATTCAGATGCTGGCGGTCTTTATTTTACCCTTGTTCTGCGACCGAAGTTGGCTCCGGTTCACGGCCATCGCATCAACTTTGCCGCCTCCCTTGTTCTGGCAAAGGTTCTGCAGCAGATGTTCCATCTGGATGCAAAGGTAAAATGGCCGAATGATATCCTGGTGAACAATCTGAAACTGTCCGGAATGCTGTCTGAAATGGGGGTTGAGGAGGACAAGCTTTCATACGTGAATATCGGCATCGGCATTAATGTTAACAACGATCCCACGGAAAAAGAGCCGAATGCGATTTCACTGAAGAAACTGCTCGGAACCCGCATTGATCGCCGAAAACTGCTGTCCACCTTTCTGGACGATTTTCAAAACATGCTGTCCGTAACCCCGCCGGCAAACATCATCCCACAATGGAAACAGCACACCATAACCATTGGGAGGCATGTTAAAATTGTTACCATCAAGGAAAGTTATGAAGGTGTTGCACGGGATGTCAACGAAAACGGCGCACTGATTCTTGAGCAGAAAGATGGGTCATTGATAGAGGTGATCTACGGGGATTGCTTTCATGGATAAAAAATTCAACTTCAGGAAACAGGCCGGAGAGTAGAGCCTCCGGCCTTTTTGAAAAAAAATAAAACCCCTGCCCTTTTTCGGTTGACAAGGGTGGAATAAACCGCTAAAAGCCTTTTGTTTATAGGGCCGTTAACTCAGTCGGTAGAGTATCTGCCTTTTAAGCAGAGAGTCGCGCGTTCGAGTCGCGCACGGCCCACCAAATTAGAGACGTTCTTTTGTCCCCATCGTCTAGCCTGGTCCAGGACACCGGCCTTTCACGCCGGCAACAGGGGTTCGAATCCCCTTGGGGACGCCAGGTGGAAACAAAGCCGCAAGGTTTTGAAAATATATATTCATTAAAAAAGGGTTGGCTTTAACAAGCCAACCCTCTTTTATTTGACCGCCATCAATACCCAACACTTGACTTTGATCTGGGAAAAAATCACTACAACAACAACCGATAATCAATATCCAGAATTTTACTCAAGGCTTTGGCATTCTTTTTACCGATTGGCCGTTTACCGTTCTCCATTTCAGAAATATGACGTTGTGGAATACCGGCAAGCTCGGCAAGTTTCCTTTGCGTAAACCCTTCTTTATACCGCGCACCGGCTAAAGCTGTTCCCTGTGCATTGTCCTCGAATTCCGGAAAGACTTCACGCCAAGGTATAGATCCTGTAGCATCTTCAAAACCAAAAGAGCGCATGGCCCTGATCGCTTTGTCCTTTTCTTTTTCAGGCCCGATAAAGGTTATGGTTACATTTTTAGTATGGTGCTTTTTCGTGCGTTCCAGCATAGATTACCTCAACCAGTTTTGTTTCGTTGTTTTCAACCTGCCATACGGCAACATAGGTCGGTTGACCTATCTTTAAATGGCAATGATGTCTTTTCTTATCCAGCTTGCTGTAATTCGGCCAGTTGCCCCGCACTGGCCCTTTAAGTTCAATTTCTGCAAGCAGGATGAAAAGTAATTTTCTAACCTGCTGCGGCAGTTTCGCTATCCGTTTTGCCGCCCG
>CAYTGW010000280.1:0-4024 GCA_964437395.1 uncultured Desulfocicer sp.
ACGCAGTGAAGCGTAGCGCTATCCATATTCAGGTTGAAACCCAACACTTTTAATTACACCCTCATTTGCCGGACAGGGTAACTGAATCTGGAAAAAAAACGATTCAAAAGAGCCTTTTTTCAATATAGACATCAATTCCAGATGCAGTTACCATGATTTATCGGATCGGAGAAAAAATATGACCTGTATTTCAGACCCCGGCATTACACGAGATGATGCCCTGAAGCTGTTGCATGCGCATCTGGAAAATGACAAACTGATCTCCAATTGCCTGGCATCAGAAGCCATTATGCGGGCACTGGCAGAGAGATTGAATGAGAGCCCGGATGTCTGGGGAATTGCAGGTCTTCTTCATGATCTGGATTTTCAGATTACGGATGAAGATCCGGCAAGGCATGGTTTGGAGGCAGCCGGAATCCTGATGGAAAAAGGGGTTCATGAGGAAGTGATCAATGCCATTCAAAAACACAATGCCGAGGGATTGGGGCTTGAACGTTCCACAAGGTTCGAGCATGCCCTGACCTGCGCGGAAAGCATTACCGGGCTGATCGTTGCAACTGCTCTGGTGTATCCGGATCAGAAACTTAGCAGCGTACAAGTGAAATCGATCTCCAAAAGGATGAAAACCGCTCATTTCGCTCGAGCCGTCAGCCGGGAAAGGATTCTGGAGTGTGAAAAAATCAATATCCCGGTCCAGGATTTTATCGGCATCAGCCTGGAAGCCATGAAGGGTGTATCCGATGAACTGGGATTATAACAGATAAGGAAATCATGAAACCACAAAAAACAATCTATCTGATAGACGGAACTGCCTATATCTATCGCGCCTATCATGCCATACGGAATCTATCCAACTCAAAAGGGTTTCCTACCAATGCCATATTCGGGTTCACCAAGATGTTACTGAAGCTGATGGATACCCATAAACCGGAACACGCAGCCATGTTCTTTGATGTCAAAGGACCTACCTTCCGTCATGACATTTTTCCCGCGTATAAAGCCAATCGCCCCCCCATGCCGGATGACCTTTCCGTCCAGATACCCTGTATTAAAAAGATTGCAGAAGGATTCAACATACCGGTGATAGAGAAAACAGGATTTGAAGCAGATGATATGATCGGCACGATTGCCGGTCTTGCGGAAAAAGCAGGTTTTTCGGTTGTCATGGTGACCGGTGACAAGGATTTCATGCAACTGGTTACGGAGCATTCCCATATCTGGGACCCCATGAAGGATAAAATTATTGATATTAGAGCAATTCAGGAATCCCATGGTGTTGAACCCCGGAAAATGATCGACATCATGGGGCTTTCCGGTGATTCTTCCGATAACATTCCGGGGGTTCCGGGAATCGGACCCAAGACAGCCATATCGCTTATCCAGGAGTATGGCAGCATGGATCAGCTTTATGAGCAGGTGGAAACCATTCCGCAGAAGAAACAGAAGGAGAATCTGATCCATTTCAGGGAACAGGCTTTTTTGAGCAGAAAACTGGTCTCGATTGATACCAATGTCCCGGTTCAGTTCGATCCGGATCAATTCCGGCTGCCGGCTCCGGACAAAAAGGCATTGTCTGAACTGTTCAGGGAGTTTGAGTTCAGGCAGCTCCAGCAGGTCTTCCCTTTGGAAACCGATCTGTCGGATAAACGGTATTTTGCGGTGCTGGATATGGAAACGCTGGATCGTCTGGTATCGGAACTGGGTGAACAATCCATTTTCGCCCTGGACACGGAAACCACTTCCAAAAATTCTATGAAAGCGAAACTGGTGGGTCTTTCCTTTTCCTACCGGGAGAATGAGGCCTGGTATATCCCGGTTGCCCATGACTATGAAAACGCACCGGAACAGCTTTCCGTTTCCCTTGTTCTGGAAAGGTTGAAGCCGGTTCTGGAAAGTGAGAAAATACAGAAGATCGGTCAGAACATCAAGTATGACTGGATGGTGCTGCTCCGGCACGGTGTTACCCTGCGCGGAGTTGCCTTTGATACCATGCTGGCCTCCTATCTGCTGAATCCTGCTAAAAGAGCGCATAGCCTGGATCAGATTGCCCTGGATTATTTGGAGCACCGCATGATTTCCTATGAGGAGGTCGCGGGTAAGGGAAAAACAGAGATCTGCTTTTCAAAGGTTTCTGTGGAAAAGGCAGTTACCTATGCCTGTGAGGACGCGGATATCACGTTTCTGGCCTACGGAAAGCTGTATCCGATGTTGCAGGAAACAGGAACCCTGGAACTGTTGAAAACCGTGGAGATGCCCCTGATTCCGGTACTCATGCATATGGAATATCATGGTATTATGGTGGATGTGGAAAAGCTGAAGGAACTCTCCCTATCCTTTGAGGAACGGTTGCTGCAGATTGAATCCGATATATACAGGATTGCGGGCGAAGAATTCAATATCCGTTCCACTCAGCAGCTCGGAACCATTCTTTTTGAAAAACTCAACCTTCCGGTGCAGAAAAAAACCAAGAAAAAAACCGGGCATTCAACCGATGTGGAGGTATTGACCAGTCTTGCCGAGAAGCATGAACTGCCGGCGCTTGTTCTGATGCACAGAACCCTGGCAAAACTGAAATCAACCTATGCGGATGCACTGGTGGATCTGATCCATCCGGAGACCGGAAGGATTCACACCTCATACAACCAGACCGTAACCGCGACCGGACGGCTCAGCAGTTCCGATCCCAACCTCCAGAATATTCCGATCCGGGGGGAGGAAGGCAAGGAGATCCGTAAGGCATTCATCCCGCAAAAGGGTTGGAGCCTTGTTTCCGCTGATTATTCCCAGATCGAGCTTCGAATCCTCGCCCATTGTTCCAATGATCCGATTCTGATCGAATCTTTTATCAATGATGAGGATATTCACACCCGGACCGCTTCTGAAGTGTTTCAGGTTTTTCCGTCTTTTATCACACCGGAGGTCAGGAACCAGGCAAAAGCCATCAATTTTGGAATCATTTATGGGATGAGTCCATTCGGACTTTCCAAGGCTCTTGGAATCAGCCAGAAAATGGCAAAAACCTATATCGACAACTATTTTTTACGGTACAGCGGTGTCCGGGATTATATTGAGGAAGTTCTTCAGAAAGCCAGAAAAGACAGAATTTCAAGTACATTGTTGGGAAGAATCCGTCATATTCCGGATATTGACAGTGAGAATAAAAATCTCCGGGGGGTAGCCGAACGGATCGCGATCAACACAATAATTCAGGGAACAGCGGCAGACCTGATCAAGCTGGCCATGATTCAGGTGGATGATGCCCTGACAAAAGGTAATTATCGATCGGCCATGCTTCTTTCGGTTCATGATGAACTTGTTTTTGAGGTTCCGGATGAGGAACTTGCGGCGATTTCCGAACTTGTGAAACATACCATGGAAGGAGTATGGGATCTGAAGGTTCCACTGAAGGTCAATATCCAGAGCGGCAGAAACTGGGCGGAAGCGCATTGAAGAATAGGTTTGCCGGTTTGCCCGTTGACCAGTTAGCCCGCTGGTCGGTTTATGGGGTTGGTTTATTCCTGAGAGGGGTGCCGGTCTGTTTGTTTTACGGATTCGTAGATGGTCTTGTAGACGGTTTTAAACGACTCGTCAAAACTGGTTGGAGAGACTCTTCCAACCTCAATAAATTTTACAATAATTTCTTTGGTTGCTCGCAGTATCTGTTCGTCAATGGAAGTCATGGGCGACACCTGAATTTTTTACAGAGTATGAGTTATTATGATGAACCATTACACAGAAATCGTTCTTTGTGTCAAGGGTGTTTGACAGATTTGCTTTTATTCTTTATGACAGGGGTTCTGAAAAAGAGATTATGCCCGAAAAAACAGGCTGGTGAACCGATGAGACAGGCAAGGAGTGTTCAATGAACAAATCATATGAAAATACAATACGGTATAAATTGGAAAGTCCTGATGTCATACAGTCCGATGTTCTGGATCCAATCGAATACAAGTATCATGGCAAACAGGATATTAATATCACGATTCAACAGCCGGAATATACATCAGTCTGCCCCATGACCGGG
>CAYTGW010000281.1:0-3968 GCA_964437395.1 uncultured Desulfocicer sp.
CCTGAGCCAAAAGTTCGGCCTTCTGCAAAAGGCTGTTTGATGCCAGTACCCCTGATAGTTCCTGCGATTTAAGGGGGGTATACGCCGCCGGGTCAATGATATCTGGCTGTAAAATGAACGCCAGGATTAAAATTGTTATAATTCCGACTACCCCGAACGTTACCTTTGCTATCCGATTGTTTTTCATAATCATAAATTCTCTTCCCCTTTCTTTTCTTTCGATATTACAAAAACACCATCAAACAGGCCCTGGGCATACGGAGTCATCCCGTCCTCGCAGTGAATAATATTGTCCCGGTATATTTTCAAGCTATATCCGAGGAGGGATAAGGATAAGATCTTGATTTTTTTAATGTCGGACTATATGCGAAGGGTGTTTATGTGTCAATGATATTGTGAACACAACCTTTTGAACCAGGGTATAATTGGGTTGGATGTTCTGTTGATTTTTGCTTGATAAATTGATTTTATGATACCGTCCGAGTATGATCAGCAGGGAACAAAGTATGAGTTGAAATCACTGTTTAGAAAATAATCTTTGATCATAATTTGGAGGAGATCAAATGGCTGATGACAATCAAGGCAAAAGAGAGACCTCATTCGGAGTATTATACCAACCGAAAAGCGTCGGTGTTCAAATCATGGTATTGTTCGGGGCTTTTGTGTATATTCCGGGAGCTATTTGGCTTGTCTCGCGGTTGTTGGGTGGTCTTTCCGAGAGTGCTCAAGCCTTCATTTTCATTCCACTTTTCCTGATCCTTTTACTGGGTTACGGACTTTGGCTCACAAGACTTCAAGCCATAGCCTTTGCTATGATCGGAAAAGCCTTATTGCGCGCTATCTTTCAATTGGTCATCAGACGAAAAAAGCCAGACAATCCAGAGGACCTTTTCCCGACAGTCGAGAAATTCGAACAAATGGCTGTTCGAGCTCAACAGGCAGCATCATCCTTTTTCACTATGTCCATCCCTGTGGCTGTGGTTGCAGGTTTGACAAGCATTCTCTTCGAGTCAGCATCAGGAGTGTGGTCAAGAGTCTGTGTTGTCTCTGGGACATGCCTGCTTTGGGGATTCATTTTAACCTATTTGGGGAAACGGGGCTATTTGCCTTTGCCCGAAGAGGGAGAGTGATAGTCCAGCATCTTTATGGTCTCAGGGTGTCAAATACCATTGGGGCAACCTGTCAAGGATCAATGGAAAAAAACAAGCCTGAATCTAGACATAAAATAAATTATGCAGTTCTCGACGAGGTTGTAGATGGATACAAAAGTTATAAAGCCGTCGACCGCGATAAGGCTGGAAATCATGAAGAGGCAATAATGCATTGTCAATCCATTTATGCAAATCATATCAATCGCTCTAACAGCTGCTTTCGCAATTATTGCAGTTCTTCATATTTTCTGGGCACTTGGTTTCAAATAAGATATAAGGAAGCAATTTCGCAAAATATGACTATTGGTTGTACTCTCCATTTTGTTTAATTAGTGGAGGGGCACTTTTATACTTGTCAACAAATGTGACATAACCACTGCATTCAGGGATATCGTTTTTTTTGATTCCGGTACGTGATAGGGAACATACAATCATGAGATTACATGATAGATTTTCTATGATTGTATGCAAATTTACACTGAACTATTTCACCGTCTGAGAACGATCTTCCCCTGATTTTGTTTCCCAGGTTCCGTTCCGGATCATATCCAGAAATTCGCGTACCTGAGAACTGGGTACTGCAAAACCGATTCCCTCTCCTGAAGTGGCCGTGGCTGTGTTCATGCCAACCCAGGCTCCGGTAAGCGTTATCAGGGGGCCGCCGGATGAACCCGGATTGATGGCTGCATCGGTTTGAATGAAATTGATCTGCCGGCCCTCTTTTTCCGTGATCCGGGAAAGATGCCGTCCGGTGTGGCTGATAATACCGGAAGTGACCGTATGCCCCAGGCCAAGAGGATTGCCGACGGCGATCACCATATTGCCGGAATCCACCTCATCTGAATTTCCCATGGGAAGCACCGGAAACTTCTTCTCCTCCCCCACAACCTTTAAAAGGGCAATATCATATTCCGGATCGCGGGCCACAATGATCACCTCATGATCCACATCATCCTGGGTTTTCACCTTTACTTTTTCCGCTCGTTCGATCACATGATTGTTGGTCAACAGATACCCGGAGGAATGGATAAAAAACCCGGAACCCAGACCAATGCCGGGCAACTGCACACCGATTCCAGGGCCCAGAAACGGAATCGGCAGAAGATGGATGCGATACGGCGTCTTGGTTTGTGCATACACACTCACGACAGCAGGCCTGGATCGCTCGGCAACCTCCCGGATCAGATTGGTCCGGAAAACCATATCTTTCACTGTCTGGTCTGCCTCGACAAGCAGGGCATCCGACGGAACACCTTTCAGCTCGTTTGCCGAAGGATGAAACATTTTCGGCCCGCCACGGGCACCGGTATCCACATCAATGTGTACACAACCGGATAAAATAACCGCAATGACCAGAAAGACGGTGTAATGAGTAGCTGTTTTGATGGTATCTCTCCTTTTTTTCCTGATCAAACCAGACCTGACGGTTTTTTTCAAGTGGTTATCTGAAAAATGGATCTGTCTTTTCCCCTGCAATCGCAATCTGAACCGAACGGGTCAGGATGGTTCCCATTGTAACCAGCATCTGCGGTGCGGAAGCAGGATGCAGATCCGGGTTGGAAAAGGCCGATATCATAATTTTCCGGGCCTTGGACTGGAAATCATTGTTTCCCGTGTACAGGGAAAGCTTCCATAAAGACAGAGAAGCAATGGAACCGGCTGCCGGAAGAACATTATCCCCCTCTTCCTTGATTCGCAGCAGCAGATTTTGATCATGATCCTCACGGGTCATGAACAGGTTGCCTTTCTGAGAATCCAAAAAGAGTTCGATCAGCCCGGAGGCAAGACTTTTCGCCCATTCCAGCCACCGGAAATCGAAGCCGGACTCATACAGATCAATTAGACCTTGTATTAAAAAAGAATAGTCAGAAGCCATGCCGGGAATTTTCCGCTCCCCCTGCCGCCAGATCCGGTACAGTTGACTTGTCTGTTCATCATACAACCGGGTGTGAATGAATTGTGCGGCATTTTTTGCCGCATCCAGATAAACCGGCTTGCTGGTTGCCTGATAGGCCTTCGCCAGGGCAGAGATCATCAAACCGTTCCAGGATACAATGATTTTATCATCGAGATGAGGATGGTGACGCTCTGACCGGTGTTTCAACAGATCGGATTTTGCATCGGCAATGATCCTGAGAACTTCGGATTCAGGCTGGTGAAAATAGACTGCTGCCTCCCCAATGGTATGCCGGGCATACAGGATATTCTTATTTCTGAACTCCCCGGATGGATCGGATACGACATTCCCTCCTGGTTCAAGACCATACAGGTAACGGAAAATGGGAACCGCTCCCGGGTTCAGGATGGTTTGGATTTCCTCATATTTCCAGACGTAAAAAGCGCCTTCCTCCTTTTGATGTTCCGATGAAGAACCGGTCTGGGTTCCCGGAAGGCTGTCTGCATCCTGGGCTGAAAAAAATCCTCCTTCCGGATGGGTCATCTCCCGTAAAACGTACTGGATGGTATCCTCGGCAGCATCCAGATAGAATTGATCCCCGCTGATCTGGTAAGCCAGAAGATAGGTGGATGCCAGTTGCGCGTTGTCATACAGCATTTTTTCAAAATGCGGCACATGCCAGGCCGCATCGACAGAATACCGGTGAAATCCGCCTCCCAATTGATCATAGATCCCCCCTCTTGCCATAGATTTGAGTGTGTGGAAAACCATATTTCCGGCACTTTGGCCGGAAGCATGATCTTTTTTCCAGTGCGCATAAAACAGCATGAAATTCAAAATGGACGGCGAAGGGAACTTGGGCGCAAGGCCAAATCCGCCCTGATCCGGATCATAACTTTTTTGAAAAACATGAAATGCTT
>CAYTGW010000282.1:0-3870 GCA_964437395.1 uncultured Desulfocicer sp.
TGAAGGAAATAATAACTCCGCTGGAATAGGAACCAACAGTGCAGCAGACGGCGGGAAGGGTTGTTTTCTTGGTTCTGTTTTGAATTTCAACTGATTCAGCATCATGCTTTTTTGTTGTAATCGATTTCAACGATTCTATTTTTTTGGTTCCGGCCCTATCAGATAATGAAGTATATTTTGAAAGTTCCTCCTATTTGCAGTCGCATCTCCGTCTTTTATTAAAATCATAATTCTATAATCCGATGAAAAAGATTGTTATCAATTTGTCGCAGGTATTTAAATGTCATATTGACTACCTGCTTTTGCTGTCAGGATATTTTCAGGCTAACAGTGTTTATCTATAAAAACTTTGTATGTTTTTTTAAGCCTCGGTCTCACATTTTTCTTGAAAAAACATCTATTAAGCGATATGTCAGTTTAGGATCAGATAGAAATCATGACTTTATATAAAAAAAATCATTTTTGGTTTGCCGTGATTCGAGAATTGAGAAAAGTGATATGTTATGTCTGATCTACCCATTTTTCAAGTATTCTAATCCAATTGGGAATAGATAATGTTAATAAAAAGAAAACCATTTCCATCTCTTTTTTTTGTTCTCCTGTTGTCTTTTCTGGTTTTTTCTTGCCAGAATACAGAAAACTCTCCTCCCGTACCCGGAGAGATCACCCATTTTACGGATGTTACTTCGAATACAATGGTAATGCACTGGACAAGGGCCAGTGATGCGGATACTTTTACGCCCTATCTGGAATATAAGGTTCTTGCCTCAAACAAAAACAATCTCGACACCCTGGACAATGCGTTGGCAAACGGGATAGTCATGACCTATGATGATCCGGAAACAGAAGAGGTTGAGGCAATCCAATGGCATCGGGATATTGATTCCCTGTTTTTAAGCTTTGTCGGTTTCGCCGATGGTCAGACCTATTATTTTACAGTCATTGTAAGGGATGCTGCCTGGAGACAGAGCGCTTATCCCATGGCATCTCAGAAAACAATTGATATAACGGCTCCGGTGATCGGAGGGGAGATTACAATTGTTAATGAAACAGAGAACACATTGGGTTTGGAATGGCCTGCGGCCACGGATAATGGCACGGTTCAGGATGAGCTGGAATATAAGGTCGTGAGCTCAGGCCGGGATAATATTAATACGGTTGCGGATGCAGAAGATTATGGGATTGTCATTCAGGATTGGGCAACCATAGAAGATGGCCAGTTTCCTGTTATAGCAAACAGTTCGAATACGGAAACCGAGTATAATGTTCTGGTCAGGGATTCGAGTACAGATGTAGCGAATATATCTGTCTATGTCGCGGTTTCTCGTAAACCAACACCCGGAGGATTGGGAAATGTTGAGGTGAGTGAAATCACTGAAAACTCCTGCACCCTGACTTGGGAACCGGCAACAGATTTCAAAACCACACAAGAGAATTTAAGGTATCAAGTTACGCAATATGGATTGGATGAACCAGTTTTATCATGGGAAGCAAACCGTTTAACCGTTGATATCTCAGGATTAAATAGTGATTCTTCATATTCTTTTTCCGTGATTGTCATGGATGAGGATGGATATTATGAATCCTATGATGCTGCACAAGTTGCGACACTTCCAGGGGCAGAAGAGTAGTGTCAAAGCGAAACCTCCTTAACCGTTTTTTTATCCATGATGTGTTAACCCGCGAATTAGGGCCAGAACATTCTGCCCCAGCACATTATGGTTATAACCACCTTCCAGAAGGCCAAAACAACCGCCCTTGTTCCGTTGAGCGGCTTTTCTGACCATGCAGCCGATTTCAAAGTAATCGGAAGTGTGGAGAACGCCTCCCCAGTCCTCGATATGGTTATCAAATCCAGCTGAAATTCCAATCATATCTGTTTTGCAGATGGCCATAGCTTCCTCGATCTCTTTCATAAACAGTTTTCGATCATTGGTCTCAATATTGTGAACCGTAATATAATCTTTGTCTCTCATGATGTTTTCCGTTCCATCACCATAGTGCATGTCAATATCAAGGATATAGGCGGTTCGAATTCGGCTGTTCTTTTTTAAAACCTCCATGGAGATCGCCATATTGTTAAAATAGCAGAACCCCCAGCATGAATCTGCTGAAGCGTGATGGCCGGGCGGGCGGATCAACCCGAAGCATGGATTTTCAAGGCCGGAGATTGCGGTCTCGATGGCTGCGCCGGCTGCCAGGGAGGCGATTTCATAAAGCCCTTGTTTTTTGACCCATGCAATATGCTGTTCCGGGTGCACCAGGGCAATATCCGATTCTTTGGCGGGTTTTGGTGTTACAAATTCCACTTCTGTTTGGATCGCATTAACAATGGATTCCATACGGCCAGGATCGGCTGCAGGTTCTGTTGCGTAAACTTGATAAAAATCCGGATGAAAATAAACCTTCATAAATCCTCCCTGGAAAAATGTTTTTCAAGTATCAGAAACCGGTTGCCGTCTCTGGCTTGTTGAGCCTAAATAGATGGCCCATAGTGTGATGATGGTTCCAGTCAGGCTCACCGCTGTTGTTATCTTATCAAATAATAATATGTCCCAGACAAATGCCAGAGATGGCTGTAAAAGCAGCAATAGCCCAGCCGTTGAGGTTCGGATAGAGGCCAGACCGTTGATAATAAAAAGCCAGCCCAAAACCTGGCTGAATGTGGCATACAGGATGAGATAGAAAGCACTCTGAAGGTTCGGAATGCTCAAGGGCTCATTTTGAAGCCATGCCAAACCGGCTAAGATAATTGCCGTGACAAACGATACCATGGACAGGGTAAACGTTGGAGCCGGAGAATCATGCTGGAATTGTATTTTCCGAAGGGTCAGGATATAGCCGGTGTAGCAAACCGCTGTTGCAAGCCCGAGCAGAACACCGTTTTGATAGTTGGTATCCAGCAGATTCCATTCAATACCAACGACCATAAAAAGGCCGAGCACAGCAATGGGAATTGTCAGTACAAGCTTGGTATTCAACCGGTCTCCCATGAAAACCACTCCGAAAAATGCGAGAAAGAAAACCTGAAAATTGGCGAGAATGGTTGCAAGGCCCGGTCCGATATAATGGATGCTTTTATGCCACGTAAACAGATCAAGCGCGAAAAAAAATCCTGCCAGCAGAAACAGCGATGTTGTTTTCAGACTCCTTCCAAATGAGTGTTTTGAAATCAAGGAAATCAAAAGCAGGATCATCCCTCCGAAAAACACCCGGTAAAATCCGGTGGTTGTCGGGCCGGTCTGGGAGAGTTTTACATAGACCCCGGAAAAGCTGATTAAAATAGCTCCTGTCATCACTTTTAAGGCCGGAGGCGTTTTCTTGAATAGTATTATCAGGTTCAATTTATAAACCTCAATCTTCCGGATCCATAAAAATATGATCTTTGATTTCCTTCATGACAAAATATCGCTTCAATGCTCCGGCAAGTTCTGTTTGATCCGGGGTTCTGCCGGTCGTTTCTTTTATAAAGGTAATAATGGTTTCGAGGGCATCCAACAAAGGTTGCTCTATCTCTTTCAGTTTTGAAATCATCGGCATCACAATGAAATGTTTTTTTGAGATTCAGAAAATGCAAGTCTGACTCTTGATCCAATGGGGATAAAAAAAACCGGAGTCAGCTTGTTCCTGAGATTATATAACAGAGTGTTGATCTTGTTACAAAGCCAAAAAATGATATTCTATCATGGATTTCCTGACACATGTTTTGCTTTTTACCCTTTCATTTTCTTTTCGTTCCTTATTGACAATCCCTGTGGATTCACTTATAAAGCCAAAAATCATGCCGGAGTGGTGAAACTGGTAGACGCAGAGGACTCAAAATCCTCCGCTCGCAAGGGCATGGGAGTTCGATTCTCCCCTCCGGCACCA
>CAYTGW010000283.1:0-3860 GCA_964437395.1 uncultured Desulfocicer sp.
AGCGTTTTGAGGGTAACGATAGAGAGAATGAACTGGTATACAACCAGGGATTTCACCTGATGTTGTACCTGAAAAAAAACTATCCTGACCGATCTATTAAAACATTATGCCGGCATATTCGGTCCATGGGTTTTCAAAAAGGATTTGAGATGTATTATGGAAAATCCATGAATGCATTATATCTCGAATGGATGTCGGATCTTAAAAAAAAATACTCTCCAAAGCCAGAAATTACGATCAACGGCACTGCCTTATTCCCCGATAACCAGCGGCCTCTCAACACAGAAATCCGATCTGCCGGTAATGGAAAATTTGTGATTGCAAACTGGAGGCATGATTATCATCGGTTCGACCTGTTTGAAATGAAAAACGATCGAAAAGAGATCCAGCAGGTGATCAAGGATACTGGTATGATCCTGAAACAGGATACAACCACCGGGGATATCTGGTTTAACCGTTCCATTTACAACCATGATACCGGTGTTGCTAATTTTGATATTTTCATGATGGACCCAAAAGGCCGGGTGCAGCAGGTTACATATGGAAAAAGATGCATGGCATTTGATGTACAGAATAAAACCCTGGTCTATGCAGAATATAAAAATGGTGAAACAACCCTTGTTCTGAAACCGGAAAAAGGCTTGTCCGTTCCCTTGATAACCTTTCCCTACCATACGGCTGTCCATCATGTTTCCATGATAACACCCGATATCCTGTTTTTATCTCTGGCAGAGGAAAACCAGAAAACCGCTGCCATCCTGAAAAATGGAAGACTTGAACGAATATGGGAAAACATGGGCGCCGATATCACGGACTGTATTGCCGCAACCCATAATCGATTGTTATTTGTCAGTACAATCTCCGGATCTCCCCAGCTCTATTGGTGTGATCTGAAGGAAGACAAATTTCAATGGTTTCAGATTACCCATGTCCCTGGAGGCATCCGGTTTCCAACCATCGAATTTCACAACAATGAGCCGACTGTTTTTTGCTCGGTTTTTCAAAACGGGCACTACCGGATTTTTCAACTGCATCAGCCCTTTTCCAGATTGTCAGGAATAGATGTCCGGACCTGCCAGCAATTCAATGACAACCCTTATCCCGTACAATCTCCTGAAAGCCAGACAGATCCTCCTGCAAAATCATTTGCCTTTGTTACTGCTACCCCATCAATATCCGCCTTTATAGGCCTGGAAGAAACAGAATCAACCATACCCTTGACGACACCTGCCATGTCTACGAGTGTATCTCTTTTTGGCAGAAATGCTCCTGGCAATTTCTCCATGAATCTCAAAGGAACTGCCAATAAAACATTTTCAAACACCTTTGACCGGATATACCCCACCGGAAGCATCTGGCTGCAGGCTGCCCTTTGGCAGTTCCGACTCTCGGAAACCGTTTCCTTCAATAAAATCATTCATGAGTATGAAAACAGCTTCAGCTATCAGGCCGATCTGTATGATGAGTATAGCCTGACCACCATGCTAGATTACCAGCTTTCCAATTACGACTATGTGTGGCTTACCTATCGTCATCGAATACTCGAATCAGAATCCCGGTATGAATATAAATATTCTGTTCCATACTTCTTTGCTGATTCAGCGGATTGGGGAACGCTTCATCGGGGAAATATTATGAGTCTGGACTGGCAGCACATTGAAAAGGTTTCCAGCTTCAGTCCCGGCAGACTGGGGCAGCCTTTTTTCTCTGTGAATGGTGGTATGGACTGCCTGATCAACCGATATCCGGATATCATCTTTCAGAATTATGAGATGTATTATGCTGAGGACAGTCCGGTGTATAAATTCCGCATAGGCGCCCATCAACTGGATACATACTGGCAGGGAAAAATCTCCCTTGGTTTTGGTATGGACGGATTCACCTATCTTGGAGGTATTGAAAACAACAAGGTGTCCTTGTATATGTACGATCTGATTGGAAGCCAAAGCACATTTTCCGGATATCCCGGAGAAATTCAAACCAGGAGGCTTCTTCGGACCTATGGAGAGCTTCGGATCAACCCGTTTATCCGGATTCAGGATGCAACGAAACAGATTGAACGCATGCATCTGGGTATTAAACTGGAAGCTGGTATCATGGAGCATTTTTATTATGGTATCGAATCCCATGCACCTGCGTCTCTTGAAACAGCGTACCGGATTTATTTTTACATCTGGCCGGATCGACAGAGCCAAGCCTATATAAAATGCGCATTTCCGTTAACAGACATTGATATGTTAGGAGATATCCCATCATATCGGCTTTTCTTTGGAATTTCGATTTAATAAAATAGACTTTTATGAAAAAAGACTTTTATCATATGATTACTTTTCCACGGCAATTCACGGGTTCTTCCCTTTTCTGTGTTTTTTCCCTTGCGTATATTGCGGGTCCTTACTGGACAATTCCCCATTCACTGTTTATCAGAATACTGCTTTTGATTACAACGATTGGAATGGCATTGTTCTTTGCATACTATTCAAGCAGTGAATTACAAATCAGACTGAACCGTTATGATTTCATTTCCTTTCTCATCCTTTTTCTGATCTTACTGTCATTGAATCACCGTACACTTATGTCGGCCATCCCCATGCGTGGAGATGAAGATTACCATATCATGGTGATACTGGATTTTGCGAGAAAAGTCACAGCCACCATTAATTTTCATCTTCCTTTTATCCTATTGACAGGTCTTTTTCTTTTCACGGCTTTCCGTAAATCAAAATATTATATTGTTTTTGGCGCTGGTGTCCTTTGCTACTTTATTTTGTTCGGAGCTTCCGAACAGGTATCTCATTCAAAAATTCTCCGTTATCCCTTTTTCCCGAGAACATTTCAGGTTATCCTACCGATCATTGTAAATTTCTTTGACAATTTATATATAGAATTTTCCTACCGAGTCACTCCTTTTTTCTCTGCAATCCTACTTGCATGGCTAACTCAACGCTATCGCCCATTGCAAGATCGTACTCTGAATCTGATGTTTGGAATCGCCATCGGAACGATGCCCCTTGTTTATTATTATTCATCTGTTGTTTACCTGGAGATGCCGGCTGTGGTCTTCATGATGATTGTATGCTTTCAGATGGAGTCGCTGTTGAACGATGATTTTCAAAAATTGAAACAGCAACCTGCATGGTATGCCTTGATCACCCTGGGATTCATCAAGGAAACAACCCTGCTGTTCCTTCTTCTTTTTGTGATTTTCAGGATTGCCAATCAGATGTGTCTTACCATCCGTTGCAAAAAAAATTTTCTGTCAAACGGGTTCAGAGAATTGTATATTGGACTATGTACACTGCTTCCGGTATTCATATATCTTCTGTATCGATCTTACCACGGGACAAGCCGAAACACTTCTTTTGAGATCAGCAACCTGACGAAGTTTGAAATTTATCCGGTTATATTTCAATCCTTTTTTGATCAATTCGGATTCTTTTGTATTCTATTTACTGCAGGGTGCTTTATATTTATCAAAAAGCGTCAGATTTTGACTCTGTCATTTGCCCTCTCAATCATAATCGCATATTCACTGTTTTATGCCATCGAAAATAACATCTATTCCGGGTATAGCCGATTCAATCTTTTCAGTCTGCCATTGATTATCTTACTATCTAAAGAATTTTTATACGATCTGCGTCATAAAAAAATACTGGTCTGTTTTTTGATACTGATCACCATCATTTCAAATATTCGATTATCCCCCATCCATATGGATGGAACCAGAATACCCTTGTGGGGAAATTATCTTGTGGATACTTCCGAGCATTATTACCCATACCCGGAAACGATTCAATGGTTGAAGAAAAATCACAATTCCAAAAAAATCCTTTTTTCCGGAATTAACTACCCCTATTTTT
>CAYTGW010000284.1:0-3818 GCA_964437395.1 uncultured Desulfocicer sp.
TATGCGCCCGGAACTGCAAGACGAAATCGATCTCCATGGATCTGAGGAAGGCACGGGTGGTCACACCATTAAGTACAATTCACAATTCCATGATTATGGCGATTGAGCGGGGGAAGCTGCATCATTTTATTTTTGATAATCAGGCATTGTTCAGTCATCGGATGATGGCTGCGATTCTGGGAATAATCATAAAGTTGTCACCGATAAAGCAGGCTCTTGTTCAGGACCAGGTGAAATCACGATACCTTGAATATCTGATTTCCAAATCAAAATATCGATAGTTTTCTTGAGCGGATTGCGTATTTTTTCAATCCTGGATTGGCCTGGCTGATCAATACTCCAAAAAGGATAAGCCCGGAGGCAAAATATTGGGGAAATGTAAACGCTTCATTGAGAATCAACCATCCCAATACAACAGCAAAAACCGGTATCAGGTTGACGAACGCTGAAGCTTTGCCGGCAGAAACTCTGCTCACGCCAAAATTATATAAGCCGTATGCCCCAAGGGTGATAAAAATTCCAAGGTACAGGATTGCCGCAAATGGAATCGGATGCAGTTCATCGGGAAGACGGGTCGATGGAAGAAACAGAAATGGCAGGTAAAAAATGGAGCCTGTGATCGCTTGAATACCCGTAAGCAGCAGGGGAGGGTAAAAGGCGGTTAATCGTTTCAGGATAAGGGTGTAGCCGGTAGCACACACCATGGCCAAAAATTCAAAAAAGTTTCCAAGCGGGGGGTCCGGGGCAAACTGAGACGGGTTGCTGCTTAAGCTCAGCCATACAGCCCCGGTTATGGAAACAGCAAATCCGACAAGCGTCTGCCAATTCAGATACTCCTTTAAAAATATTTTTGCTCCGATTGCAACGAGTAATGGAAGGATTGCTGTAATCATGCCGGCCTGAGAAGCGGTTGTATTCTGAATGGCTCGTATTTCAAACAGAAAATATAAGCATTGCTCTAAAAGGGCCATCACTGCAATCCATTTCAGATCCGACCGCTTGAGTTCTATTTTTTTAAAACGATATACAATAAAAAGGAAGAAGAAACTCGCTACAATCATCCGGCCGAAGATGACAACCATGGGATCATAATCCTGGATGGCAAGTTTCAGTGCGATAAAGGAACTTGCCCACAGGATCATTGCGATGATCAGTGCAATGATGGGCGGTAAGACTGTTTTTTTCATCTGATTATTACAAACCATGTGGGTTTAATGCGATACCATGCCTTATCAGTATCTCCTCTTGAAATAAAGAAAAAAGAATCAATGATCCGGAATGAAAATTTAATATTGATTTTTGATGCAGCAACTGGTATGACCTCTTACCAGTTTACGGAGGCGTTTGAATGAAACAAGAAAATGGGCAGCCCATGAAGCTGCAACAGTTTGCTGAACACCGGCTGCTGATATCCATACTGAACAATACCTATCCATCAGGATCGAAACTGCCCAACGAACGGGTTCTGGCAGAACAGATTGGTGTAACACGACCTACACTGAGAGAAACACTGCAACGTCTGGCCAGAGAAAAATGGCTGAATATTCAGCATGGAAAGCAGACAATCGTCAATGATTACTGGTGTGAAGGCGGTGTGGGGATGCTCGCAACAATGGCAAAATATGCGGAGTTTCTTCCTTCTGACTTTATTCCAAACCTGCTTGATTTCCGGATTCATCTTCTTCCACCATGTGCAGCAGCATCAGTCCGGCATGCACCGGAACGTTTTTTAAATCATCTGGAAAAAATAGATCAGCTGGGTGATGATGCGGAGGCGTTCACAATATTTGATTGGGAACTTCAGATATTAATGGTCAAATACTCGAAGAATTTAATTTATCCTTTAATCCTGAATGATTTTGCTGAAATCTATCGGAAATTGGGAACACTCTATTTCCGGTTGTCAAAAGCGAGAAAAAGCTCTGGACAATACTACGCTTTTCTCAAGGAAGATATTACAAACAATGGAGAAAAAACAGAACAGATCGTCCGGAATGTCATGAAGGAAAGTTTGCGGATATGGCAGTCTATGGGATCGATCAAGGAAGAAAAAAAATGACACTATCAGAAATAGACAAAAAATGGGATTTGGTTGTGATCGGCGGGGGTATTACAGGTGCTGGAGTATTTCGAGAGGCTGTCCGGATCGGATTGAAGGTGCTTCTGGTTGAACAGAATGATTTTTCATGGGGGACATCCAGCCGGTCTTCAAAAATGGTTCATGGAGGTCTTCGGTATTTAAAGGAAGGCCGCTTTTTATTGACCCGGACATCTGTACATGAGCGGGAACGATTATTAAGAGAATCTCCGGGTCTAATAGAACCTCTGGAAATTCTTGTTCCGGTTTACAGCGATCACGGACCCGGGAAACAGGCCCTCAGCCTTGGACTTTCCATATACGGGCTGATGGCCCATGAAAAGCAGCATACCTATTTTGAATCCAAAGCATTTATCGCGATGGTTCCGGGAGTCAGAGAGGACAAACTGGTCGGAGGATTTAGTTTTTTTGATGCTCAGGTGGATGACGTGCGGCTGGTATTACGGTTGATTCATGAAGCTGTCCTTGCAGGCGGAACCGCACTCAATTATACACAGGTAAAGGAAATCCTTCGGGATAACAAAGGTTCGGTCTATGGTGTCACCCTGAGTGATTTTGAAACAGGTGAATCGGTTGAAGTACAGACCGGAACGGTCATCAATGCTACCGGAGCCTGGGCGGAAAAGCTTCACCCATCACCAAAAGAGGGACTTCACCTCAGACCGCTGCGTGGAAGTCATATTATTCTTGCTTCAGATGCTTTACCCCTAACCAAAGCCATTAGTTTCATACATCCGGAAGACAATCGTCCGATTTTTGCAACTCCATGGGAGGGTGGTATTCTGGTAGGAACTACCGATATGGATCACGGTCGGGATCTGTCTCATGAACCCTATATCAGTGATGAGGAATTTTCCTATCTCCTGGAAGGTTTGAGGGTTCATTTTCCTTCTCTTCCCATATCCGAAGATCAATGTCTATCAACTCTGGCCGGAATAAGGCCGGTTTTAAGCAAGGGGAACCTTTCACCGTCAAAAGAATCCAGGGAAAGTGTTATCTGGACGGATAAGGGACTGGTTACCGTGACCGGGGGAAAACTGACGACTTTTCGCAAAATGGCATTTGACACATTAAAAGCGGCCAAACCGTTTCTTCCATCATCCATAAGAATCGTTCGTTCCCAGGCTGTTTTTACAAAGGTTCCGGTGAATCTTTCTGAACAGGATATGATCTCCAAAGAGATCTGGCGACGACTCTACGGCCGGTATGGATTATCAGCAGCCGATGTTGTGAAGGGTTCGGATTCAAGAGATCTGGAGAAAATTCCTGGCACTAACACCATATGGGCGGAAATCAGGTTTGCTGCAAAGCATGAAAAAATAAGGCATCTTTCCGATCTTCTGCTCCGGCGTGTCCGAATCGGGATTCTGACTCCAGCAGGTGGAAAAGAGTATATGGATCGTATTGAGAAACTTTGTCAGCCGGTACTTTCCTGGGATGACCGGAAATGGAGCGATGAAAAAACCGCATATGAAAAATTGTGGAAATCAGCCCATGGAATTCCAGTGCGATAAAAAGTATTCAGACCATGCAACGATCAATTTTTAAGGGAGGGTAATCATGGAAAAAGTTCTTCTGTCGATTGATTGCGGTACACAGAGCCTGAGGGCCTTGATGTTTACGGAGAATGGCGATCTTCTGGATAAAGAGCAGATCAAATATGACCCATATTTCAGCAAGCAACCAGGATGGGCAGAACAGGATCCGGAAATTTTCTGGA
>CAYTGW010000285.1:0-3798 GCA_964437395.1 uncultured Desulfocicer sp.
TTCTAGTTTTCGCCGGAACTACAACAACAGACTTTTGAAATTGGCTCTTTTGTTTTTATGACAGAAAATGAAAAAAAATTACAGTTTTTTCAGATCCTGTATGCTGATATTTTTCATATCTGCGGACCAGGTATATAAAATAATCATCATTATTCATTAAGCAAGAAAAAGTTCTGACTTCAGTATCGTATTGGTTTCCGGTGTGATTTTAATCGAGTCGTCTATTTGATATCCTGCAAGCCAGATGATCCGGTTTTCACTGAGAAGAAGCGGGCTTCCTGCGCGGTCTTTCCGGGGCACTTTATGGTTGATAAAGTATTTGCTGATTTTCTGACTTCCGGTCATACCAAGTGGAGTAAATCGATCTCCTTGCATGCAATTGCGGATGGTCAGCGGGAAATGGATCTGGTTCATATCCATCAGCGCAACATTTTTATGCTGTTGATCAGGTTCAGATACGTCTATCCTGGATAGAATCGAAAACTGAATTTTTACACCGGTTTCATGAATCATAATGGTTTTGGGTAAACCATCCAGATCGGAAATCGTATAGCAGAAGACAAGGTCTGTCGGCTTTTTTTGATTATCTTTCGGCGGACGCGCAACTCTTTTCCAGATACTCCAACAGGCATGATTTCCGGAAATATTGACCAGCAGATTTTCCGGCAGGTGAAGCTGACTGTTGTCTATCGCTTTGGAGATGAGCAGCAGGATTTCGTCAATATGCCTCAGGGTGATTTTTTGTAAATTCCCTTTTACTTTTTGTGTAATTTTCCGTGCGATTCTTCTCTGCAGGGGCATTGGTTTTTCAATAAAACTGGAAATGGAAATCCGAATCGACTGGTCGCAGCTTGAAACGATCAGCCTGCTGGTTTCATGATCAACCATATTTTCTATCCATTCTTCTTCCTGTTGAATAATGAAGCCCATCCGGTTTACTGCTTCCATAATTTTGGGGTTATAACCGGATTGAAGTTCAGGAATCAGGCGATGCCGGATGCGGTTTCGGGTAAAGCTCAGATCTTGATTGGTCTGATCAAGCCGGTATGGCAGTTTGTTTTCCGATAAAAAGGTCATGATCTCTTTTCTGGAAACTTGAATCAGGGGACGGATAATGATCTTCTGGCGAATGGGGGGAATACCGGATATCCCTGACTTGCCGCTGCCCCTGATCAGATTCATCAGAATGAGTTCAGCGTTGTCATCCGAATGATGTGCCGTAGCAATCCGGGTATATTTGTTTTTTTGTAATGTGCTGAAAAAAAAATCATACCGGACTTTTCGTGCCGCATCTTCCAAAGATAACCGGTTTGTTTTTGCATATTGATGAACATCACACTTATTCAGATAAAAGGGCATATCCATTTGCCGGGCAAGTGATTGGACAAATTGTTCATCTATCTCAGCATCTTCGGCTCTGAGTTGATGGTTAACATGAGCGACTCCTAGTTTCAGAGACAAGCAGGAGGACAGATGGTGCAGGGCATAAAGAAGTGCCACGGAGTCCGGACCTCCGGAAACCGCTATCAGAACTGAATCTCGTGATTGCACCATATTATAGGCGAGGATTGTATTTTTCACTTTTTTCAGAAAATCACAGTCCGCTCGTTTGTTGATTGATGTAGGCATGTATGGATTCATGGGGTTAAAAAATGATCAAATGTGACACAATAAAAGTAATTTATACAGTATGATACCGGTCTTGCTTTGTCAAGACACTTTGCTCCATGTTTTTCTCTTGATAAAATGCCGGATTGGAACTATAGAGTGTGAACCTGGTTGTACTAGGCGGGGCTTTAGCGGCGCCCTTTACCCGAAATCCGCTTTATGCGGGGCTGAATTCTTTCTGGAGGATTTCCCCTGATCGGCAAATTGTTCTGACCGGTCGCCACGCAACAGACCCCCACGAACCTCGTCAGGTCCGGAAGGAAGCAGCGATAAGTGATGTGGTTTGTGTCGTGGATCGATCCCGGTCATGCTATGATTCCGCTTTTCCGGGGGGTTCGATAGCAAGTGTACAACCAGGCCTTACTTATCCCCATGAACTTTTCCATTTCATGATACCAAACCCCTTGACATTGGATGATACCGTCTTATTTTTCAATTGAATTTTGACGGATCTCGATCCGTATTTGAATTCGAGTGTGTATGTCATCTCTTATGTATTTCATAAACCGTAAATAAATAAAGGATATCAGGAGATTGTTTTTGGACAAACAGGAAATAAAGACTGAAATCGAGGAAGAGTTCGAAAACCCGGTTGAAGTTGACATCATAGAGGAAGAGGTCGAAAAAGCTGCATCTGAATCAGAGAAACAGGAAGATGAAACCGATTCTGTGATTGCAGCCCTTGAGGCAGCAAAGCAGGAGGCAAAAGATAATTATGATCGGTTTTTAAGACAAACAGCCGAGTTTGAGAATTATAAAAAGCGAACCACAAGAGAGATGAGTGATTTTCGGAAGTATGCAAATGAAACAATCATTAAGGAGCTTTTGCCGGTTGTTGATAATCTGGAACGGGCGATAGAATCATCCGGAGGGGATGAAAAATCAGATTCCTGTGTTGTGGAAGGTGTGGAGATGACACTGAAAGCCATCTTAAAGGTGTTTGATCAGTTTCAGGTAAAACAATTGGAATCCATGGGCAAACCGTTTGATCCGGTTTTTCATCAGGCCGTGATGCGTGAAGAGTCCGAAGCGTATCCGGAAAATACGGTAATCAGGGAATTACAGAAAGGGTATGTATTGCATGAACGTATGATACGACCTGCGATGGTTGTTGTATCAACGGCAAAGCCGGATCACAATAAACAAGAAAAAAACCAAGATGAATCAATATAATATACAACGATAAAGAATCGGTATCCAGAACAGGAAATAACGAAGGAGGAAATAAAATGGGCAAGGTGATCGGAATTGATCTGGGAACAACAAATTCATGTGTTGCTGTTATGGAAGGTGGTGATGCAAAGGTTATCACAAATCCGGAAGGTGGACGAACAACACCTTCAGTAGTTGCGGTTACGGAAAGTGGAGAGCGTCTAGTGGGTCAGATCGCCAAGCGGCAGGCCATCACCAACCCGGAAAATACGGTTTTTGGTGTAAAGCGGCTGATTGGCCGTAAATTCAGTTCTCCAGAAGTTCAGAAGGATAAGATGATTCTTCCGTATAAAATCGAGCAGGCCAGCAACGGTGATACAAGGATTAATATCCGGGGAAAGCAGAACAGCCCTGCTGAAATATCCTCTTTTATTCTTGCCAATATTAAAAACACGGCGGAACAGTATCTTGGTGAACCGGTAACCGATGCGGTAATTACGGTTCCAGCCTATTTTAATGACAGCCAGAGACAGGCAACAAAAGATGCCGGTAAGATTGCAGGCCTGAATGTGCTCAGAATCATCAATGAACCGACCGCAGCATCCCTGGCTTATGGTCTGGATAAAAAAAAGGAAGAGATCATTGCTGTTTTCGACCTTGGGGGGGGAACTTTTGATATTTCGGTTCTTGAAATCGGAGAAGGTGTTTTTGAAGTAAAGGCAACAAACGGAGATACTCACCTTGGCGGTGAAGATTTTGATCTGCGCCTGATCGATTTCCTGGCCAGCGAGTTCCAGAGAGAACAGGGGATCGATATCCGGAAGGATAAGATGGCGCTTCAGCGTCTCAAAGAGGGCGCTGAAAAAGCAAAAATGGAACTTTCCACATCCATGGAAACCGATGTTAACCTTCCGTTTATCACGGCCGATGCCAGTGGCCCCAAACATCTGAACATCAAGGTAACCCGGGCAAAACTGG